>JANOPI010000413.1:0-15996 GCA_031421755.1 Flavobacteriales bacterium | reverse complement strand
ATCGGGGTGAGCATGGGTGCTTCCATCTACAATACGGAAGACTCGCTTGACCTTACGGGGAACCTGTTTACCGATGCGGTGACGGCTGATTGCAAAGGCAGCAAGCTGGATTTCACGCGTACGGTGCAGCAGCAGACCGATCTGTACGGCAACGTGATCCAAGCCGCAGCATTGCCGGGGTGCAACATGAGCACCCTGTATCCGACCGGCCAACAGCCAGGGGCGGAGCTCGCAAGCGCGCTCAAGATCGTCGCCCAGCTCATTTGCGGTGGCCTGAAAACGCGCATCAATTGGGTGAGCATTGATGGATTCGATACCCATAGTGAACAGGTGGCTGCCGACAACACCACCGTAGTCGCGCATGCTGAACTGTTGCAGGGCCTTTCCGATAGCATCCACGCGTTCCAAGACGACCTGCAACTCCTCGGTCTGGAGGATCGTGTGATGGGCATGACCTTCTCCGAGTTCGGTAGGCGCATCCGTAGCAACAACTCCCGCGGGACGGACCATGGTGCGGCCGCCCCGATGTTCCTCTTCGGTACCAAGGTCGTGCCCGGTATGCTCGGTACCAATCCCGAGATCCCGGTGGATACCAACGTGACCACCAACCTGCCCATGCAGTACGACTTCCGAAGCGTGTACGCCAGCGTGCTGAAGGACTGGTTCTGCATGGAGACCGCAGACGTCGACACGGTACTGCTGGACACCTACCAACCCCTTTCATTGATCGACCCCGCCGGTTGCCTCGGTACGGATGTGCATGAACTCAACCAGGGTGCCGGTACTACGTTGCTGGAAGTTTTCCCGAGCCCCTTCACGGAGCGAACGAGCGTGCGGTACACCACGAACGGCGGCCGCGTGATGCTGCAAGTCTTCAATGCTTCCGGGCAATTGGTGCGCCGACTGGTACACAGCGACATGCCCGCCGGTACGCATACCGTGGTCTGCGATCTGGCCGACATGCCCGCAGGACCATACTACTGCCGCTTGCAGAACGGCAGCCGCCAGCAGGTGAAGAATATGTTGAAGGTGCGATAGCGCGATCCGTTCCGCATCCGTTGCCGCACCCTGCGTGCTTTACGCATTCATTTTTTTTCTGGATGCAAGCAACCGCGCTTGTGATCAGTCCGTCTTGGTGTCCGAACGCGCAAGCCGCGCTCACGAAAAACGAGTAGAACGACCAACAACGCACGACCAATGACCCGCACGCTATCACATACAAGCATCAGCTATCGCCTCTCACAAGGAGCGAACTGTATGGAGCGTGCGCTCAAGGGTTTTGCACCGCTGTTCAATAGCGAGCGGAAACAACGTGATACACGACAGGACCGGTGTCCGAAGCGATGATGTGACAACACATCCTCCGCAACGAACCCGGCCCGACAAGACCGGGTTCGCTGCTTTTGGACAGACCGCTGCACCGCATCCCCCGCCGGGTTGGTGGAAATGGAAGACACTCCTCGCTCAGAACGAGGCGCTTGAAGGTTCGACTCCTTCACCCGGTACGAAAACGTTCTTTACATACTGTGCTTTCAGCACAAATCCTCTTGTCGCAAGGCAAGCACGGGGAAAGACCGGACGTGCCGGACCTGATGAGGGTCTCTTAGCACCCCATGGTATCGCAGCGCTTCGCACGCGGTATGCCGCCGAACGATCGGTCTGTTCCTCTCCAATGGAAGAGTTGGTTCGAATCCAACACTTGACCTGAAACGTCGAGGTAGCTCAATGGTAGAGCGCTGCACTGTTAATGCAGAGGAAGAAGCAGGGCGCTTCTCTAAAAATGCCCACTCGCTGAAAGCGATGATGGATCCACCGGTCCTGTGCACTGCCTTTGAGTGCTCGCGACAGCCGGCACTCGTCCTGCGGAGCCCGCTCTGCTGTGCAACGGCGCATACGTTCCCATCACCAGCGCACTTCTGGTAGCCAAGCCCTGACAGGTCTTGGACGATGAGGTGCAACGGTGAACGGGAGCGCGCGTGCCCGCGCACCGCACCGATCTCCCCGACCAGCACTGGTGGTGACGTCCGCATCGCTTTCTCACTTCAGCAAGAGCCTTCGTGCCTGCCTGCCGGCAGGCAGGCTCTCAACATATCCCGGCAAGGTGCCCACCGGTCAACGGGCACCACAACCCACCTACGCGTTGCGCGGTACTGCAGCACGAAGGCCAACACATCAACGTACCATGTTCAACATCCAACGCATCACCGAAGGCAAGATCGGTCTGGTCTTCCGCTTCGGTAACTACCAGCGCGTAGTGAAGCCCGGCCTGCATGTGCTCGCGCCTTTCGAAGAAGTGCGTGCGTACGACCTCACGCAGCCCTTCTACAGCGCGACGGATCTCGACATCCTGTTGATGGATAGTGAGCTTGCGGAACTGCTCACGGTGGTGGAAGTCGCCGACAACCGCATCGTGCTGAAGTACCGCAACGGCAACTACCAGGAAGTGCTGAAGCCCGGCCGTTACGCCTTCTTCAACACGCTGGTGAAGTACACGTTCGTTGAAGTGGACCTGGCGCAAGCCGAGATCCCCGCCAACGTGGACCGCGACCTGCTGATGAAGCCCGCGCTGCTGCCCTACATCCGTGCCTACAGCGTGGATCCCTACGAGAAGGGTATCCTCCTGGTGGACGGTGAGGCGCAACGCATGCTCGATCCCGGTGTCTACTTCTTCGCGAAGAACAGCATCGTGATCCAGGTCCTCAAGGCCGATATGCGCCAGCTGCAGCTGGAGGTGAACGGCCAGGAGATCCTCACCAAGGACAAGGCCGCGCTGCGTGTGAACTTCACGCTCCAGTACCGCATCACCGACATCCGCAAGGCGCTGTTGGAGAACAAGGAGAACGAGAAGCAGCTCTATGTTCTGGTGCAACTGGCCCTGCGTGAGTTCATCGGTACGCGACTGCTGGACGAAGTGCTGGCCGAGAAGGACGCCGTGACCGCCTACGTGAAGGAGAGCGTGGGTGTGAAGGCCGAAGCCCTGGGTATCGCCATCAGCGCGGGTGGTATCAAGGACGTGATCCTGCCCGGTGACATGAAGGAGATCATGAACCAGGTATTGATCGCACAGAAGAAGGCGGAAGCGAACACCATCATGCGCCGCGAGGAAACGGCGAGCACGCGCAGCTTGCTGAACACCGCGAAGCTGATGGAGGACAACGCCATGCTCTTCAAGCTGAAGGAGATGGAATATGTGGAGAAGATCGCCGAAAAGGTCGGCGCCATCACCATCAGCGGTAACGCCAAGGTCCTGGACCAGCTGAAGGAGCTGTTCAGCGCGGGCAAGGGTCCTTAGGGAAAGATGAAAGGTGAAAGTTGAGATGTGGAAGGTGAAAGGTGAGGCTCGGACAGACGTGTTCGCGCTTCACCGGACATCGATCTCCATCAGAAGCTGAAATGGATGCCTGCACCGCTTTGCAAATGCGGAGCACGGGTTCGAGCCTGCCTGCCGCAGGCAGGTCCTTCCTGATGGTCGATACAATGTCACCCCGAGCGCAGTCGAGGGGCTTCCGCAACCATGACGACAGTCGTGTTGCGTCTCGACTGCGCTCGACGTGACAATGGGGGGGAGTGGTAATGATGCCAGGTCGTCTAACGGCAGGACAGCGGTTTTTGGAGCCGCCTATGCTGGTTCGAATCCAGCTGTGGCAGCGGAGAGAGATGTGAGTGCGGAGGTGTAAGGTGTGAAGGGGCGGTACTTCACAACCCACACTTTACACTTCACACCTGAAATAGGGGAACGTAGCTCAGTGGTAGAGCAGTCGTTTGTTAAGCGACCGGCCGAAGGTTCGATCCCTTCCATTCCCTCACGGTGCCGTAGTTGAGCGGTACAATTTCCGGTTGTCTCCCGGAAGGCACGGGCCTGCCTGCGGTAGGCAGGTTCGATCCCCGTCGGCACCGCAGAGTGGCCTAGAGGTCGTATGGAAGACTACCCGCCTCTTAAGCGGAAGGTCCCGGTTCGAGTCCGGGTGGGCCAACAATGACCGCCTTCGCCGAAGGCTTCGGCGGTCGAAGGAAGAGCAGCTCTACGGTAGAGCGGCCGGTTGAAGCCCGGCAGGTGATGGTTCAATTCCATCCTCTTCCACAACATGTTGGATATGGTGTAACGGTAGCACGGCTGCTTGTGAGGCAGTTGGTGACGGTTCGAACCCGTCTATCCACCGAAGAAGTGAACATTAGCAACGAAGAACATGAAAGGCCTCAAACTCCACGGCAAAGACCTCATCGCCATCGGCTTCCCTGAGGGTCGCGCCATCGGCATCGCCATCAACGTGATGCTGAAGCACCACCGCAAGATGAAGACCGATGAAGCGCTCGATACGCTGAAGCGGGTCCTCGTTGCGCCCGATGCGTTCGCTGATCATGAACTGTACGCACCCATCGCCGATGCGCTGACCGGTCGCGACCGCAAGAGTGAACCGATGCATGAACTGGTCGCGCGCAAAGACTACCGAACCTACGGAAGCGAGCACATCGAGCAAGGTGCCATCCACCAGATGGAGGTGGCCATGAAACTGCCCGTGACGGTGGCCGGTGCGCTCATGCCCGATGCGCACCAGGGCTACGGCCTGCCCATCGGAGGTGTGCTCGCCGTGGAGAACGCGGTGCTCCCCTACGGAGTGGGCGTGGACATCGGCTGCCGCATGTGCTTGAGCATCTTCAACATCGCCCCGGAAGTGATGGAGCAGAACCGTGCGGACTACAAGCGTCTGCTGGTTGAGCACACGCGCTTTGGCCGTGCCGTACACGAGAAGCGTATGGATGATCCTGTGCTCGAGCGCGCGGAGTTCAACACCATTCCCGTGGTGAAGCACCTGAAGGACCGCGCTTGGATGCAGATCGGTTCCAGCGGCAGCGGCAACCACTTCGTGGAGTTCGGTGTGGTGGAGATCACGGATGTGGGGAACGAGTTCAAGCTGCCGGTCGGGAACTACCTGGCCTTGCTTTCGCATAGCGGTTCACGCGGCATGGGCGCGGGCATCGCGCAGCACTACACGCGCGTGGCGAAGGAGCTCTGCAAGTTGCCCGATGAAGCGCAGAACCTCGCGTGGCTTTCGCTCGACAGCGCGGAAGGGCAGGAGTACTGGCTGGCGATGAACCTCGCAGGCGACTTCGCGTCCGCGTGCCACCATCACATCCACAAGCGCATCGCGAAAGCGCTGGGAGAGAAGCCTGCGGCGATGGTGGAGAACCACCACAACTTCGCGTGGAAGGAGATCCACGGTGGCAAGGAGGTGATCGTTCACCGCAAGGGTGCGACACCTGCTGGCAAGGGGGTGCTCGGTGTGATCCCCGGCAGCATGACGGCCCCCGGCTACATCGTGCGCGGCACGGGTGTGGCCGAGAGCATAAGCTCGGCAAGTCACGGCGCTGGGCGTACCATGAGCCGCACGCGCGCCAAGGAGACGATCGATCCGAAGAGCGTGAAACATCACTTGGCCAAGCACGGCATCGACCTGATCGGCGGCGGACTGGACGAGGCGCCCATGGCCTACAAGGACATCGCCATGGTGATGAACAGCCAGCGCGACCTGGTGGAGGTCATCGGCTCGTTCACGCCCAAGGTGGTGCGCATGTGCGGGGATGGGAGCGCGGCGGAGGATTAGGGAGCTGTGTGGTCCGCCTACGCGAATCGCTGCGGACGGCCCAGGGATGTATTGTGAGGTGTGAAGAGCAGTGTCAGCGATGGTTACGCACTACGCATACTCAGCCCGTGAACGTGCAAGGACTGACGGGATACGTGCAGTGCTGGTGGCACGGCGTTAGCGCACCTTTGTGCCATCAACGCACCGATCATCCCATGGCAACGCCGAAGCAGCTCCGCACACTCGATCGCCGCCGGTTCCTCACTGCTGGTTCATTGCTCGGCATCGGCTCGCTGCTGATGCCCCGAACCTTGATCGCCGAACCTTCCGAGGTTGGGGGAGGAGATTGTAATGCCACCACGGATGACATCCTCGGGCCGTACTATCTGGCCGGCTCCCCCAACACCGCGCAAGTGGCGCTGCCAGATGAACCCGGAACGCGGCTCTTCATCAGCGGTACCGTGCTCAGCAGCGATTGCCTTACCCCCGTGCCCGATTCCATGATCGAGGTATGGCAGGCGAACGATGCCGCAGTGTACGACACTTCCCCAGCATTCAACTTGCGAGGCACTGTCTTCAGCGATGCCATTGGGCACTATGCCTTCGAGACGATCGTTCCCGGTGCTTACCTCAACGGATCACAGTATCGGCCCAAGCACATCCATTTCCGCGTGAACAAGCCCGGCTTCCCCGAGCTTATCACCCAGCTCTATTTCGAAGGTGACCCGTACATACCCGCTGACCCATGGGCCTCTCAGCCTGACGCGGCCTTGCGCATAATCCCGTTGAACAACGTCGGACAGGAGCAGCTCGAAGGGCTTTTCGACATCGTGTTGGATGGACAGGTCGGCATCAAACCCAACCGCTTCGGCACCGATGGTGACCTGCTGCCCGTGTACCCCAATCCGATGATCGACCTCTGCAGTGTCCACTTCAACGTGTTCCGTACTGCGCGGACCACCGTTCACATCGCGGACCTCAACGGGCGTGCGCTGGTCACCCTGATCGACGAGCAGAAGAAACAAGGCCGCTACACGGTTCAATGGGATGGGAGTGATGCCTCCGGATCACAGGTCGCTCCTGGAACGTACCTGTGCATGCTCGGTATCGATGGCCGGAATGTGAAGGCGCAACGCATTGTGCGGGTTTGACCGGTGCGACCGGTCTCCTGACCACATCTTTCGGAAGGTGCTCTTGATGAAGTAGCATGGCCGGGATCGACCCACTCTGGCGGCTATGCCCTCTGTTGACGCGGACTACCTGATCGTCGATCCACCCAGCACTACCCCCACGGTAGCATAGTACGTGAAGTACCGCGCATCATTGGAGAAGCCGTCCTTTTCCTTGTAGACCTTGCTCAGCCCGTAGCTCACACCGCCATCCAGGGTGAAGAGGGTCACATCGATACCCAGGCCAGCATCCGCGCTCCACGTTCCGGTATTGATGTCGTCCATCACCACCTTGATGTTCTCGTCCTTGCCGGTGGCGCTGAGCAGCCAGTTGTAAGTGGCCCCCGCGTTGATCCGCAGGCGGAAGTCGTCGCCGTCCAACAGGTTGTACCCCATCAGCGCTTTCAGCTTCATCGAGTTCCAGGTCAACTGGTCTTCGGTCATTAGGGTGTCACCCGCGCTCACGGCCGTCTTGGCGCTCACGAAGAAGGCACCCGGCTGGAAGTACACCCGCTGGCCGATGCGCAGATCCGCACCGGCGAGCACGCCCACCTTGGCCTTGTACTGCACGCCTTCCTGCTCTGGTGTGAGCGTGGTATTGGCTATCCCCACTTGCGGGTGGATGGCGACCTGGGCGAACAGGACGAACGGCGTGATGGATGGGAGTAGTGTGAGCAAGCGTAGCATGGTGTCGGTTTTCGAGCCTCAAAACTGGACGGATCCGTTCGGTCGGCCACCCGTATAAATACCTGTTCTGCGCTGAGCATGGCGCGGTCACGGTGGCTTTCAACCGTGAACAGCTCCAGTTCCTTCTCTTCTGCTTGAACAGACCTGCGCCGCGAATGCTGGTTGCGCAACTGCGGGAGCCGAACGGATCGATCGCGCGCCAAATGCGCGAACACATCTCCGCCGTCAAAGCGTGGCCCAGGACTGAGGAGCCGTGAAGTCTGATCCGCACCGATCAAACACCCGACAATCACACTTCACACTTCCCTTTTCACCCAGGCCGACACCATACGCAATTGCCCATAGCTGAAGCGCCCCTCGAAATGGCCGGCTACGGCATTCAACCCTTCTGTAGGGTTCTCGCGCATCCAACTGGCGATCGCATCGCGTTCCTCTTCGGGCATCAAAGCTTCGATCTCCAGGGCCCCCTCTTCAACGCCGCGCGCGAAGTGCCCTTCGATCGTGCTTTTCGCCATGGATCGTTCCGCCGCGATCTGTTCCAGGCTGAACCCCGCTTTCACCAGGGCGTAGGTGGTCTCGTAGGTGGCACCGGTCGGTTTTTTACCAGTGCGTTCCGTGCGTTCCTTCTTCAAGCGATCGAACTCTTCGTAGCCCTCATCGCCTTCTGCCAAGCGTTTGCGGCCCGTGCGTGACTTCGTCTTTGGCTTGTTCTCTTCCGCCCACGCCCGCGCTTCGCCTACCATGGCCGCGCGTTTGTCGGTGATCGCTTTCTCCAGGTCCGGGCGTTTCTCCACAGGGATGCCGTTCAGGATACACGTAGTGAGGTAGCCCACTTTCGCGATCATTGACACCTTCTTCATCAACATCCCGTCGATCTCCTTCAGCGAGTTCGTGTACTCCTTCGCTCGGCTGAGCATTTCGGTCTGTGCCAAGTGCTGGAAGAGCGCCTTCATCTGCGCTTGCAGTATGTCGCCGTAGTACGCGCCGCCTTTCTCGATGCGCCCAGATAGCTCGTCGCGCTTGTCCTCTTGCAACAAACGCATCAACTGCCCGCGGAACTTCTGCGTGTTCTCCTCTTCGCTGCGCAGCTTTTCCAGGAAAAGCTTCAGCGCGGTCTTCATGCGCTCATCCTCGAACTCGGCCGTTTCCGGATGATCCTTCTGCGTGTACTCGACTTTCCGCAGCAGGTCGCTGAAGTCGAAGGTGCCGCTGAGCAGGAGCCGCAGGTACTCGCGTTGCTGGGCCGCGAGCTGGTCAGGCAGAGGCTGCTGTTCAGTGCCGCGCTGGGTGAAGGCCACCACATCCTTGTCGTTGCTCACCACGCTCGGGTCGATGCGTGTGCGCAGGATCAATCCATCAAGTGACCGCAAACGCGACAGGGCCACGTAGACCTGTCCCGGCGCGAAGGCTGATCCCACATCAATGATCGCCTTGCTGAACGTGAGACCCTGGCTCTTGTGGACGGTGATCGCCCATGCGAGTTTGATCGGGTACTGTTGGAAACTGCCGATGATCTCCTCGTCCTGTTGTTTCGTGACCGCGTGTACGACGTAGCGCTTGTTCTCCCAGATCTCGCGCTTCAACTTGTACTCTTCCCCCGTGTCCATGCGCACGGTGATGCCGTCCTTATCAATGGATTCCACTTTGGCGAGCTTGCCGTTGAAGTAGGCTTTCTCCTGGTCGTTCTTCACGAACATGATCTGCGCACCCGCTTTCAATTCGATGCGCTGCAGAACGGGGTACATGCTTTCTGGGAAGTCCGGGTTGATCTCCGCCTCGAAGGTGTGCAACTTGCCCGGCAGCTTCGCGAGCGCGCGCTGGTTCAGTTCATCGGCCTTGTAGTTGTGCGTGGTGAGGGTGATCACACCTTCGCTCTCTTCTTCACTGATGGTCGCCTTGAAGTGTTTGTTCAGTTCCGTAACATCTTCCTGCGCAACGGTATTGTTCCGCAGGTTGTTCAGGATGTGGATGAAGTGATCATCCTGCTGCCGGAAGATCTTGTCGAGTTCGATGTGGGCGTATCCGTGCTGCCGCATCACAAGGCTCTCGAAAAAGTGCATGCTCGCGTAGTAGCGCTGCATCACCCGCCACTCCTCGTCCTTCACCACCGGTGGCAATTGGTACAGGTCGCCGATCAGCAGCACTTGCGCTCCGCCGAAGCTCTGGTTGCGGTTCTGGCGAACAGCGCGCATGCGTTGGTCGATCGCGTCCAGCACGTCTGCCCGTAACATGCTCACCTCGTCAATGATCAGGAGGTCCACTTCGCGCAGCACGTTGCGGCGGACGGCGTTCAACGGATGCCGCCGTGTGAGTGTGTCTTGATCATGGAACGCCCCGTGTTCCGGAATGTCCTGTGGCCGTTGCCTTTCCGGCAGGTAGGCGCCGAAGGGGAAGAGGAATTGTGAATGGATCGTGACGCCTTTCGCGTTCAGCGCCGCGATGCCCGTTGGCGCAAGGATCACATACCGCTTGTGGGTGCTCGCCGCCAGCTTATGCAGGAAGGTTGTCTTGCCGGTGCCGGCTTTGCCCGTGAGGAAAACGTGGCGGTTCGTGCTGTTCACGAAGCGCGCGGCGATCATCGCCATTTCGGTTTCCTCGTGCTGTTCGCTGCTCATCCTATGCTCGCCGAAGCCTGAAGCGGAGGTCCGAAAGATCGGGGCTGGAGGGGAATTGTGGATCGGCATGTTCTGTGGACCGCGATCGGTGTGACGGTTCTCAGCGTGATGTTCCGAGGTGAACTTGTCTGCTACTTCACTGTGCATGGGTTAAGGGTGAACAGAACGGCTCCGGTTGTCACTGACGCGAAAAGCGTCATCCGGCACGCTGTCAATATAGCCGGGCGTTCATAACCAGCCCTTGCGTCCGTTACAGGTGTTGGCCTGGCCCCACGCCTGTGGTGGTCCATGGTCGGCGGCTTAACTGTTCCTGGTGAAGCGAATGACCACCCCAGAACGAAGCGCAGGACCCCCAACGTGGAAGCCCTGCGCAACAGCAGGCGGGGAGAGAACGCCTACTTGTTCAATACGAAACGGAGTCCGGCGGTGATGTACGAGTTGTTGATGCGCGGGTTGGTGTTGATGCCATCGCCGTTGAACATATTGGTCATGCCCACGTCGTAGCCGGCATCCAGGAAGAGGAAGCGGTATTCAGCGCCGGCGCCGAAGCCCAAGTACCACTGGGTGGATCGCGTGGTAAAGCTCAGTGAGTTCTCGTCCGACTTTGTGCTGAGTCCGATCAGCGCGGTGGGGCCGCCGGTGACGTACAGGTTGAAGTCAGGGTCGCCAGCGGGGTCGATCAGTCGGATGCCGCCCATCAGCGGAATGCGTAGTGCCTTGCTTGTGAAGCGGGTCTCGGTGGTGATGCCATTCGGTGTGCCATCCTGGCCGATACCTACCGTAGTGTAGTCCAGATTCCGGACCTGCATGTAAAGGCCGGGCTTCAGGAAGAAACGCTCGCCGAGCAGCAATTCAATGCCGTACTGATAGCCTGCGCGGCCTTTCCAGTTGTCGCTGCCATCGGCGTCCACTTTGCTGCCGGAATATCCCCCGCCCAATCGGATCTCTTGTGCGGTGAGCGCGGATGCGCAGGAAAGGCCGAGTACGGCGAGGAAGGTCAATGTTCTCGAGTGGTTCATGGAGAGTGGGTGATGCCGGTTGAATTGTCCGGCCACAGGCCAAGACCAAGATCGTGTCCACGTTCCTCTTCGCGGCCGGGTTCATTACTTTTGCGGAACAAGACACACATCGGGCCTTACTCTCCCGTACTTTTCGGACGATTCGGGATCTCAGGCCGGGATCATTTTTTCCGGAGTTGTGCATCTGTTCCCTGGGGTGTACTTGCTCATGATCGGGAAGTTCCCGCCCCGATCATCCACAGCAGAACCTTACGCCGTTGGGAAGCAGGACGGTACCCTGGGCCACTATCAGCGAACACATGCCGACCTGGCATCAGTCATCCTGGAGCATCAGCTTTTCCAATGCGTCGAACGCATAGGGTTTCAGCATGTGCGCATTGAAGCCGGCCTCGCGGGTAAGGTCGATGTCGGACTGTTGGCCATAGCCTGTGAGGGCGATAGATCGGGCTCCGGCCGTGGCCGGGTCGGTGCGCAGGCGGCGCGCCACCTCATATCCGTCCAACCCGGGCAGGCCGATGTCCAACAAAATGATCCGCGGAGTCCATTCTTTCGCGATCCGCGATCCATCAGGACCGGTATAGGCTGTACGCATAGTGTAGCCTTTGTGCCGAAGCATGCTTGTGAAGATCGTGGCCATATCCACGTTATCATCAACAACCAGCACACGCCCGCCGCCACTGGTCGGTTCTGTTAGTGCGACCTCTGGTTGGTCGGACTTTCGAGGCTCGTCGATCAAAGGTACCCGAACGGTGAAGGTGCTGCCGAAACCGGGTCCCGCGCTTCGTGCTTCTATTGTTCCGCCATACAGGATCACCAACCGTTGCGCCAGCGATAGCCCGATGCCGAGACCGCCGGCCGACCGGTCCAATGAGCGATCGGCCTGGGCGAACAGGTCGAAGACATGCGGCAACAGATCGGGTTGCATCCCGATGCCATTGTCGCGCACATGAATGGTCACATAGCCTTCACCCGAGGTGCAGCCGACCTCGACCATGCCCGCTTCGGGTGTGTATTTGGCGGCGTTGTTCAACAGGTTCACGAAGACCTCCTCCATGCGGATGGCATCGGCACTTACCCAAAGTGGCACCGGGCACGTGAGCTCGGTGAGCGAATGCCGATGTTTTTCGAGCAGCGGGGCAACCGTCTGGATCGCGTGCCGCACTACCTGTTGGATGTCTACTGGCCGAAGAGTAAGGTGTATGCGCCCGTTGATCACGCGCGATACCTCCAGCAGGTCGTTCACGAGCGCCGTCATGTTGCCCACCTGTCTTTCGATGATCGCCAACGCTTCACCTTGGTCAGGGCTCTGGTCGGTACTCTTCTGCATTTGTAACAGGTGTACCGCTGAGCGGATCGGGGCCAATGGATCGCGCAGTTCATGGGACAACATCGCCAGGAACTGGTCTTTGCTGCTCGCCTCAACGGCCAAGGCTGCCGCTTGCTGTGCGATCTTCTTTTCCAGACGCACTCGGTCAGAGATGTCGCGCACGTTGCACTGGGCCACCAAGCGATCGTCCTCTAGATAAACGTTGGCGATGAATTCCACTTCCACCGTTTCCCCGCGCTGGTTCTGAACAGGAAGGTGCTCGTATCGGATGTATCGGGCCTGCTGCAATTCGCGGAAGGCCGCCTTGTTCTGTTCGATGTCCTTGAACATACCGATCTCGTGGAGCTGCTTGCCCATCAGCTCGCCGGATTCCAGACCTACCAGGCCTTCCATGAAGGCGTTCGCATCGATCACCTTGCCTGTGATCGCATCAAGGATCAGGATGCCATCCTTCGCCGTCTGGAACAATCGCCGGTAGCGCACCCCCGCATGTCGGATGGATTCTTGGGCCAGGCGGCGAGCGGTGCCGTCGTCGATGTTGAGCATGACCAATGCTTCCGGATGGCTGGTGCTGCCGATGCGGCTGCCGTGCGGTAACATGCGCCGGTGCCCAATACCGTTCGGGAATTCATGGGCCACCTCATGGTCAGAGAATGATCGATCATCGTTGACGGCCTGCAGCAACAGGTCGCAAAGTGCAGCGCTGCTCCATTGTCCGGTGCCGAGCTCCTTCAGCAAGCGACCTTCGGTCTCTTCCGGAGTGACCTGAAAGCTGGTATAAAATAGATCATCGGCCGCCAGTATGCGAAGGTCGGCGTCCATGAAGAGTGAACCTTGTGTCGCCACTTCCGGCACTGGCCGGGCATCCGTTGTGCGCCGAAATGCTCCATGTTGGGAAGGACGGGTCCTGAGCTCATGCGTGTAAGGTAGTCTACCTCCATGCGTCTCCGTTGAAGATCGTCAGATGCGATGCGGGCAATGGGCCATTGCACGCCGCATCCTGTATGCTCGAACCTCAGGCCTGCCCGCATGTGTATCGTTCAACCACTGCGGGCAGGTCCCAAAGATCGGTCATTTGGTCTACTTCGTTTCCTTGCGGAGAGGCAGGTCCTTGGCCGTGCTCCTCGTGGTGCGGGTGCTGTCAGGTGCGTTCTCCTTGTCTTCCACTTTGCCCTTGTGGTCGCTGTTGGTCCCGTCCTTCTTGTCATTCGCCATCGGCTTCGTGGCGTGATCCGTGTTGGCAGGTACACCGCCTTTCTGGGTGGTCGGCTTCTCGTCGTGCTTGTTCATGGTCGTTTGGTTTGTTCGTTTCAGGCTGGCAGGTCCGCGTTCGGTACTTCCATCAGCCTTGCCCATGACCTCGCAAATGATCGACCGTTGATCGCTCTTTTGGTCGCAATTGATCCGGAACCATGATACCAGTGCGCAAATGACCGGTCACGTCCAAGTTTGCCATATGCTGCCGCCATAGCCTTTGGGGTGTGCGTGCCCCGGATCGCATTCACACTCGCGGTCTGCGATGCCCCGCTTGTGAGCGCGGCGATGGTGAAGCCCATGAGCACGATCGTAAAGAGGATGGCTACTACGGGGATCACCGGTACGCGGCCCACATGCAACGGCATACGGTACGGCCGCATCAGGTCAGGTTGCCGAAGGCGTAGTACGAGCGCTGAGAGGTTCACCAGGATGAAGGTGAGAAAGATGCTCACCGTGGCGATGCGCGCGACGATGCCGATATCGCCGATCAGTGCGAAAGCGATCGCCACTGCCGCGATGAAGACGAGGGCCGTTACCGGTGTCTTGCGCGCGGACACGCGGCCCAGCCAACGTAGCGGTCCCAATTCGCGGCCCATGAAAGAGAGCACACGTGAGCTGCCCAGGAGGTTGCTGAGCAAGGTATTGCTGGTGGAGAACAGCGCCGCGATCCCCACCACCAGGAGGCCCGCCCGTCCCCAGCGCCCTTCTACGATGGCGCCCAGCGGCGCGGGTTCATGGGCAAGTTCATGCCATGGCATCGCACTCACTACCAGCATCGCGAGCGCCACGTAGATCACCAGTACGATACCATTGGAGATGAACAGCGCACGCGGGATGTTGCGCTCCGGATCACGTGTTTCCTCGGCCAGCTTCACGATGTCTTCGAAGCCCATATAGGCGAAGAAGCTCAGCGCGGCGGCGAAGAACAGTCCGTTGGAATTCCCGTCAGGAAGTTCCAGAAGATCCACCTCGCCTATGTGCGGGAACGCGGCGATCCCTACCGCGACCAGTCCCAGGATCTCCACTACCGTAAGTGCGATGTTCACCGTGCTTGATGCTTGGATGCCACGGATGTTCACCAGCATCAACAGGCCGATGATGCCCAGCGCTACTGGCAACAACGGCAGGTGTACGAGTTCGGTGAAGTACCCCGCGAAACCCAGTGATACCGTGGCCGCGCTGATGATCCCGTTGAGCGCGATCAACAGGCCAACGCCTGTTCCCGCACGTTGTCCGAAGGCCTTCTGCGCATACACGTATTCACCGCCGGAACGCGGGTAGGCCGCGCTCAGTTCCGCATAGGAGAACGCGGTAAGAAAGGCGGTGAAGGAGGCGATCAGGAAGGCCAGCCATGTGAGGTTTCCCGCTTCGCCGGCCACCTTTCCGATCAGCGTGTAGATGCCTGCCCCGAGGATAGAACCCACACCGAAGAAGATGACGTGGCCAAGGCCGAGCGAGCGCTGAAGGGTCGGCATTCCGATCGCTCTTCAACCTAGGCGGCATGGGGGCGTATCGCCCCTTCCGTCAATGAATGCGGAGTAAGCCTGACCACCCGGGGGAGGTCGGTTCGTCTGCGGTCAACAACGCGGCGCTCCCGTTTTCTTTTGCTCCGCTCCATGATGGATCGGGCGATGAGGTAGCACACCGTGCTTTCCGCTCCCTGGTTGAGGTTGACGCTGTGCTCTTCGAGGCCATCATAACAACCACCGGAAGCACTGTTGTACATCACCTGGGCCAAGTGATTGCGACCGAGGAACCATTCGAAGGCCAGGTGCATTTTGCGTGCGTGCTCCGGATCACCGAACACCTCATGGAACAGGGCCAATGCCGAGATGGTGTACGCTACATCGATGGGTTGCTCGCCGAACAGGTCAGGAGCCTTCCCCGGCACCAGCCAGGTGCGATTGGAGATCACACGCAGCATATCGCCTTTGAACAAGTGTTCCAGCAGGAAGCCGAACGTGGCGAGCGCCGCGTTGCGGTACGCTGAACGTTCCGTCTCCAGGTATGCCAGCAACAGGGCCTCTGGAAGCACGGCATTGCCGTATGTCACGATCGGCTCGAACCAGTTCCACTGCGCGGTGGCCGTGTCGTTGTACGTGGATAACAGTCGCGCTGCGAGTTGATCGATCAGTGCCGTGATCCGCGCCCTGCGCCTGACGGAATTGTAGGCATGAAGACCCTTGATGGTGAAAGCGATCGCGCGCGGTGAGGTGAGTTCGCATGCGCGCTGGAGCGATGCCGTCAATGCGGCCTCCGCATTGCGCACGATGTCCGGCATCAATACCGTTTCATGAGCTATGCATACGCCCAACGCCCACACTGCCCGTCCGTTGCTGT
>JANOPI010000412.1:0-5695 GCA_031421755.1 Flavobacteriales bacterium | reverse complement strand
CAGCCGATCGAGGCAGGTGTTGATGGTGATGCGGTAGATCCAAGTAGCCGCGCTCGCATTGCCCTTGAAGCTTGCCAGACGCTCATGCACTTTCACGAAGACATCCTGTGTTGCTTCCTGCGCGTCCTCTCTACCGTGGAGGTAGTTCAGGCAGAGGTTGAACACCATGCGGGCATGCTGGTGGTACAACGCGCGGAACTCGTCCTGGGGCGGCACGGGCCAAAGGAAGGTGGTCAGCCCTTCATCTTGCGCGGGTCTTGGCGGCCATCGAAGATGTCAGTGACCACAAGTCTGTTGCGCCCCACGAAGTAGACGATCTTGATGTATCCGACGATCCACTTCCGATAGGCGTGCTTGCCTTTCACGAGCGGCTCAGGCGGACCACCATAGGGATGGTCGCCAAGCCAGAGGACCGCGTCCTCGAGAGCATCAAGAACTCGAGAAGCGTACTCGGTGCCGTAGGACTCTTTGTAGAAACGGATAGTCGCAGCCAACCGGAGTTTGGCAGCGGGCGGAACGATGACCTTCATCGGCTTTTCCGAGCGGTCGCCTTCCTGCTTGCCGCGATGCGCCGGGGCTTCCGGATCAGTGCCCGCATTTCCTCTCTCACCTCCGCCCAATCCTGACCGAGACCTGCTGCGATCTCACGTTCCGATCGGGCCGTGGTTTCCTGCATCAGACGCTGAACGGCCTCGGCCTTGGTCTCTTTGGATTTCAGTTCACCCGTCTTGCCACGCTTCGCCGCGCTCGTCTTCTGGTCAATGAGTGCCTTTATGTCCTTCTTGCCTTTGGCGATCGAAGCCTTCTGCTCCTTGCTCAGTTTGTAAGGCTCAAGATCAGCGGCATCGGTTCCCATCAAACGGTAAGCCTCGCGCAGCAAGGCGCTGTTGCGCGACCGTTGGATGCGGGTGATCAAGCGTTTCTTCAGTTCAGTCTCTGACATGGCGCGATGGAAGTTGGGCAAAGATAGCGGCACACGAGCGTGGACCCCGCGCGAGGCTGGGCCACATGCCAACTACTAAATGAGGTCCTCCTCAATGAACCTCACCCTCCGTTCGAGACTATCCGCGTTCTCCACACTCGGCTCAGCTCGGACTGGAAAGACATCCTTTAGATCCGTACCCCTCCGAACAGCACTGACCCAATCCATCATCAGCGAACAGTAGCACGCGAGAGCTTCTTCAGGCGTTCTGCATTCATCGATCACCAAGTAGGCACTCGGGA
The DNA here is from genome assembly GCA_031421755.1 of Flavobacteriales bacterium. Lineage (GTDB taxonomy): Bacteria > Bacteroidota > Bacteroidia > Flavobacteriales_F > PHOS-HE28 > PHOS-HE28. The sequence continues at coordinate 4,471 of JANOPI010000412.1, read as the reverse complement.
TATCGCCTACGATCACCCAGAGCTGATCATCGCGGCCCTTTATCGCTTCGGAAAACGTAAAGAGGAATACCGCGACTAGCCCGCCGACACCCAGACCAAAATGGACAGACCGGACGCCGGGCATCCACGCATGGCCAGACATGTATTCATGTGCCTCGCGCACCATTGCCTGCAACAGAACGGTGTCCTCCTTGGAATCACCGGCAATCTCAGATTCGTTGGTCAAAAGAGAGGTATCGATCATAGCACCCGGCGATCACTTCGTCCCCTCGACCAACTCCATCACCCTCCTCTCCACCTCCTCGCTCTCCCACTTCTCCTCGATGCCCGGCATGGCGAGCACTTCTTCCATGATGCGATCATGCCGCAGGCCTTCGCGCCACGCGTCCTTGTACTGGATGTCGCTGAACTTCACTTGGCTGTAGAGCGGCAGCCATTGGTCGGGGTGTTTGGCCTGCAGGTGGCCTTCGATCTTCTTGCGCAGCAGGAACTTCGGGTCGGCCACCAGGTCGCGCATCTCGATGAAGTTGCGGAGCGATAGGTCGGCGATGGCATCACCGTTGGGTTTGCGGGCCTGGCCGTAGGCGGCGAGCACACTGGCCCAGTTGTCGTCGCCGTGTTCGTTCAGCAGGTCGTTCAGCACTTTGCAATCCTCGTAGCCGGCGTTCATGCCTTCACCATAAAAAGGCACGATGGCGTGCGCGGCATCACCGATCAAGGCCACCTTGCCGTTCACCGTCCATGGGTTGCAGCGAATGATGACGAGCGAGCTCTGCGGGTTGCGCAAGTATTGTTGCACGAGGTCGGGTACGATCGGCATCGCATCGGCGAAGTGATCGGCGAAAAAGCGTTGTACTTGGTCTTCTGACTTCACGGTATCGAAGCCCGGAACAGCTGCACGAGATTCCGGATGGCCGGGTCCCGCGATCTGCGATCGCCCGGCCTCCGGAATGACAGCTACGGAGGAGTTCGGCATGAAGAGCGTGCCGGTGAATCCGCCGTCCTGGTTGGCGAGGCCCATCATCATAAAGTACCGTCGCGGCCAGATGTGCAGGCACTGCGGGTCCATCTTCGGCGTGCCGTCGGCATTGGCCGGGAACGCGACCTCCTTGTAGTCGTGCTCGATGTACTCCTGGCTGTAGGTGAAGCGGCCCTGCATCATCTTCTGGCGCACCGCGCTGAAGGCACCATCGCTGCCGAAAACGACATCGGCTTTCACTTCTACAATATCCTGCGCCTCGACTGCGCTCGGCGTGACATTGGAGGTAGAGTATTGAAAATGACAGGTCGCGTGCTCGAGATCCACATCCACGCACTTGTGGTTGAAGAAGAGCTTCACGTTCGGGAGCTTCTCCGCTTCGCTGAGCAAGCGCCGGTTCAACTCGCCGCGTGAAACGGAATAGATCGCGCGGTTGTCGATACTGTACGGAACCCTGTTCAATTTGCCGTCGCGATCGTGCATCATGCGAGCGTACACGGGCACCACGATCTCCTTCACGGCATCTTCCACACCAGCGGCGCGAAGGGATGTCCACCCGCGGTGGGAGACAACGAGGTTGATACTGCGACCGGCGTACACATCCGTCTTGCGCGGATCACCGCGACGTTCGTAGACGCTGACATTGTGACCGCGCTTCGCGAGGAAAATGGCGAGCAAGCTTCCGACCAGTCCGCCACCTACGATAGTGATGTTGCTCATGACTTCAGCGCTTCATTCAGAACCTCACCGCAACGGAACACATCCTCAAAACTGTTGTACAGTGGCACCGGTGCCATGCGGATCACATTCGGTTCGCGCCAGTCGATCACGACACCGCGTTTTGTGAGCGCATCGAAGATGGCCCGTCCGTTCTCGCGCACGAGCAAACTCAACTGGCAGCCGCGTTGCGCGGGATCATTCGGCGTGATGATCTCGAAGAGGTTGCCATGTTCGACCGAGATCTCGTTGAGGACAAGCTTCAGGAAACCGGTGAGCAGTTCGCTCTTCGCGCGCAAGGCGTCCATGCCCGCCCGATCGAAGAGATCGAGCGCCGCGCGATGCACCGCCATGCTGAACACGGGAGCGTTGCTCAACTGCCAAGCTTCCGCGCTCGGCATCGGCTTGAATTCGGGTTCCATCAAGAAGCGCTCGTTCTTGTCGTGACCCCACCAACCGGCGAAACGCGGGAGCTTTTCGCGGTGATGACGCTCATGCACGAACGCGCCTGCGATGCTGCCTGGCCCACTGTTCAGGTACTTGTAGCTGCACCAGCAGGCGAAGTCCACGTTCCAGTCGTGCATGGACATCCTCAAATTGCCAGCTGCATGTGCGAGATCGAAACCGACGACCGCACCAGCGCGATGTCCGGCCTCGGTAATGGTCTTCATGTCGAACGCCTGGCCCGTCAGGAAGTTCACGCCTCCGAAGCAGACGAGCGCGAGCTCATCGCCGAGTTCCTCGATGCGCTTTACGATGTCCTCGGTGCGGAGCGTGTGCTCACCGGTGCGCGGCTTCATACCGATCACCGTGGCTTTCGGATCCAGTCCATGGAACTCGGCTTGCGAATGGAACGCGTACGTGTCGCTGGGGAACGGCCGCTCCTCGCAGAGGATCTTGGTGCGCCTGCCACTGGGCCGGTAGAACGACACCATCAGCAAGTGCAGGTTCGTTGTGAGGCCGTTCATGGCCACCACTTCCGTGGGCTTCGCGCCTAAGATCCGTCCGAGACTTTCACTAAAGAACTCGTGATAGGGATACCAGGGATTCTTCGCCTGGAAGTGGCCTTCCACGCCGTATTGGGCCCAATCGTCCAGTTCCTGTTTCAGCGCGGCAGCAGCACCCTTGGGTTGCAGGCCGAGCGAGTTGCCTGTGAAGTAGATCACGGGTTTGCCCTCATGCTGTGGAAAGAGGAACTCGTTGCGGAAGTCGCGCAAGGGGTCCTGCTGGTCCATGCGCTGGGCGAAGGCGAGGGAATTCTCGAAGGTGACGGACATGTGACGGGTGAAGGCCGACGAAAGTATGAGCTTCGCGGCCCTCTGGTATGTCACCCCGAGCGCAGTCGAGGGGCATACTCCCTCGTTGGTGAATTTGGTTGCGTCTCGACTGCGCTCGACGTGACAAGTGAAAAAGATCGCCATGAACCGCACCCGCTCCGAACAACTCTACAAGAAAGCTCTGGAACTTTTTCCTGGAGGTGTGAACTCACCGGTGCGAGCGTTCAAAAGCGTGGGCGGCACCCCGCTGTTCTTCGCTCGTGGCGAGGGTGCCGAGGTGATCGACGCGGACGGCAACCGGTTCATCGACCTGTGCCATAGCTGGGGGCCATTGATACTGGGCCATGCACACCCGAAAGTTGTCGAGGCCATCACGCGCACGGCGGCAAAGGGCAGCACGTTCGGCGCGCCAACGGAAGAAGAGAACGAACTGGCCTCGTTCCTCATGGAGCGCATTCCGTTCATCGAGCGCATGCGTTTCACGAGCAGCGGGACGGAGGCGGTGATGAGCGCGATCCGCCTGGCGCGCGGTGCCACGAAGCGCGACCTGATCATCAAGTTCGATGGGTGCTATCACGGACACCTCGACAGTTTGTTGGTGAATGCTGGAAGTGGCTTGGCCACCTTCGGCACGTCTTCTTCAGCAGGCGTTCCAGAAGCGTTGGCGCAGCTCACCATCGTTGTTCCATTGAATGATGAAGCCGCGTTGGAAGCCGCCTTCGCGAAGCATGGCGAGCGTATCGCGGGTGCGATCATTGAACCGGTTCCCGCGAACAACGGGCTACTTCTACAGGACAAGTCGTTCCTGTTGAATCTGCGGGAGCTCTGCACGAAGCATGGCAGCGTGCTCATCTTCGACGAGGTGATCAGCGGCTTTCGCATCGGCTTTGGCGGGGCGAGCGCGCACTACGGCATCATACCGGATCTTGCGACGTACGGCAAGATCATCGGCGGTGGAATGCCTGTTGGCGCTTATGGTGGGAAGCACGAATTGATGAAGCACATCGCGCCGGAAGGAAGCGTGTACCAAGCGGGCACGCTCAGCGGAAATCCTGTGGCCATGGCGGCGGGGCTGGCGCAAGTCACGGAATGTGCAAGACCGGACTTTTACAAGGAACTGGAGCGGAAGACCTCAGCGCTCTGCGACCATGTGAACGTGCATGCGAAGTCGAAGGGATACGACTATCACATCGATCACCTGGGTTCGATCTTCTGGGGCTTCTTCGCCCGTGGCGAACACATCAAAGAAGCGAGCGCGATTGATCCAGCGAGCATGAAGAGCTATGCGAAGCTGCACGCGGCGTTGTTGGAACGAGGTGTGTACGCGGCACCTTCCGGGTACGAAGTGGGCTTTGTCTGCGCAGCGCATACGGATGCGCACATCGAACGCGTTGCGGAAGTGTTCTGCTCGGCGTTGGATGAGGTGATGTGACCCCGCGATTCCGGGTCAAACCCGGAATGACATACGGTATGGAAGAGCGAGGGGCGCGGTTTCCGC
>JANOPI010000411.1:0-2364 GCA_031421755.1 Flavobacteriales bacterium | reverse complement strand
AGCTGCCGACGCAGACTCGCCACTCACCACACAACACTCGCCACTTGGTCCGTTTCATTCGGCTTTCGTCAGCGAACTATCGCGTAAGTCTGATGATCAGTATCTCCAAGGCCAGGAACAAGAGCGCTGCGATCACGAACCACTTCCACAGCTTCACGCCCTGGTCCATTTCGCTCAAACGTACGGCGAGGTTCTCGCCCGCAGCATCCACCACGCTGAAGGTCTTCAGGCCCAGTTCTGCCAGGCGTTGTGTCAGCTGCTCGGGCGTGAAGGCGCTCGGGTCGCTCTCCGTGCGCGGCAGGTTCAGGGCTACGCGTGCGAGGGTATCAGGCCCAAGGGTGAGCGCATAACCACCGGGTGCCAGATCCACATCGTGGAGGGCGATGGAAACGGTTGACAGGTTGCGGCGCACCTCGGGGACCAGGTCGGTGCCGTTCGGACCAAGCAGATGCGGGGCGGCTTCCCCGGGCAGGTCGATGCCTTCCAAGGGAATGCTCACCTGCGCGCCGATGGTGTGGTAGAGCGCGCCCATGGGCCGGCTCAGTTCCGCCATGCGCAGCATCGACGTAACAAAGAGCGCATGCTGCGTGAAGTTGCCTCCGTCCTCGTTCAACGGCGACGCGCTTATGAAGACCTGCCCCTTGCCGGACGGTATCGCGGAAAGGAACACGTTTCCATTCTGCAAACGCAGGAGGGCATTCGCCGTGGCGGGAGCGCTGATCTTCCAACGCAGGCGCGAAAGCGGGAGCTCCACGTTCTTCGGCATGCTGCTGAACACTTCGCTGAAGAAGGGCTGCTGGAGGTCGATGCGGTCCACGTTCATGCTCGCCGTATCGCGCGCCCCGAGCGAAGCACCGAATTGCGCGAGCAGTGCGTTCCAACTGTTCAGGTCGGGCTCCTTGCCAGGAAAGATCGCCAAGCTGCCTCCGTTGGCAACGAAGTCCTTCAGCGCGCTGGCCGTACCGCTGGGCACATCGGGCAAGGCGTTCAGCACCACAAGGTCCGTGCGGGCGAAGGATGCGAGATCCACTTGGCGGTAGGGATGCATCGCGAACGCGTGCGAACTGTCGCCGACGAAAACGGCTTCCACGCTGCGGTCACTCGCCACATCACCACCGCTGATCAGCGATACGTGGAGTTTCTCGGCAGTGCGGTAGGCGATGAAGAAGTTGTCGTCGAAGGTGATGGGCCGATCGGTCAGGCTCACTTCGCCCCAATGCGGTCCTGTGCCGTCATTGGTGAAACGCAGCACGGTATCCGCGGAAGCTTGCGCGTCCACGGCGAAGGTGGCGAGTGCGCGCTGGCGGCCATCTATCGATAGTTTCAAGGGCACACTTTCCAGTGGCTGATCCCCAAAATTGCGGATCCGGACATGCAGCACTTCGCTCTGCCCGAAGCGCCGCACGGGTGTAGCGAACCACACCGAATCGATGGCCAGATTATCCACGTTGCTGGCGGGAAGCGGTACGATCGTGGTCGGGATAGCCGGATCATCGGTCCACTTCTCCACGTCGGTCACGCTCTGCTGCAGATCGGTGAAAAGGAAGGCTTGCTTCACGGGGGCTTCGCCGCGTGCCAGCGCTTCCCGTTGGCGAAGGAGCACCTGGCTCAGCGGTCGGCTGAACGGTCCAACTTCAGCTTGCGCGGCGGCTTCCAGCGCTTCATCTCGGCCCAGGAGCATCTGTTGGCGCCCCTCGAAGGTGTTCGTGAGCACCTGGAACCGGTCGGTGGCCTTGTACGCCATCACCGCGTCCTGCGCGTTCTTGCGTGCTTGGTCCAGCAAGCGGCCTTGCGGGTTGGTGCCGTCCATGCTCCAGCTGTCGTCCAGGAAGAAGCTCACGGCGCGTTGCCCGGCTTTCACCGCCCCGGAAGCGTTGGGCAGATAGGGTTGTGCGAATGCGAGCACCAAGCTGGCAACGGCGAGCAGCCGCGCCAACAGCACCAACCAATGCTTCACCTGCTTGCGCGAGCGCGTGCGCTGGCTCACTTCAAGGAGCATCCGCACGTTCGGGAACTCGATGCGTTTGAAGCGCCGGAGCTGGAAGAGGTGTATGATGATGGGAATGGCCAGCGCCGTGAGCGCCCAAAGGAAGGAAGGGAAGAGGAAGGCCATTCGTTGGCGGCGAAGATCGTTCCTCCCGGCCAACCGCCGCCTGAAGGATCGTTAAGGAAGAAACGCGTGACTTACCGCAGACGGAAATGATAGACGCCGATAAACGTGGATGCCGGGCCAGTAAGGGAGTGGATGTTATCCGCGTCCATCCCGTTCATCCCCTCCATCTGCGGTTCAACCGGCGGCAGCCAACTTGCTCTTCCGGTACCCGTAGGCGAAGTAGCACACCAGCCCCACCAGCAACCAGATGC
>JANOPI010000410.1:0-4967 GCA_031421755.1 Flavobacteriales bacterium | reverse complement strand
CCGAACCGTGAAGTCCACATCCTTGAGCACGGGCATATCCGGCCGCGAGGCATAGTGGAACGCCACATGCTCGAAGGCCAGTCCGCCCAATATCACCTGCTCCGCATTCCCCTTTCCACCCCGGGGAAGGCCGGGATGGGGTGCATTTCCCCCCTTCTCCCCGGGTGAAGGGGCCGGGGGATGAGGTGCTTTTCCTCCTTCCCCCCCGGGGAAGGCCGGGATGGGGTGCATTGAGATCTCCTCCGCCTTCTCATCCTGGATATCGATCAGCCGTTCCGTAGCACCGAGCGCCTTCAGCACGGTCGCCATCAGCTCCGGAATGCTCGCGAAGCCAGCACCGATGAAGACGGTGTACATCACGAAGCTGGTGATGTCCCCACTGGAAATGGAACCCTCTATCTTCAGGTGTACCGCGCGCCAGACCACCACCGTGATCGCCCCGAACATGCACAGGATGATGAACGACACAAAGGCTGCCCGCCAGCGCACACCCTTCAGCGCCAGGTCACGCGCGGCACCAATGCTGCGTCCGTAGCGCGCGGTTTCCCACCCTTCGTTCGCGAACGCCTTCACGTTCTGGATCCCTTGCAAGGTCTCTTCTACCATGGTGCCCGTATCGGCGATGCGGTCCTGCACTTCCTTGCCGAGCTTCTGGATGAAACGCCCGAAGAACACAGCCACCACTGCTACCACCGGGATGATGGAAAGCATGGTCAGTAGCAACTGCGGACTGAGCCGTGCGAGCATCACGGTGCTTACACCGATAACCAGGACCTGCCGCACCAGTTCGGCCGTTACCGTAGTGAAGAGGTCATTCAACAATGCGACGTCGGCGGTGATCCGGCTGTTCAGTTCACCCACGCGGCGCTGCGCGAAGAAATCCATCGGGAGCCTCACCAAATGCTGGTAGGTATCCGTGCGCACGTTGGCCAGCGCGTGCTCGGCGATGTACCCGGAGAGGTGGATCCGGAAGAAGCCGACCGCGGACTGTAGGATGAAGGTGAGGCCGAGCAGCTTGGCGATCGAGTCGATGTTGGTGAGGTCGGTGATCGGTCCTGCCCAAAAGTCGGAACCCGCGCCTGCGTCCAACAGTTTGCCGAGCAGGAAGGGGAAAACAAGGCTCAGCCCGCTGGTGATGAACAGCAGCACCATCATCAACGCGAAGCGGCCACGATAGGGCTTCAGGTAGCGGAAGATGCGCACGGCTTTCCGCAGCGTCGCCTTGTTCAGCTTCGCTTTCGGTGCGTCGTGTTCCTTGAATCTCTTGGCCATGAATCGCGAGGGAGTCCTAGACCGAAGCGATCTTTCATCCTGTTCCGATAGTTCCTCTAACTGTCCCGCATTGAGCGACCGAAGCGATCTGACATCAAGTTCCGATGCTCCCCTGAAGCGTGCATGGATCCGCGACCGGTGCGATCTGTCATCCAGTTCCGATACTCACGCATGGATCGCCACCATCCTCTCCGCGATATGATCGAAGAGGTTCCGCAGTGGGCTCTCCACCATCATCTTGATGAACGGGTTGAGGTCCGCCTCGAATACCTGGTAGGCTTGCGTAGATCCACTGGCTCCATCGAGATGCACATCCAGCGTGAATGGGAAAGGCGAACGCTCCGTGCTTTTCAATCGCACATGGTTCGGGGCCGTACCTCCATCCAACTGCAATCCGATGGTAGCAGCCCCCGCCACTTTGAATGAACAGGAAACTCCGTCACTTTTCCAGTCGCTGATGCGGTCCTGGGGTAGCAACTGCTGGAAGTTGTTCATGTCCTGCAGGAAGGTATAAACGTCCTGCGGTGGACGCGCGATGTCCACGTGCTTGCTCTCGATCCTCGTCATCTAGTTGGTCGCCGAAGCCTCCGGCTGGGGTGATGCGCTGGCCTGCCCCGACAGGTCGGTGGTGCGCTCGTTCGCTGACTTGCCCCAGTTGGCGGGGTCGATCCTCCACTCATTGAGGCTCTCCTTATCCTTCTCGGTGATGTAGTTGTCGTGCATCGCCTGATCCAGCAGCACACTGTAGTTCGTCAACGACTTCAGTTTCACTTTCTCCAATTCGAAGCTTCGCATGGCCTCCTCGAACCCGTAGGTAAAGATGCTCACCATGCCTTTCACTTCGCAGCCTTCATCGCGCAGGGCGTGTACGGCGGCCAAGCTGCTCTTGCCCGTACTGACGAGATCTTCCACCACCACTACGCTACGTCCTGTGGTCAGGTCACCTTCCACCTGGTTCTTCATGCCGTGCTCCTTCGCGGAACTGCGCACATAAACGAAGGGAAGTCCAAGGTCATGAGCAACGAGGGCACCATGCGCGATGCCGCCGGTAGCGACACCCGCGATCATGTCCGGTCGCCCGAACTCCAGGTTGATCGCCTGCACGAACTGCTGGCGGATGAAAGTGCGTACGGCCGGGTAGGAAAGTGTCTTGCGATTGTCGCAGTAGATCGGGCTCTTCCAACCGCTGGCCCACGTGAACGGCTTCTTGGGGCTGAGCTTCACGGCCTTGATCTGCAACAGGAATTCGGCGATCTTCAGCGCCGGATCAAGACGGGAATCCATGGGGCGAAAGTATGAAGTCTATATCGACGGGAAACCGCTGACGATCGTTGAAAAACCCGACGCACGGGATAGCTCTGACCTGGTGTTGATCCGCCAGGTGCGCCAGCGCATCGACGTTACGGAAGCATTGGAGCAGTGGAAGTCGCAGCCTCAGGCCGAAGCCCTCATCCTGCATGGTGGTGCTATCGATGAAGTGTGGGACCTGTTCAGCGGCCTGTATGTATTTGTGCAAGCTGCGGGCGGTTGCGTAACGGATGAACGCAAGCGCCTGCTCGCCATCCATCGCCTGGGCGTCTGGGACCTTCCCAAAGGAAAAGTGGACAAGGGTGAAGCCGTGGATGCCGGTGCGCTCCGTGAAGTGCGCGAAGAGTGCGGCCTGAAGGAGCTTGAACTGATGGAGCGCCTGTGCGAGACCTGGCACACCTACGAACGGAAGGGCAAGCAGCACCTCAAACGAACGGATTGGTACCTGATGGGCGGAACCAACACCGAACAGCTCATCGCGCAAAGCGAGGAGGGCATCAGCGAAGTGCGTTGGATGGCGGCCGAAGAAGTGGCAGCCATGAAAGCCGCCACATACCCGTCACTTCGTCAAGTGATCAGCGCTTGGGAGGCAGCGGTCCTGGTCGTTCCGTAAAAGTCGTGGATCCGCATTCAGCTGTGTCATCGGCGACATCTGCGGATAGAACCGCATTTCACCGCCTCGGCGGGATCCCCTGGTCCGGTTTGAGCTTGTTCTCTTCCTCCGCCTGCGTCTTGATGCGATGGAAGATAGCCGCCATGCCATTGCTCGGTGGCGGTGCGGGTGCGTGCGCGATCGTATTCCCGTTCAGCAGGATGAATGCGGGCACGGTGCGGATGCGCAGCAGGTCCATGATCGTCGGGTCATCACCGCCATGGTACCAGGGCCAATCGCGGCCGGGGTGTGCCTTGGTGTACGCGTCAAGATCTTTCGTGCTTCTGTCCAAGCTGATGCCGACCACCTTCACATACGTACCGTATTCCGTGTACAGCGTTTCCAGTGCCACCAGTTCTTGCTCGCAGTAGGTACACCAGCTCGCGGTAACTACCAGGCAGGTCGCATCATGCAATGAGGTATCGATGCGCACTTGGTTCCCTTCAAGGTCACGAAGCACGAGTGCGGGCAAGGTGCCTCCGACACGCATGGTTGTCAGGTCCCAGCGCATGTTCGCGGCTATCAGGCGGTCTTCGGGATATTCCGATGACGTTGCGAATTGTTCCATGATCCTCAGGATGCCCGGCCGGTCGAAGTTCTTGGCCGGGTACTGTCCGTACAGCTCGCTCAGCACGACCAGTTCGTTCAGTGCATCATCCTTCAGGAAGTCATGCTCGGCGAAGATCTTCTTCACGGTATCCGCATTCGCTGCGCGTATCCAGTTGGTCAGCCCGACCTCATGCGTGCGGAACGGGTAGCGCATCGTGTGCCCTTCGAAGAACGAGCCGATGAAACGCACGTACTCCGGCACATCATACAGCACGGGTCTGCCCTTCAGATAGCGATCGAACAGGTCACGGTCATTCACGCGCGGCCCGAAGCGCAGACCGGCGATCCCGTATTCGAGGTTCTGCCAGAACCATGGATCCTTCACCTCCTTGTAGAATCCGCGCAATCGGTTCTCGAAGCTGTCCACACGCGCTGTGCTCCAGCTGGGTGTGATGAACAGCGTCCCTGGTCGTGTCAAGCTATCCTTGCTCTGTGGTTTTTCGCCCTTACGCGCTATGTCCAATGCTTGCATCCCGGCCTGCTGGTCTGTGGCCAGATCCTCCGCGATGAAGTCGTCCAGCCGTTGGTTCAGGTCGCCGATAAGCGCGTTGATATCCAGCCGATCCAGTTCCTTGAATGTCGGAATAACTTCCGTCGTCCCGTTCAAACTGCGCGCGGTACCGGATGCGGGCAGAGGAAAACCCACGGAATAGGTTCCGCTCCTGAGCCACAGGTCACAACCGTTCGCGCCGATCCGGATCGTTCCCTTCACCGTGCCGGAAACGTTGCCTTCGAGCACGGCCTTTCCCTGTGCATCGATCGTCGCCTGTCCGATGAGTTCCGTCCGCAATGTGAACAGGTCCATGTAGCGGTAGAGCAGCGCCCGCTCGCCTTTGTAGCCGGGAGCGTCCAGTTCGATATGCACATTGGCAGCCTTCAGCGGGATGCCTATCAGGAGCGATAGTGCTAAGCAGATGCCCGTCAGCCAGCGTGCGCGTTCTCTCTTCTTCTGCGAAATCTGCGTCATCTGCGGATGGAACGATCTGTGGATATCACACTCTCACCGCCGAAGGAACGAACGCCGAAACATCCGCTTTGTTGGCGATGAGCTCCCGCACGATGGTACTGCTGATGTGCGCGTGCTCTGGCAAACTGGGCAAAAAGATCGTCTCGACTTTCGCCAGCG
>JANOPI010000409.1:0-8142 GCA_031421755.1 Flavobacteriales bacterium | reverse complement strand
GAACGATCAAGCCCCTCTCCTTTGGGAGAATAACTTCCTCAACCAGCAGTTCGGGCAACAGGATTTTTCGGGTTTGCTGGTTATCAGCACAGGCCCGGCGCTCTATATGGTGGCCAGTTCGGACGGGGTCATCAGCTGTGGCGGCGGGTTCGCTGGTTATGTGCCTTGGGAGTGGACGGTAGGCTGCTTGGATTGCGTTCAGCCGGTGGTTGAATTCGACGTGGAATTGGATTGTGCAAATGAGACCTGGTTCCTGGTGAGCGAGATCGCCTCGATCGGTTCCGACCCCACCATCACGATCACCAATACGTACAACTCGGACGTGCTCCCGGTTACTGGGCCGGGCACCTACCTCTCAGGACCGTTCCCCTTCGGTTCCGTGGCGCGTGTTGAATTGGTCACTGACAGCAACACCCTGTGCAGCATCCGTTCGGATTATACCACCAACCCGCCCTGCCCGGTGGTTTCCTGCGCCGAAGCCCAATACGACTACTGCTACCCGAATGGCGCGGATACGGCCATGACCTACCAGAGCGACAATGCGTTCCCGATCGCAATGGTCTTCAATACCGGCCAGATGAGCACCTTCGGCGATTCGATCTACATCTATAACGGCGCCAACTACCTGGCACCGTTGCTCTTCAGCGGCACCACACAGACCGGTGACCTTTCAGGCCTGCTGTTCACCGCCACGAACCCGGCCAATGCGCTCACCATGAAGATCCGTTCGGACTTCTTCACCAGCTGCGTGGACGCGCTGTTCACGCCGATGAATTGGAACGTGAGCTGCTTGGATTGCACCAACCCGACCATGTCCTTTACCATGGTGCCTGATTGCATCCACAATGGGTACATGATCCAAGTTGATGTGGACAGCCTCGGTGTGAACTGCCCCAACTTGCGTATCGCGAATTCCTTGAACGCCGATACGGTGGAGAACGTACTGGTCGGTACAACGATGGTCGGGCCTTTCCCTGTGGACTCCGTGGTGTCCCTCACCGTTGTGAATGCGCAGAATCCGCTGTGCCGCCGTGTAAGTGAGTTCTTCACATACCCGAGCGATAGTTGCATCAACGAGGCCTGCACGCCCACCGGCCAGGAGTACTGCTATCCGAATGCGGACACCGCTTGGTTCGTGTACACCAGTGGGACCACCGATCCTGTTACGATCAGCTTCATTTACGGCCAGTTATTGGTGAACGACTTCATCCAGATCTTCAACGGTCTGGATACCTCCGCGCAGATCGTTTATATGGGCAACCAAGGTGGCCAGATCGGTGGCTTGGCCATTTCCAGCAACAACCCGGACAATGCGCTTACCCTGCTGGTGATCAGCAGCCAGGCCGGCTCCTGCTCTACTGGCCAAGGGTTCCCACCGTTGTATTGGGAGATCGGCTGCGGCCTGGTCGGCACTGAAGAGTTCCACTTGGACGGCTTCCTGATGTTCCCGAACCCGACGGCGGGCGCGCTGGACATCTTGCCGGGTGATGGTGTCTCGGGCATGGTGAACATCGATGTGATGGACATCACGGGGCGACTGGTGATGCGCGACCGCTTCAACGCGACAGTGGGGCGCAAGCAGAGCTTCGATCTGGGCGTGCTTCCCAACGGAACCTATGCGGTGCGACTCTTCACCAACGATTGGTCCAAGACCCAGCAGTTGCAGGTGGTGCGCTGATTCGAATTCTACGGTATGAAGAACGCCCGGCGGATAGCCGGGCGTTCTGTTTTCTCCTGTTGGACCGCCGGACACCAGCCCGGCCCGCAGCATCAAGGATCTTCCCCTGTGTCCGGATGTGAATGTTGAAAGCTATGGCAGCCGGGCCAGCCGCTGTGTCGCGGATACTCGGCCTTCATTCCGCTTCGATCAGGATCTCATCCGCGAAGACCCACGTGGCTCCACCCTTGCCTTTATGCCATTCGGGACAAGGGCCAGCATTCTTGGCGATGACCTTCACGTAGCGGGCCTTTTTGCCGATAACCTCGGACCACAATTCCTGTTTCTGTCCCCCGGCCGCGTGGCGGTCCACGGAATTGGTCACTTCGGCACTGCTCCACATGCGGCCATTGGTACTCCATGCGATCGTGAGCGAGGCCGGATACCAGATCCACGCGTTCTCGTCCTGCAGAACGCTCAAGCCAGCCCGCATCAGTTTCTGCACAGTGCCCAGATCAACGGTCGCCAGCACATCGTTCTCCCGGAAGCCCTGCCATTCGCCAGTGCGGAAATCGATGCCACCGCGGATGCCATCGATCAGGGCGTTATCGCCTCCAGCAGCGTATTGATTGGCATAAATGCTCTCCAACTTCAAGGAGCGGCCGCCCTCGATCTTGGTGAAGTGGGCGATGACCGGAGCGAAGTCCTCACTCCACGCCACCTCCACATCAGCGGTACTGTGCAAATAGAACGGAACACAAGATCCGCATGAGCGCTTGGTGCCGTTCTCGTGGATCACGCAAGCCCCTTTCCCGATGATATTCACACGAAGGGAATCCGTGAAAACAACAGAAGCCGCCTCGATAATGGGCGCCCCCGGCCGGGTGCAGTCGTTCGGCAGATGCTCCTTGATGTATGCCCCGTCCAACACACTGGGACCACCGCCTTTGGCAAAGGGTTCGCGTTGCGCGTTGAAGGTGAGCCCACCGCCCCGCAGCAGTGCCGAATGGAGCACTTGCGCAGGATGGCGATAGTAGGGGCCGCTGTAAGCCGAGGAACGAGAAGGGTAGGATGTGGCCGTGGTATCCACCTCAATGGTCCACGTGGATCCGCTAGGCATGGCGATCGTGGCCTTCGGGAACAACGGGTAGCCCAGTTCGTAGCGCTGGTCCACACCCGGTGCGATCTGGTACAGACCCAAAGCGCTCATCACATACCAAGCGCTCATTTGGCCGCAGTCCTCATTGCCGATGAGTCCGTCGGGATCGTCGTGGTAGAACTCGTCCATGATGCGCTTCACCAGTTCCCGCGTCCGGTGCGGTTCACCGGCATATTGATAGAGGTAGGCCATATGATGGCTTGGCTCGTTGCCGTGCGCGTATTGGCCGATCAACCCGGTGATGTCGGCTTGCTCCCTGCCGGAAGTGCTGGTTTCGGCAGCGAAAAGCTTATCCAGATGCGTCCTCAAGCGGGACCTGTCGCTCTCTGTCACGTATTCGGACATGTACGGTTGGGGCGGGAACAAGCTGTATTGCCAGGCATTGGCTTCCGTGTAGTGGAAGTTCACCTCGAAGGGATCGAAGTTGGGAGCGAAGCCACCATTGCGACGGGCGCGGAAAAAGCCGGTCGAGGGATCATAGAGGTGCTGGTGCGCGCGCGCGCGACGCTCGAACCGTTCGACGATGCTGGTCAGCGTACTGTCCCCCATGTCGTTCGCCATAGCAGCGATGCAGGCGTCATCATAGGCGTATTCCAATGTCTTGCTGACATCATCGCTCTCATCCTCGCCGCTGATGAAACCGTTCTTCCGATAGGCATTGAGCCCGGGTTCGTCCCGATCGGCGCTGGCGATCATCGCTGCCATGGCGCTCTTTGCATCAAACCCGCGTATGCCCTTCATGTACGCATCGGCGATCACGCTCACGCTGTGGTAGCCGATCATGCAGTTGGTCTCGTTGCCCCAGAGTTCCCACACCGGCAGCTTACCGCCCTGCTGATAGTGCAGCAAGAAGGTCTTGATGAAGTCGCTGGTCATCTCTGGCTCCAGGATCGTCATCAACGGGTGCAACGCGCGGAAGGTGTCCCAGAGGCTGAAGACGGTGTACACGTTGTGATCGGCATGGTGGACCTTCCCGTCCATGCCCCGGTAGCTTCCGTCCACATCGTTGAAGATGTAAGGAGCCACGTAGCAATGGTAGAGCGCGGTGTAGAAGATGCGTTGCTGTTCGCGTGTGCCACCGGCCACGTCGATCTTGCTGAGCTTGGCGTTCCAATCGGACTCGGCCTGTTGTCGCACGGCATCGAAGTCATCTGCCGGTACTTCAGCCTCCAGATTCTTGCGCGCACCCTCCACGCTTACCGCGCTTATGCCCACTTTCACGATCACGGGGGAACCGTCCGACTTTCCGAGTTGGAAGATCTGCGTGGTCTTTTGGCCCGGTGTGCGGGAGGGCGGCGGATCGCCCGGCAGCGGAGTGACCGAAGGGAACATCGGCTTGTTCACGCGGATGCAGAAGTAGAGCCGCTGGTCTTTCGCCCAGGAATCACTGCGGCGCTCCCCGACGATCTCGTTGTCACTCACTTGGAGAATGGACCCGCCCAGCAGTTTGTCGCGGTGCTTGAGGTCCAGTACAAGCACTTGATCCTTGTCCTTGGGCCAGCGGTAGCGATGAACACCGACGCGCCGTGTCGCTGTGAGTTCAACGTCCACTGCTGGGCCGTCCAGATACACGCTGTAGTAACCCGCGTTGGCGTGTTCGTTGGTGTGCGAGTATGCCGACAGCCAGGGATCCCTGTCGTTTTCGAATTCCTTCGGTCCCGGGTTGTGGTCCATGGGCATAAGGAGCACATCACAGAGGTCGGCTACGCCCGTACCACTCAGGTGGGTATGGCTGAAACCATGGATCACGCTATCGGAGTAGTGGTAGCCCCCGCAGCCGTCCCAATCCATGTAGCCGTCGGGGCGGGTATCCGGGCTCAGTTGCACCAGTCCGTTCGGCACGCAGGCCCCGGGGAAGGTGTGGCCATGGCCACCCGTGCCGATGAACGGGTTGACATCGTTGAGGGCATGGTTGACCTGTGCGGATGAACTTGCTGCAGAACAAACCAGGGGGAGGACCAGGAAAAGTGGCAGGCGCATGAGCCGAAACTAATCCGGTGAGCGGAAGTCGGAGTGCTGCTCAGAGTGAAGTGAGCGCCGCGGCCCCCAGGATGCCCGCGTCATCCTCGGGCAGTGCGCTCAGCACGATCTCTACGTTGCCATGATAGATATTCAACAGCGCATCTTCGAACATCCGCTTCAACGGGTTGAGCAGGACATCGCCGTTGCGGGCGATCCCACCGAAAAGCACGATGCGCGCCGGGCATACATGGGCCACGGCATTCGCCAGGGCCACGGCCAGCCAACTCGCCGTTTCCCGGAAGGTGCGCACGGCGGCATCATCGCCCCGCAGAGCGGCCTCAGCAATGGGTTTGACGCCTTCCACCTTCAGCAGTTCGGAAGAGTCCGCAAATTCAAGATAGGTCTGCCGGATACCCCGGATGCTCACGTACGCTTCCAAGCAACCGTTGCGCCCGCAGCTGCATGGGCGTCCATCGATCACCAGCGTGGAATGCCCCAGTTCACCGGCGTTGCCGAAAGGGCCCACCACCAATTGTCCATTCACGATGAAGCCGCTCCCCAGTCCGGTTCCGAGGGTCACCACCAGCAGATCATCGCACCCGCGTCCCGCACCGTAGCGCCATTCGCCGAGGGCCGCCGCGTTCGCATCGTTGCCCAACACGCACGGCACATCGAGCCTTTCGATCATCATCCGCGCCAACGGCACATCATTCTTCCAGGGCAGGTTCGGCGCGCGATCGATCGTGCCTGTCAACTGGTTGCCATTCGGTGCGCCGATACCTGCTGCGGTTATCGGTCGTTGGAGGTCAGATGTCAGGCGTCGGATCTCACCTCCAATGGCATCAGCGAACGCATGTTCATCCGCATGGCCTGTGGTGGCGATCCGGGTGCGTGCGACCAAAAGACCACCATCCACCAGTCCGATCTTGGTGGTGGTGCCTCCGATGTCCACCCCCGCGATCATGCGCTCCGATGGCTGGATCCCTTGAAGCCGTACCATGCCAGGTAGGCGTAGCACAGCACCGGGAGCAGGAAGGATCGGTGGAGTCCGATGCCCGAATCGGCGACCAACGCTTGGAGCGGGAAGATCAACGCGCCGCCAAGGATCATCATGATCAGCAGGGAGGACCCCTGCGCGGTCTCCTCACCAAGGCCGTGGATGGCCAGCGCAAAGATGTTGCTCCACATGATGGAATTGAAGAGGCCGATGGCCAGCACGGCCCACATGGCCCATGCGCCATTCATTCCCACCGTGATCAACAGCAAGGCCGCAGCGATCACGGCGAAGAAGCCCAAGGCGCGGGCAGGCTTCGGACCCGCAAGCAGGAAGGCCAACATGTTCGCCGCGATGAGCACGGCCAAGGGCCAGATGTGCTTCAAGGCGAAACGATCGCTCATGTTCAGGGAGTAGAGCAGGCCGAACATGGCCACGGCGATCAGGGCCATGAATAAGATACGCTGCTTCGGGGAGCGGTTTCCGGAAAGCGCGAGCGCACCGAGGAACCGCCCGGTCATTGCGCCGCCCCAATAGAGGCTGAGGAAGTGTTTGGCATCCGCTTCGCTCAAGCTGAGCACCTCGGTGGTACCCAAGAAGTTGATGATCAACGAACCGATGGCCACCTCCGCGCCCACGTAGCAGAAGATGGCGATCATGCCGAAGCGAAGGTGCGGGTGCCGCCAAGCATCACCATTCGTGGGGGCCTTTACAGATGGGGGGTCTGGCAACGCGGTGAAACGGACAAGCACGGCCACCAGCACCAGAATGCCCGCAAGCCCAAGGTAGGGCACGCGCACGGCCGCTTCCGGGGTGGCGTTCTTGAAGATGAGGTAGCCGCCGATGAGCGGGGCGAGCGTGGTGCCAAGGGAGTTGAAGGCCTGTGCCAGGTTGAGCCGACTGCTCGCGCCCTCGCTCTCCCCGATGATGATCACAAAGGGGTTGGCCGCGATCTGCAGAATGGTGAAACCGATGCCCAAGATGAAGAGGGCCACCAGGTGTGCGCCATAGCTGTTCAACAAGCTGGCCGGCGCGAAGAGCGCGCAACCAGTGGCTGAAACCAGCAATCCGATGATCAGGCCACGCTTGTAACCGATGCGGGCGATGGGGTCACCTGATGAGCGAGCGATGGCATAGTAGATCAACGAGCCGATGAAGTAAGCGCCGTAGAAACAGAACTGGACGAGCGAACCTTCGAAGTACGACAGGGAGAACAACGATTTCCAATGTGGTACGAGCACATCGTTCAGCACGGTGATGAAGCCCCAGAGGAAGAACAGGGAGGTAAGCACCGCCATGGGCCAGGCGATGCTTCGGTTGGCGTGGCTGCTGGGGTTCATGGGATGGTGGTGACAAGGATACGCGTCACGCCGCAAGCAGGATCCCGGTGGGCAAGCCCGGGCCGGGGGTATATTGGCCGCGGATGAAAGACAGGAGGACCTTCATCAAGACCGGTCTGGTCGGCACGGCGGCCTTGTTGGCAGGCTGCGGCCGCCCGAACGAACCAATTGATGAACTGGGGGCGGACAAAGCGCCAGCTCCCACTGCAGACGATCGGCAAGGCCCGATCGTGCTAAGCACATGGGACCACGGAATGGTGGCCAACGCCAAGGCGTGGGAAGTCCTCCAGGCTGAAGGCGATGTACTGGAAGCGGTAGAGCAAGGGGTAATGGTGGTGGAGAGCGATCTGACCAACCGCAGCGTTGGGCTTGGTGGCACTCCGGATCGTGATGGCCGCACCACGTTGGACGCCTGCATCCAGGATCATGATGGGCGATGTGGAGGGGTTGCATGCTTGGAGCGCATCGAGCACCCGATCAGTGTGGCCCGGGCCGTAATGGAGCGCACGCCGCATGTGCTGCTGGTGGGGGAAGGAGCTCACCGCTGGGCCCTGGAGAACGGATTTACGGAGAAGGAGGTGGACATCCCTGAAGTGCGGAAGGCGTATGCCGAATGGTTGAGGACAAGCGACTACAAGCCGCTGGTGAACCGGGAGAACCACGATACGATCGGGCTGGTGGCCATGGATGCCAAAGGCCGCATGGCGGGCAGTTGCACCACGAGCGGCCTCTCATACAAGATACACGGCCGGGTGGGGGACAGCCCCATCATCGGTGCAGGGCTATTCGTGGATGGGGAAGTGGGTGCGGCATGTGCCACCGGTACAGGCGAACTGGTGATCCGGACCGCGGGCAGCCATACCATCATCGAATTGATGCGCCAAGGGGTGGAGCCCGAAGCGGCCTGCAAGGAGGCCGTGCGGCGCATCTTGAAATTCCTGAAAGAACCCTTGGGTCATCAAGTGGGTTTCTTGGCCCTGCGAAGCGATGGGGTGCATGGAGCATGGGCCATTCAGAACGGGTTCACGTA
>JANOPI010000408.1:0-18880 GCA_031421755.1 Flavobacteriales bacterium | reverse complement strand
GTACCTCACCAAGGACATGTCCTTGAGCCTGGAGCAGGTGGGCTGGGTGATGAGCAGCTTCGGTGCGGGCTCGGTGGTGGGCTCGTGGCTCGGCGGCAAGCTCACGGACAAGCTGGGCTTCTACGACATCATGATCGGGGCGCTGCTGACCTCGGGGATCGCTTTCATCCTGTTGCAGTATGTACATGGCTTCTGGCCCTTCTGCGTCGGCGTGTTCGTGCTGTTGTTGTTGAGCGATGCCTTCCGCCCAGCGATGTTCGTGGCCATCCGCGCGTATGCGCGGCCAGAGAACCGCACACGCGCAGTAACCCTGCTGCGCTTGGCCATCAACCTGGGCTTCAGTTTGGGTCCGGCTTTAGGTGGGATCATCATCGCGGGCTGGGGCTACGGCGGCCTGTTCTGGGTGGACGGCCTGACCTGTCTCGCGGCCATGGGCATCATGGTGGCGTACATCCCGCGCAAACAAGCGATGAAGGATGGCGAGGCCGCGCGGTCCACGGCGCAGTGTTCTCCTTACCGCGATGGCCCGTACCTGTTCTTTTGGATCACGATGGTGCTCATCGGCATCGCATTCCTGCAGTGCTTCAGTACGATGCCCTTGTACTACAGTGAAGTCCACCACCTATCCGAGTTCGGGATCGGCCTGATCTTCGGGTTGAACGGACTGCTCATCTTCCTCACCGAGATGCCGTTGATCACGTACTGCGAGGATCGGAACTTCGACCGGATCGGCATCATGGTCATCAGCACTGCGCTCATCGGCGCCAGCTTCCTGGTGCTGAATTTCTTCCCGGTGCTGGCCTTCGTATGGATCGGCATGGTGCTGCTCACGGTAGGCGAAATGCTGAACTTCCCATTCATGAACGGATTCGCTTACACCCGTGCAGAGAAAGGACCGCCCGGTGCGTACATGGCGTTGTTCACCATCGGCTGGAGCGTCTCGCACATCATTGGCCATACGTTGGGACTTAACCTGATCGCGCGTTTCGGCTATGAGACCACTTGGTATCTCTTCACCGGCCTGCTCGTGATCTCTATGGGCATGCTCATGGTATTGAAGCGCATGGTGGAAGGGGAGAAGGTGAGGGAATCCGCAGGATCGTGATCAGCGCACCTCCAGCACCTGTCCTTCCTCCACCCATGCTTGCTGGCGCACACCGAGCTCGCCGCCAGGCAATGCGTACAAGACCTCCATCGCCCCGATGTACGCCCGTCCGTGGGAGGTGGTGCTGTACACGAGATAGCCCGGGGAAGCAGCGGGCTTTGCGGACCATTCCATCGGTACGCCTTCCAAGCCATGAGGGTGGCGCAGCACATCGATGAACACGGACTCGTTCAATGGGGAAGCCCATCGCATGGTCCCGCTTTTCAGGCCATTGGCAAGGTTCTCCGGCGTCAGTGCATCAACTTCGGTCAGATGGTAGGGCCCCCACACGCCCCAGCGAGTGTTCGTCATGAGGAAGGCCGTACCGGGCAACGGCGAGATACCGCACACGTAGTACCCGGCTCCGCCCGTTCCGTGCCAGTGCTCATCCATGGACCTGATCACCAGGTCATCCACCTCATCGTCGTGGATGTCGACCGGTTCATCCGGAGCGAGGCCCGGCGGTACCATGACCTGCGGCTCTTGAGCTTCATGTCCAACGGACCAAGGATCTTCCTTGATCGGTTCACGTGATACCGGCTCTCCGTCATCACCGAAACCGTTCGGTACCGGCACCACGTGCTTCATTTTGATCGCCACGCGGCCATACGGATGAGGCAGCTCAAAAGCGAAGGCCGCGACGCTCGTCCCGCGTTCGTTCGCGCTATGCAGCACCATCGTGTGCCCATCGTGATGGTCGCCGGTTCCATACCAGCCGTCCTGGTCCTTGGTGATCGCGGGCCCGAAAGGACGTTCCAACAACCAGAACTCGGTCGCCTGATCGGCATCGGTCCAGCTCAGTTGCTTGAAGTGGATACGCTTGGCAAGCAGTCCGGTGTCGAGCCGTGTGCTGTCTTCCACCGTGTACCAGCGTTGGTTGCTGGGGGTGCTCCATAGCAGGATGGATGTGCCACTGAGCGTGCGCACGCCCAACAGGTGCTTGCCCAAGTAGCCGGGTTGCTCCGGATCGGAGATGTGGATCGTTCTGCTGGTGATGAGCAGGTCCGCTCTGCCGTCGCCGGTCACGTCCACGTATTCATCGGCCGGTGGGCCGGGGATGATGCGATCGGCTTGGGCACGGGCATGATGCAACATGGACCAGAAGGACAGCGTGAAGATCATGGCCCATGGCGTAAGCATGTGATGTTGGCGATAACCTGCCATCAGTGCAGCACGATGATCCGCTGGCGTGCATCACCACATTGTACCACGTAGCAGCCCGGCGCCCAACCCGCGCAATCGATGGTGACCGATGTCGCTTGTTTAGTGGTGCGCGTGACCTCGCGGCCATTGGCATCGAGCACCCGAACACCACCGAGCGCCGTTCCTTCCCGATATGTGATCACGAAATGCCGATCGGCAGGTACAGGTGCAACAGACCACGTGTGATCGCTCTGTGCGCTCGCGATACCTGTTGAAAGGTCGTCGCTCTTCACCAGAAAGCTACCATCGCCCATCAGGTAGGGCAGGGGTGGGAAGGCGATCGAATCGGTATAGGCTCCGGCCACGTAGAGACCGCCGGCTGCATCACACGCGAGTTCGTTCACCACGCGCGGTCCCTGAGCACGGTGCGTATACACCTCCTGGACCACACCGTCGGCATCGTAGTGCGCGATGAAAAGGCCAAAGAACTCGAAGTTGCCGTTGTCCGGGAACACGATGTTGTCGAAGGTGCAACGCGACTGGTATGCGCCACCGGCCCAGACATGGTCGTTCGCATCCAGGGCAATGTCGTTCAGCCCATGGGCGAAACTGGTGTTCCCGGCGCGTCGGCCCCAGATGGCGGTCCCCTCCGGGTCCATCTTCCAAATGGTCATCTGGTAGTTGCCGTTCGTTCCGGCGAACGGCAGGTCGATTCCGTCAATGAGGTATCCGCCTTCGCGCGAAGTGCCCACGATGATGTTGCCTTCGCTGTCGGTCGCCAAGCCTTGGATCTCATCGTAGTTGAAACCGGCCCAGGTGCGCACCCACACTTCCTCCCCGTCGGCGGTGTACTTCACCACGTACGCATCGGTGCTCTGCCCGCTGGGCATGAAGTTGGGCAGGGTGTCGTTGGCAAAGAAGGCGGTATCACCGCGGAAGTGACCGCCGAGGTAGAGGTGGCCATCCGGGGAAAGCGCCAACTCGCTGCACATCGTTTGCCCCAAACTGACATCCTCCGTACACTGGGGCATCAAGGACCAGATGCCGTTCCCTGCCGCATCCAGCTTCATCAGGAAACCCTGTTCCCGGCCGTTGCACGCCTCCAGATCGGCAAGCCCCGGTACCTGCAGGGCGGTTTTGTACTGCCCCGCCACGTACAGGTCGTTGTCCGCATCCACTATGATGGCGCGGCCCCATTCCAGGCCGCTGGTGGAGGACCATCCGTAGCGTTGCGCCCATATCGCATTGCCGCTCTCATCATACTGCGCCACCAGGATATCCATGTTGCCGAGCCTGCTCAGTGTGGTACCGCCCACAGAGATGCTCGGGCTTTCGAAGTAGCCGGTGAGCGTGATGCGCCCTTCGTTGTCCGCGGTCACGGCCAGGGCCTCATCGAAGTTGGGACCGCCCGCGCTGCGCACCCACAAGGGCATTCCCTCCGGTGCGAACTTGGCCACGTACAGGTCGTTCTGGCCGTTGCTGGTGATCTGGGGCAATGTGCCGATGGCGAGCGTACCGAAGAAGCCTCCGCAGATCACGGTATTCCCGGCATCGTCTACGTGCATGCCGCTTACCGCCGGCGGGATCTCTGCTGTGAGCGTTCTGGCCCATTGCCAGTTGAATTGGGCCATGAGCAATGTGTGGATGATGATGGCGCTTGTCGTGAGCAGTGATCGGGTCATGGGTGGCTTGGGAAAGGAGGTGGCGAAGGTGCGAAGTGGGATGTGAGATCAGCGTACACTAAAAGGCTGGTCTGCGGGCACTAGCGCGCCAACACGGATATTCACCTTGCCCATCCGGTCCGGTGGCGTGATGGAAAAGGAACCGTGCCACGTCACGTCGTTACTTATCATGTGGAACACGTAAAAATGATCCCCGAGGTTGGGTGTCATGGTGACCAACGCGGAATTGTGACCATAGCCCCAATACGCGACCTGCACGGAGCCATCCGTATAGTTCACCTTGGGGATCTGTAGGTCGTCCTGCGGACGGGTAGGCACGGCAGGGATGCTGTCCCCTTTGGTGCAGACCTTGGTACGCCAGTAGCCTTGGGCGTCGCGTGTGTTCAGCAGGGTGGTCCCGGGCAGGTTAAGCACATACAACGTACAGTTCCCCGAGCTGCTCGGCTCATCGTCGGTGCCGTTGCGGGATCCTTGCACCACCAGATCGGGAATACCGTCGTTGGTGATATCGATGCTGTCGTTCGGCGCGAAGCCGCAGGGGTTAGCCCAAGCCTCTGAAGGTTGAGCCGCAAGACCGGTCGCGGCCAACGCGCAAAGAAGCCAGGGCAAGGTCCTCATCGAAAGGCATGCGCGTTGTTCCATCGTGTGGTGCGCATACGTGCCTATACCCGTACCCACCAATAACGTTCAGCACCGGATGCGGGCTTCAACTCAATCGGACGGAAAGGTCCTCGAGCGCATCCCGCAAGCGTTCGCCCGCTCGGATGGTATCGGTGAGCAGTTCGGGTCGAGGCGTAAGTGTGCTTTCGCGCAGGGCATCCACCATGGTGGTGAGCGGGGCGCACCGCGGCTCCATGGCGATACCGTGCTCCATGTGCGCTTCGATCTCCGCCAACAATTTCTGGTTCACCTGCCCGTAACGGAGGTCCGTCTGCATCATATCCACCGTGCGGCGCATTCGGCGCAGGCGGCGCACCAGGTCAGCATCTTCCATCAGGGGCGAAGATGGGCACGCGTTGGCCATGGAAAAGGAACAGATCTTTTTGTGCCGCTGTCGCATCATCAGAGCACCCATCCGCCGAACGGGGCATTCTTTGCCCGGTTAGCCGGCCGATGGGGCTTTCCCACCACGCCAAAGAGCGCGTCCAGACCGTGGCCCGAACGCACTCTTCGCGAAATGCAGGGTCAGGTTCAACCCACTTTGTAGCCATGGTCCGTGGCCCAAACGCGCACTTCACCGGCTTCCTTCAAACGGCTCTCGCGGATGGAGGTCCACGTAAGATCATCGGACTCTTCCACCGCCTTGATCAAGCGGTCCATGCGCTCCAGTCCTTGCGCCAGATCGGCCGCGCGGTCCTGGTCCTTCTTGGCCGCATCAGCGGGGCGGGTGCCATCGTTCAAGCGGGTACGGATCATCTCCAGTTCAGCCATCAACAGCGCGCGATACCCGCGGATGTTCTTGCTGGCCGCATAACGCTCTTCATACACCGGTGTGCCCGGCGTAGCGCCGTTGATGTGGACCTCCGTGTTCTCCATCGAGGCCACATCAGTGTGGTCGCGCTCCGTGGTCGTATTCGCGCCCGAACCATTCGGTGCGGTGGAGCCACTACCAGAGCTGTTCTCCGTGCCATTGGCGGAACCCGTAGCACCGGTGCCATCGCGCTGTGCGTCCGTGGTATTGCTGTCACTGCCGCAAGAGGCGCCCAAGAGGGCGATGGCCAACGCCAAGGCAGGGGTGGAGAGGGTTGGAAAAGTGCGTGTGTTCATGTTGATGGTGTTCGATGTGCGGAGCTGAACACCAAGAGTCACGCCACCGACATAATGGTGGGCACGTCCAGACGCGGGATGCATGCGAAGACCCCCGGACTTTCGGCCGGGGGTCTAATGCGTCGTAAGGAAGGATCAGGCGTAGTGCTTCCTATTCCCACATGTTCAGCACCCTGAAGAGAGGACCGATCAGAAGCGACATGTGTAGACTGGCACTACTTGACCAGATGGGAAGTTGTGCTCGCTCCGCCGGTGGTAAGACGAAGCGTGTAGCTGCCCGAAGGAAGGTGTGCGGTCTGAATGGTGAGCAATTCTACGCCGCTTCGGGTTTCTTCAACCACGACCTGACCAGCCATGTTGAAGATCGCAACACGAACAGTTCCGGATCCACCACGGTTGCGCACCGTTACCATGTCGTTGAAAGGATTCGGGAAGACCATGACGGCATCCTGTCCTTCGCCATCCTCAAAACCAGTGATCGTAACGGCCGTGCATAAAGAGGTCTGCGAACAGTCGCCGCTGGTTATGGTCACGGCGTAGCTGCCGTTCACTGTGGGCTCGAAGCCCTGCCCGTTGGCCCCATCGATAGGTGCATTGCCGTTGTCGCAATCCACCCACTGGTAGTCCAGTCCCACCGCGGCTGCGGTGAGTACGCTGCCGGTCAGGGTGACAGCGAGGTCAATGTCGATCTCCACCGGCTCCGTGAACACCGCGATCCCGTCGCCATTGATGCACTCCACCGTCACGGTGCCCGAAACAGGCTCGTAGCATGGAGTGGTGATGGTGTAACTGTATTCGCCGAAAGGCACATCCGCTACCATATCACCGAAGGGGCTACTGGTAACGAAACTATAGTTGTAGTCTGCACTATCCGTCAGGTTCACGGTTGCACCTAAGATCTGCATGGGCGAACCGACAAAGAAGAACACGTTGTTGGCAGTGGCTGGCAAAGGCTCTGCGAACGCCGCGATACCGTCCCCGTTGTTGCATGCCACGGTCAATGTGCCACTAACAGGCTGATAGCACGGGATAGTGATCGAGTAGCTGTACTCGCCGTACGGCACATCCGCCACCATGTCGCCGAAGGGATCACTGGTAACGAAACTGTAGTTGTAGTCCGCGCCATCGTACAGCGTGACCGAGGCGCCCATGATCTGCAAGGGCGAACCGACGAAAAAGAACACGTTGTTGGTGGTCAACGCTACCAGGGCCAGCGATGCGTCGCCATCGGTACCGGCGATGGTGATGGACCCCAAACCGGAGGTGTAGCACGCGGCGGACACGGTGTACTCATAGGTGTTGTCAGCAAGGCCGGCGAAGATGGCCTGGCCTGCAGCATCGGTCGACTGGAAGTTGCCATCGAGCATAACGGTCGCGTTCTGCAACGGCGCGCCGGTGCCGAGGTCCGTTACGTTGATGGTGGCGTTGAGCTGGGCGAATGCACTGGCCGCCAGGAACGGGAATACGAGGGAAAGGGTACAGCGCTTCATGGGGTGTGCGCTCAGTTCGTGATGTGGATGGTGGAGGTAAGGTGTGTACCGTCTTGCTCGCAGATCAGTTGGTAGATCCCGGGCGTGATGTCAGCGGGCAATCGGAAGGTGTGGCTGCGCGCATCACGTTGGAGTTGATGGACCTGATAGGTGTGTACCAGGTGGCCGTTCGCGGCGAACAGCCCCAGGCGTGCACCGGGCTGAATTTCCTGCGTTGAATACACGGTCACCTCTGAGCCCGCCGCAGCAGGATTCGGAAAGGCCTGCGCACCTGTGGCACCGGCCACTTCGCGTGTCGCATTGGCAAGGTCGTTCTCTAAACGCACCGTGAAGAAGTAGTTCTGGTTCACCGTGGTGCGGGCCTGGCCACCGATCAGGATCTTGCCATCGGCCTGCAATTCCAGGGCATAGATCATGGCGTAGTAGTCCGGGATCACATGGGCGGCGAGGCCATTGTTGCCGAAGGTGTTGTCCGGTGTACCGTCGGGCATGTATTTCCACACGGCCATGTCGAAGCCATTGGGGGGGCCATCGCCCGAGGTTCCTGCGATCACGATCTTTCCATCGGCCTGCAGCGCCATGTTGGACGCGTAATCATAATCGTCCAGATCCTCCTCCACTGCACCGGCGTCGCCGAACGTTGCGTCCACTTCGCCTTCCGGTGTGAATTTCATGAGAAGCGCACTGAAATTGTAGGTCGTTGTTACGGTGTACCCGGAAACCAGGATAGAGCCGTCGGGAGTCAACACGAGATCATCGGCTTCATCATCCACATTGCCGTAGTTGTGCCGCACGATGCCATCATCGCTGAAGGTTCCATCGAGGGTGCCATCGGCTTGGAAGCGGACAAGCAAGAGCGTGTACCAGAGTTCGGTCTCGCCGAAGTAGCCACAGGCGACGATCTTCCCATCAGGCTGCATTGCGATACCATTGAACGAACTGGATCCAACGGCCATCACCGGTATCGTGGCCACGCCATCAACCCCGAACGTGGTATCGAGCACGCCGGTGGATGTGAAGCGCACCACTACCGGACGGCGCACGTAGTTCGCATCGGTGGAGGATCCGCATACCAGGATGCTGCCTTGGCTGTCCAACATCACATCGTACGCCATGTCCTCCGCGCTCACTAACACCTCGCTCACGCTCTGGAGCACGATGCCATTGGTGCCGAAGGAAGGGTCGAGGGTGCCATCCCCATTGATCTGGATCAGCATCATCCGGTACGTTTGGTAGTCCGTAGTGCTCCCCACCAGCAGGATCTTTCCGGCGGGGGTGATCACAGCCGAATAGAGCAGTGCCTCGTTATCCAGTTCGTGGATGAAGACCCCGTCGGTACCGAACCCCGTATCGGGTGTGCCGTCCGGCAGGTAGCGGAACACGTATGCCCGAGCGGTATACCCCGCATCCCAACTCATGCCCAGGGAGATGATCTTCCCGTCGTCCTGCACAAGGACCTTCTGTACGGCGTCCTTCCCATCTACCTGTTGCACCACATAACCGGTGCTGTTGAAAGTAGGGTCAAGTGCGCCGTTCTGGGCCTGGAGCAATGGTGTGGAACCGAGCGAGAGGCCCAGGGCGGCAACGAAGGGTAGAAATACTGTTCTCATGTGGATGACGTTTCGTTTTCCGGGGGTGGGGAGGTCTTCTTCCTGATGTGTTCGAGGCTCTCCAGAAGTTTGCGCCAGGCCTGCTGCTCATCCTTCATCCGCTGGTGCATCTGCTCCAAGAGAGCGAGCTCATCGGCCGGATCGGGTGCCATTTCTGGGTTCGACATAACGTGGCGACGAAAATGCGGGCGTCCTCATCGCCCTGGTCCCGGATCGGTCTTACATCGAAGGCACACCCCCCTTGATGGACCTTACAACAACGGTACACACGTGGGTAACCTACTGATGCTTGGTGTGTTGCAGGAAGCGCCGACGGAGGGTCTGGAGTGCCGCTTTTGCGACATGCGGGGTCCTCAGATGGACTGCAGGAAGTTCACCAGGTTCACCTCCTCGCCCTCGATCTCCAGCTTTTTCCGGAGGCGCGATCGGGCTACCGTGATGCTGTTGGGCGTCTGCTGGGTGATCGCGGAAATGTCCTTCGTGCTCATGTTCAGACGGAGGAAGGCGCAGAGTTTCCGCTCGTTGGGGGAGAGCGCGGGGAAGCGCTCCTGAAGGATCCGGTAAAAGGTGGAATGCACCCGCGTGAAGTGGGCCTCGAACTCCTTCCAGTTGTGATCGTCCTGGCTGCCCTGCAGGTCGCGCACGATCTCCTGGATCACCTGCTGGTTCTCCTGCCGGAAGGTGGGCTTGGCCTTCAGCAGCCGCTCGGCGATGTGCGCGATCAGCTCATTCTTCTTCAGCAGGAACAAGGCATTGGCCGTGAGCTCGCGGTCCTTGAAGTCGAGGCTTTCCCGCAAGGTGGTCTGCTCGGCTTCAAGCTTCTCGCTTTCCAGGCGCAACTTCTCCCGCTCCAGAACGCCGGTCCGCACCCGTGCGCGCAAGACCTTGAAAAGGAGAAAGGCGGTGAGCAGGACGAAGAACAGCGCACCGCCGAGGGCGATGTTCCAGAGCCGCTGCCGTGCGTTCTCCGCATCCTTTCGTTTCGCTTCCGACTCAAAAACCCCACGCTCTTTGTCGCGCCGGAATTCCTCTTCGAGCCGGGCGATGGTCAATCGGCTGTCCGCGTTGTACAGGCTGTCGTTGAGCGCCTTGAACTCACGGTGAGCTGCCAATGCGGCCTTGTGGTTCCCCAAGGTGTCGTTGATCGATGACAAGGACTCCAAGGAGATCACCATCGACTCACGGCTGCCGATCTCACGGCCGATGGCGAGTGCCTGTTCGAACCGGTCACGGGCCGCATCGAAGTGGCCGAAGAACACCTGGTTCTTGCCCAGGTTGTTCAGCACCTGCGCCTGCCCGCGCTTATCGCTGGTCTCCTTGCGAACGGCCAATGACTTCAGGAAGAACTCGTTCGCCCGGTCGTATTCGCCGGTTTCCATCAGGCAGATGCCGATGTTGTTGTTCAACGAGCCCTCATTGCGCGGTTCGTTCAGGGGCGCGTTGATCACCACAGCCTGCTCGAAATACGGTAGTGCGGTGGCATAGTCCTCCCGCTGGATGTACACCCCGGCGATGTTGTTGAACAGGCGCACCTTGCGCTTGGCGATCTCAAGCGTATCCGTACCGATGGCTTGGTCCAAAATGCGCAGGGCCTCATTGTAGCAAGCCACGCTCTTGTCGAGGTCGCGGAGGTAGAAATGAAGAAGCCCGGTCCTTGTCTCGATGTCCGACCGGATCAGCAGGAGCGTGGGAAGGAGCCCTTCCTTCTCCACCGCCTCATCCACCATCCGATGCGCACGCTGAAAAGCGGCCATGGCCGAGGGCAGGTCCCGCAGAGCCAAGTACACATCGCCCACAAGCAGAAGCGCCTTCGCCATTTCCTCCTCGGACCCCAGCTCACTGAGCCGCTGCTCTGCTCTTAATGCATGCACCAATGCGGAATCCGGGGCGTGCACGAGCAGTTCCTTCGCCCTGGCGAGGTGCTCCTCGCACGCAGGTCCGGTGTCTTGGGCGCACGCCGCCATGCTGGCCCACAACCCAACGGCGAAGAAGAGGACACGGCTCGCCCGGCAACCAAGGCGCGCAGGCCAAGGAACCGCAGTGGGTCGGTTCGCAATGCTCATCAACTGGCCCTGCCTCGGGAGTGATCAAACCTAAGGCTTGGGCTTGAACGTTTATGACCAAGCGATCCACCGCTTCGAGGGAACGGCCGAACACGACCGGAACGCGAGGCGATCGGCAGGATCTATTGAAACGCGCTGAGAGGGAGTTCAGTGATCATGCATGGGCGGCCCTCCCGCAATTCCACACGGTCACACTCCCGCTCCATCCTGTGCGGTTCCTCTTGGGTTTGCGGATCGCCCATTTGCTTTGATGTGTTCGTAGAAGACCCCGGAACGGGCTGGCGCAACACCTCACGGACATTCCCGTACAAGCCATCCACTCGTATGGAAGCGCTCAAGGAAAACAAACAGTTGGCCAGTGGCCACCAGCGACTGGCCACCTTTGTCAAAGGGCATCCGGACCTGCTCGACGAGCTGTTGTGTTTTACCGACCCGGAGGTACGCGAGAAGGTCTTGGCCAACATTACGCACCTGGACCTGCACGCCGTTACCCTGCTCATGGACCGCGCCACCTACCTGACCAAGACGCGCCTCGTTTTCGTGAAGAACGAAGCGCCGCGCTGCGGATCCAAAGTGATCTACGACGAGCAGGGTGCCCAACGGAAATCCGACCGCATTTGGCAAACCGGCCGTGGCCGCATGCGAGTCTACGCCTGTCCGCATTGCCGCGGCTTCCACCTCACACACAAGGCCCATAAGGACGGGGACCAGCGGGCCGCCTGAGCCAGACCCATAACGAGATCGGGCCTGTGCCCATCTATTCCGTCATCCAGTTCTGACCGACCCGTTAGCCGGCGATCACCCGCTCATCCGCGGCGACCGCGCCACATACACCATCCAGCGCAGTGACATCTACACCAACGACGTGGAATGCGACATCCACCTGATGGTGTACAACTGCGCGGAGCCGAGTTTGGCGGACCGCTACAACTCCACCTTCATAAACCTGCGCCTCATCAACCGCAGTGGTGCGGCGTATGACAGCGTGCGCTTCGGCCTGTTCACGGACATGGACCTGGGAGGCCACTTCGATGATCTGACGGAATGCGACAGCACACGCGCACTGTGGTTCGCCTATTGCGGGGACGATCTGGATGCGGACACGTTGCAGGTGGATGAGCCGATCCTCGGCTATGGCTCCCAGCCGCCCGCGGTCGGCTTCAAATTCCTGAACGCCCCCATGACGTCACACAGCGCATGGCGGGACAGTGAGGACACCCAGACCATATCTGGATGGATCGACCTGCTGAACGGCACACCCGGTGGTGTACCGCATGTGGGACCGGGCTTCAGCAGCCGTTTCCAATATCCGGGTGGTGCGTGGAGCGGCGTCGATGTCTTGGAGGATACCACGGCCGACCGGCGCAGCGTGACCGGTGCGGGGCCGTACACCTGGCCTGCCGATGACACCTTGTGCTTCGACATCGCCGTGATCCATGCGCGCGCCTCCAGTGGCGGGCCCTATGCCAGCGTGGCCGCCCTGAAACAACGCGCCGATGCCGTGCAAGCCTGGTTCGACGCCGCTGAATTCGCGTGCAGCACCATCTCCAACGTGGTCGCCGTGGAAGAAAAACTACCCGTCGCGTGGAGCGCATTACCCATCCCCACCGATGGCCTGCTCACCCTCAGCCGCCCTCCAGCGGTGACCGACCTGCGCGTTGATGTCCTGGACGCCATGGGCCGTACCGTGCTAGCGGGATCATGACCGGCCGGCCGTGCTTCCCTCGCCATCGTTCTTTCCGCGATGGAGGATGGCGCCTATGTGGTAGTGGTCAGCGGACATGATGCGCAACGGGTGATGCGCGCCGTCAAGGTGCGTTAGGACCCTCGGCCGCCACCCGCGCCTTTCACGAGGCCTGCGCCGCAAGCTATCGGCGGATCCCCCTGTCGAACCCTGCAACTCCTCGCGTGTACGGAACAACGCCATGCGTCGCACCCTCCTGCTGATACTGCCCTTGCTGATCAGAACGGCCACCGTGCGGGCCCGATGCTGTTGCTCCAGCATCACGGTACAGGTGAGCTAGCCCTACCCGGCGGTGCGCGATACCTCCTTGTCGTACACCACCAGCCCTGGCGACGGGCCACGGACAAGCATCCATTTCACGGGCGATAGCCTCATGTTCCTCGACCTCCGCACAGGCTGCGGCCGGTCATCCATCACGTGGACGGTCCGGCACAAATGGAGCGGGCAGGAGATGCGGGTGGACCTGGAGGGCATGTGGGGTGATGTGCCGTACCCGATCATCCGCATCCCGTTCACCAGCGGATGGTATCGGTTCGATGTCCAGGAACTCGGCCGCTGCCAAGCCGATGAACCCTTCCTGCCCGATCCGTACCCGCGCCACGCACAGCGTCCCGGCCGTGCGGTGGTGCAGCCGTTCGGTGCGATCGACACCATCGCTTGCCACAGTGGGCTGCTGGAGCTTCAGCGCGGTGAGCGCATGCCCGGTCGGATCCGCCCGCTCGACCTGCTGAACTTCGGGTGGAGCCTGTACATGCCGCTGCCCTAACCGACCAAGGCCGCAGCACCCCAGCATCCCGGTGGCGAGGCCCACTTTCAGCGGCAACTACGCACGCGCTTCAGCAAGCCCTTGATCGAACGGCTGAACGTGCGCACCACCATCACCGGCCTGGCCGCGGTGGAAGAGAGCGGCTATATCCATGAAGTACACCTCAACTTAGGCGTCTACTCCGAACTGGATGCCGAACTGAAGCGCGTGGTGCGCCTCAGTCAACGCTGGACACCGGCTTCCGTCGTGGATCCCGCGGTCACCAGCCACCGCACCGTCTACCGATACGTCCGCCAGTCCGTGCCCATCAACTTTTCCGTGGACCCCGACTCCATCTGGACGGAGATCTCCGAGGACGAACTGACGATCGCACCGACCGCCCCTAGGAGCACGGATGCACTTGCCGTGCCCTTCCACTGGATCGGCGGCTCCTGTGGGCGGTATGAGGCGCATGCCGAGGTGCAGCCTGCTTCCGAGAATGGCGGCCCGCGCGATGTCTTCCTCTACTTCCACCAGCTACCGGGCGAGATCTGCGAGGACATGAAACCACAGTCGTTCGGCTTCACCATGAAGGCGCTGCCACCTGGCCGCTACCGGTTCAGGCAGATGCCGCACCCAAAGGGAGCAAGCGGCTGGGCACCGGATCCGTATCGGGTCCGGGTGGTGGAGGTGCGGTAACGCCTGAGCGCCTGTTCGGGTCCTGAAAATACCCGTGCGTCGGGATGGGCGCCGGATCCGCTGGCAGCCCCTGGCTCAACGCGGCACCAGGTGCAGCTCCAGATCACCGCCCTTCTCTTTCAGCCACAACTCCTTCTCCTTCAATCGAAGTATATCCCAGATCTCATCCGCGGCGTCGTTCTCGAAATCCAACTGGATGCATTCATCGTCGTTGATCAGGTCCCAGGTGCCGTTGGTCTGGAACTCGAAGGAGAACTCACCGAGCTGGTACAGCGCGGCCAGCGTGGCCGACTTGTCTCGGAGCATCTGCAATTCATACTGGTCGAAGGAGGAGGTGACGTCGTTGCTGCCGTTCATGGCACTCTCCACACGCCAGGTATTGGCGATGCGTTCTTCTCGTGGGCGGAGACTGAAGAACGGTCCGTCGTCGTACTTCTTGCAACCGGTACCGAGCGAAGTGATGGCGGTAAGTGCTACCGCGATGGAAAACAGGTTCTTGTTCATGTGGGTGTGTTGAGGATCGCCTCCGGTTATTGTTCTTTCAGTCGCAGCTCCAGGTCATCGCCTGTTTTGCGCAACCAGAGTTCGGGTTCGGTGAGGCGGGTGATCACGTAGCTGCCGTCCGCCACATCGTCTTCGAAGTCGAGCACCAGCGTCTCGTCGTTGTTGGCAAAAGCCCAGGTACCGCTCGTCTCTGTATTGATCGGAACGCCGAAGAAGACGTACTGCGCGGTGAGCGTGGCAGCATGGCCTGTGGTGAGCACAAGCACGTAGTTGTCGTAAGCGGTGGTCACATCCTGACCGGCCTCAATGGCCTTGTCGATCACCCACGTATTCGCGATCCGCTCTTCACGAGGCGTCAGGCTTATCAGTGGTCCATCATCGTACTTCTTGCAGGCCGGCAAGCTGAGGCCCAAGGCGAGGAGGAGAGCAAGGTTGCCGGCGGAAGGGAGTTTTCGGAACATGTCGCGGGTTTGGCTTCACCTTGTCAACCGACATGCCCGGGCCATTTCCGCTTGGGAGGCGGCGGGGCGGTCGTTCGCAGTGAGGAAGCACCGCCTCGCTTCGTGGTGCGATAACCTCAACTGGGCAATTCGCCCCCGGCACCCGGGCGGTACAGGCGTACCAGGAAGACCGGACCATGGTGCGCGAGATCCAACATCACGGATCAACTAAGGCCCTGAGCAGCGCTGCGTGTCACGTGTGGAGAAATTCCCAATTCACATCGACCCGCAAGTGGACTGCCCAGCACTGCGGATCAGGCGCCCAACAAGAACCATGTGTCCAACTGCCCTTTGCCCTTCACTTCCAGGCTGATCGGCCCTTCCAGGCGGAAGTCGTGTCGCAGAAGCTCGTAGGTGCGGCGGGTCACGCGGATTCGATCGGCCTCACCGCTGCTCTCCATGCGGCTGGCGGTGTTCACGGTGTCGCCCCAGAGGTCGAAGGCGAACTTCTTCTTGCCGACCACGCCGGCTACTGCTGGGCCTGTAGCGATGCCCATGCGCACGCGCACCGGATCGCCGCTGGGCCAGGTGATGCCGCGCAGGGCTTCCATCATGCCGAGTGCGCTGCGCGCGATGGCTTGGGCGTGGTCCGGCCGTGCGGTGGGCACACCCGCTACCACCATATAGGCATCGCCGATGGTCTTGATCTTCTCCAGGCCGTGTTCATCGATCACGGTGTCGAAGCGCGAGAAGATGTGGTCCAGGTGGCGCACCAGCGTTTCGGGTTCCACGCCGTGGCTCTGTCCGGTGAAGTTCACCAGGTCAGCGAAGAGCACGGTCACTTCATCGTGGCGTTCAGCGATCACCCCGGGGTTCTCGCGGAGCCGTTGGGCCACCTGCGCGGGCAGGATGTTCAGCAGCAAGGCATCGCTGAGGGCGTGGTTCTGTTCGGCCAGTGCGCGCTGCTCATCCAGCTTGCGCGCTTGCAGGAAGTTGCGCCGGTAGCTTTTCTCCAGCATGAACCCGGCGGTGGCGCTGGTGGACAGCACCGAGAGATAGAAGGCGTTGGAATAGGCGATGTAGAACCAGTCGAAGCCCACGCGGTGGACCAGCGTCGCCTCGTACAGCAAGGTCTGGAACAGGCCCAGCAGCAGGGTGAGCCGAAAGGGCAGGGCCAAGAACGTAAAGGTGAACGCGACCACCAGCATGTTGGCCGCGTGAACCCAGTCCGTGGGCAGGTCCGTGAAGAGGATGTCGTGGTTCACCACCAGGCAACTGATGAACACGCCGAGCCCGAAGCTCCACTGGCGGCTGCGTTGCATGTGGCGGGTATAGGTGAGCACCAGGGCCAGCAGGATGGAAGGGATGCCCAGGCCGTAGCGCAGGATGTAGTCGCTCATAGCTCCGCGCGTGATCACGCTGTGGATGAGCACCCCGAAAAAGCCCATGATGGCGATGCCCAACACCGAGGCCAGGCGCACCTGGTCCACGGTGGCGGCGTTCTGCTGCTTCCAGAATTCCGCCTCCAGCGCCGGGTCATCGAAGGCCAAGCGGAGCAGGGCCATGCGCGATGGGTTTTGCGGTTCGTACGGCATGCGGGCAAGGTAGCGGGCGGCGCAAGATCCGGACGGGTACACTACCAGCACCCGTTCTGCCAGAGCGCACGCGAAGCCGTGAATGGCCGATCCGGAACGGTCGGACCTGTATTCGTGGATCGGTGTCCGACTGGATCGCCCCCGCGCGTACCTTGCTTCACCGCAAGATGCGATCCATCACATTGACAGCGCTTACCATGTGGGCCGGCATCACCACGGCGCAGCACTGGGCGAGCACGTGTGGCGGCTTGGGCAACGAGCGCGCCGTGGACGTAAAGGCCGGCCCCGGTGATGCGATCTTCTCTACCGGGGAATTCGGCCCGGGCAGTTCGGTGCTGGGCCAGCCGATGGTATCGCAAGGATTGAGCGATGTCTTCGTGGTGAAACAGTCTGCTGACGGGCTCGTGCAATGGGTAGCACAGGCCGGCGGGGCGGGGCTCGACTTTCCGGGAAAGGTGTGCGCGGCGCCGGACGGTTCAGTGGTGGTGTGCGGCCAGTTCACCGGCACGGCGGATCTGTTCGGCACCACGGTAACGGCGCAGGGGGGAAGTACGGACCTCTTCGTGGCCAAACTCTCCTCAGCCGGGGCGCTGCTCTGGGTGCGCACGGGCGGAAGCGCCGCCTACACGGACCGCGCGGCGGGCGTGGCCGTAGGCGCTGACGGGCGCGTGCTGGTCACCGGCGAATTCCGGGGCACAGGTGTGTTCGATGCGGGCACCTTCACCAGCACCATCGATCCCAATACCTCCCAGCCGGGCTCGGATGTCTTCATCGCCAGCTACACGGCGGACGGTACGGCTGAATGGTTCATGCAAGGCATCGCCGAGCGCGACGATCAGGCCGCTGACGTGGCCGTGGACGCGAGCGGTGCGGTTTACGCCTACGGTCTTTACAGCGGCAGCATATCCTTCGGCACGCCGCACCCGAACACGGCGCTGAACCAGCTCTACCTGGTGAAATTCTCCGCCAGTGGGCAAGAGCAATGGTTCCGGCGGATCGGTGATGCCGCGCTGCAACAGCCCGTGGATCTGCTGCTGGGCGATGCGGGCGGCGTGTTCATCTGCGGCGATGTGGAGGGCACGCTCACCTTCCACGACAGCGCGCCCAATACGGTTCCCAGCACGCAGCCCAGCGCGTACTTCCTCCTACGTTGCACCACGGACGGCGAGTTCGAGAGCGGCCGCGCGATCGGCTCGGTGAACGCTGTGCATGCCACCGGCCTATACCAGCAGGGCGGTACCGCCGGTGTTTACGGTGAATTCATCTGTGGCTTCGCGGACCTGCAAACGCACTATAACGCCACGGGCATCTTCACCGCCGTAGGGGTGGAGGACCTCTTCCTCACCGAGCACGATGCACAGACGCTGGCCTTGGCCGAAGCCCAGCAATTCGGTGGTCATGAGGAGAAAAGCGGTGGAGGCATCACTGCCCTGAGCAACGGGGAACTGGTGTTCTGCGGAGCCTTCAATGAGTTGCTCATCTTCCCCAGCGAAGGCGACGGATGGGGCGAGGAATTCGGACCATGCCCGCCTTTTGCTGAAGGGGCGAGCACCTACTGCGGCGATGTGTTCTATACGAGCTACGAGGCCCTTGAAAGCTCCGGTGAATCCGACGGCTTTATCGCGCGCGGGTATGTGGACAGCCGCGAACCGTATGATCCGTTCGTCCGAGAGGGCACAGGATGCGATCGTTCTTTCCGGGACATCCTGGTGTATGGTTCTCCGGGAAGCACTGCCAACGATATCGTTGTCTGCTCAGAAGTGTCTTTATGGTGGGACCACACGATCCACCGCTATTACTACCCAGGCGATGGATGCGATACGGCCATGACGGTCTCGTGGAATATCGTGGACCACTGGAATACCGGACAGACGGTCACGGATTCGATCGAGGTGAGCTCCAGCGGCTGGTATTGGCGCACCCAGATCGCGGACAATGGGTGTTATTCGGCGACTGATTCGATCTATGTGACCGTGTTGCCCTCTCCCGGCGCGTGGATATCGATGAACGGCGGGCCTGCGTTCAGTGGAGGGATCAACTTCGTAAATGATTGTGATACGATCGTCTTGCTGGCCATGGACCTGCTGCCGGGTGAAACATTCCAGTGGTTCTTGGATGGTGCGCCGATCAGTGACAATCCCATTCTTGCTGAAGACGGCGGCCAGTACACGCTGGTGGTTACGGGCGCGAACGGGTGTGTCGGTTCCACGACCGTCCAGTTCACCCTGGAGCAATCCTTGAGCTTACCGAACAT
>JANOPI010000407.1:0-4071 GCA_031421755.1 Flavobacteriales bacterium | reverse complement strand
GAGCAGCGCCCCGAGCAGCAGGAAAAGCACGTTCACCCCGAGGAGCACGACGCTGAACACACGCATGTTCTTCTGCGCGCCATCCACTGTGCGCACACTGAGGTTCTTCTGCATCATCTCCTGATCCAGACCGGTCATCACAATGGTGATGAACACCCCGCTGAGCACCTGCTTCAGGAAGTAGCCGTCGCTCTTCCAGTCCACATTCCACACGCCCATCATGCCGCTGGAGGAGAGCATGCTCCCCCACCCTTCCATGCCCGGGCTGTGTACGATGAAGACGATGGTGCCCACCAGTGCGGCGAGCATGAACACGGTCTGCAGCGTGTCCGTCCACACGATGGTCTTCACCCCGCCTTGGAAGGTGTAGAGCACGATCATGAGCATCACAACGGCGGCGGTGAGCCAGAACGGGATATTCATACCGCTCAGGGTGAAGGCATGGATCACATTGAGGACCACATAGATGCGCAGGGTGGCGCCCATCAGGCGGCTGAGGATGAACCATGAGGCACCGGTGCGGTAGCTGACCATACCCAGGCGCTCCCGCAGGTAACCGTAGATGCTGGTGAGCTGCATGCGGTAGTAGAGCGGCAGCAGGATGCCCGCCACGATCCAGTACCCGATGGCGAAGCCGATCACCAGTTGCAGGTAGGACCAGTGGCTCTTCATCACCGCGCCCGGCACGCTGATGAAGGTGACACCGCTGAGGCTGGTGCCGATCATGCCGAAGGCCACCACCCACCACAAGCTCTTGCGCTCCCCGCTGTAGAAGGCATGTTCCGTGGCGCCCCGGCTGGTGTACCAAGCGATGCCGAGCAAGAGGAGGAAGTAGCCGAAGACAATGGAGAGCAGCAGGGTCGGGGTCATTCGATAGGTGCGTTCCAGCGCAAGTTGGTCGGGCGACCGCACCAGGAGGACCGCAATCCCGTGGACTTGCGAACCGGTGCGTTGTGATAGCTGCTCGCGGATCGGCCGCAGCGGCTAATTTTCACCCCATGACCCGGCAACTTCTCCTCAGCGTATCCTTTCTCGCCATGGCGGCCCTCCACGCCCAGAACGCCACGATCTCCCGCTTCCGCTTCTGGACGGCGGATACCGCGTATTCCATCTGGAGCGATACCAGCACCGTGTATGTCTTCAACGGCCCCGACGGCGCAGTGGTCACGGTGCCGACCGCTGACACGATCTACACCTACACCATCACGGAGCTGAACAAGGCCTTGGACTGCACCATCGAAACGCTCAACGTGGACGGTACGATCGCAGATGGTGGGCCGGAGCGCATCACCGGATTCCCTGACCGGAAAGTGAAACACATCCTGGCTGACGGGAAATTCGGGCTCATCGTAGAGGTGGAAGCCCAAATGACCGCCACTTGGCGGAAGCCGCCGAGTGGCCGCGGCCCGAATGTGCGTGCGTTCTCCTTGCGGATCACGGTGGAAACTTTTGACGGACGGGGCAACCGCACCGCCAAGTACATGGATCGTGCGACCCACGACCAGGTCATCGACAGCAAGGCCTGGCAAACAGGATTCGACCGCCGCACCGGGCTAACGGGCGCACAACTGTTCGACCTGTACGTGCTGGCCTTGAAGAACGCGTTGGCCACCAAGCGCTAAGAGGGCGAAGCTTCCCATACCCGGAAGTCTCGCACATGGTGCAGGAGCGGGTGCGGATCGTTTGTTAAGCCTGCACTTTTGCAGGAACAACCGTCGACCCCCTCGGCGTCCAACCCTCCCGAGGTCGCGGGAAATATGCGGTTCTGTTGCATACATCAACACACCATGTGCGCGGATCTCAGGGCCGGTACATAACGCCCTGACGGCAGGTCAAACCAAGTCGGCCGAACGCCAAAATTCCGTATAGCTTTGAACGTGACCCATCACCATGACCAACGTCCCCTGTTCATGACCAACGCTTATCGCTTTTCACTCGGGGTCCTTTTCCTCGCGAACGCTTTGTGCGCCGTTGCGAGCGAATGTTCAGAAACGGCGCTCACCCCTGCCGACCCGAACCCCGACGAATATGCGGTGATGCACATATCTATGTTCGGTGCCGTGCCGGACAACACCTGCTCCGATCACTTCGCCTTCGAGGCCGCCGCTGAATGGTTCACGGCGCGCGGGGGCAATGGTGAGTTGCATTTCGATGATGGGTTGTACATCGTGGGCCATCAGGATCCGGGTATATCGCCTGACTTTTACAAAGAAGGCCGGACGCCGCTGCATTTCAAGGACTGCGCGAACCTGAACCTTGTCGGTGGGTCGGATACCCGGATCAAGTACGACGATCGCCTATACTACGGCGCTTTCGATCATACCACCGGCGATGCCCTTCTGTATCCCTGCGGCGTGGCCTGCGCCACGGTGGAGGATATGACCACCATCGGCATCTGCATCCATCTGGAGCGGTGCTCGTATGTCAGTATTACCGACCTCACGCTCGATGGCAACATGAACAACGTGTGGATCGGAGGGGCACCCAACGGTGGTGAGGGTACCCAGTTGCAACACACCGGGATCGTCCTGAACGATAGCTGGGAGCTTGACTTGGATCACTTGAACGTGTTCCAGTTCTGCTAGGACGGCATGTTCATCCTGGCCAACGTGGACAGCGTTTTTACGCATGCCGCAGATATGCGCATCGAGATCCATGATTGCTCTTTTTCGCGCAATGGCCGCAACGGATTGTCGTGGATGGGAGGGGCCGGGGTGAACATCGCTCATTGCCTGTTCGAGCTGAACGGGACCTATCTGGTGCGTTCCCAGCCGGGTGCCGGGGTGGATATCGAGTACCATGAATTCATACTCCCGTTTGATTCAGCACCGATCGGGAATGGCACGTTCACGGCCTGTACCTTCAAATACAACAAGGGCTTCGGTCTGATATCGGACGTTGGTGCAGCCTATCTGCCCTACGTGCCTGGACCCTTCCGGCTCTTGAGTTGCATCTTCATCGGCTCGGAAGGCGGGGTGGCCTTGTGGCCCCACGCTCCCGAAATGCACTTCGACTACTGCAGGATACATGGCAGGACCGTGGCCATATTCGATTGCCAACTCAGCGGCGACCTGGAGGACCGTACCCAGTTCTACCTGTGCGAATTTGACGAGACCTACTACGACCCGGTGGATGACGTGCGCTACAGCATGAGTTGGCACGATTGGGGAGGCTATGACCACATGATACAAGTCGATCGGGACGGCGGCCATGGCGGTATGACATTTGATCTTTGCACTTTCCGGACCTATTGTCGGTTGATGCCCTTCGCGATCCATGGTGGTCCGGCTTTGCCAGGGCTGCCGAACTACCATGCGAAGATGTTGGGGTGTACATACTCGTACGAGGGTGCTCATCTCCCTGGTGATTCACTGCCTGGTGGTGAATACACTGCGTATTCCGGCCAATTTGTAAATGTGGAAGTTGACGTCCTGACGCTGCACTACCCGAGCACCTATATGTGGACCATGATCTCAACCGACATCCAGATCAATCAAGCAATCGACCATTTCTCGTGGCCGGATTCGGTCCCTGGCACCTTCGCCAATAATCTTATTCTCGACCCCGAGCCTACCAGCGCATTCCCCTTCTATGGGATCTGCCCTGAACCGTACATGGATCCAATGGCAGCCTACTACATGTGCGCTGATGACACTGGGGAATGTGATTCCTGTGAATGCGCATTGCACATACCGCCTCCTGAGGATGGGCCGAACTGCCCGGCCGAGAAGACCTTGGCAACTGCGTTCAGTGTTTCCAAACGAGAAGCTCTGGCCGCTAATGAGTTGGCTTTGGTCACTCCGTACGGATATAATGGAACTACGGTGCGATGGCTCTTGTACGATTGCTTGGGCCGACCGGTAGCTGATCTGGCCAGCGCCGGACAACGGGATGCGGCGGTTGAAAATTTGGCCAGCGGTGTCTATCTTCTATTTATTGAGTCGGCACGATTCCATTTCTATGCGGCGTAGCTGACGGCTGGGTCTTCGAAGAAGGACATGACCAGTTCCTTGTCCTGAACGATGCGGTTCATGTGTTGCTCGGTTGCATCCCTCATTTTGGCCTTTGTGC
>JANOPI010000406.1:0-5935 GCA_031421755.1 Flavobacteriales bacterium | reverse complement strand
CGGCAGCGACCGCGCGCTCGTGTGTTACGATCACTACGGTGAGGCCCAGTTCGCGGTTCACGCTTTTGAGCAGCTCCATCACGTCATGGCTGGTCTTGCTGTCCAAGGCACCGGTGGGTTCGTCGGCCAAGATGATCTTCGGGTCGCTCACCAGTGCGCGGGCGATGGCTACGCGCTGTTTCTGGCCTCCGCTGAGCTCGTTGGGCATGTGATGACCCCACTCGCGGATGCCGACCTTTTCGAGCATGGCGAGGGCACGCTCGTTGCGGACTTTGCGGGCCACGCCTTGGTAGTAGAGCGGCAAGGCCACGTTCTCCACGGCCGTCTTGTAGGCGATCAGGTTGAAGCTCTGGAAGACGAAGCCGATGTACTTGCTGCGCAGGATGGCGCTTTCCGTTTCGGTCTGCCCCCCGATGGCCATGCCGTCCAAGTGGTATGTACCGCTATCCTGGTGGTCCAGGATGCCGATGATGTTC
Organism: Flavobacteriales bacterium; assembly: GCA_031421755.1. GTDB lineage: Bacteria > Bacteroidota > Bacteroidia > Flavobacteriales_F > PHOS-HE28 > PHOS-HE28. The sequence goes on along the minus strand of JANOPI010000406.1, from coordinate 5,459 downwards.
AGCAAGGTGCTTTTGCCCGAACCGCTCTGCCCCATGATGCTCACGAGCTCGCCCTTGCCGATGTGCAGGTCGATGCCCTTGAGCACGTCCAGCACGTTGGTTCCCGTGCGGTACGACTTGCGGATGGACTTCAGTTCGAGCATCGCGACGTGTCAGGTCGAGCGCAGTCGAGACGCTTCCAATGTGGTGGACGGTCGCTGGGCCAACGGCCCCGAAAGTACCGGAGCGGTGGTGCCCGGTGGTTCAGCTTACATGAACGGTTCAGCCCCGGGGAGGAGCGGAGGTTGTCAATCGTGCTTCCGCCGGAAGAGGAGGTTGATGAAGGTGCGGTCCACGTGGATCTCCTGCAGTTGTCCGGCCTTATAGACATACCGGCTGGTGGCACCGTTGGGAAAGGTGAGCAGGTAGTTGCCGGGGCCCAGCAGGGTCAAGGTGCAAGGAGTCAGCACGCTTTCCACGAAGATGTGCTGTTGCCCGATCGGCTCTTCGTAATACATGCGCGCCGTGGTCCATGCAGAAGTCTGTTTGCGATGGAATGGCGGTTGGGGGAAAACGTGGCAACGGAAGCCATTGGCATCCGCGGCCATGTGACTGGAGTCGCGCAGGGAACCGTTCAGTCTGATGCTGGTCATGCACGCACGTAGTTCGGTCCCTGTGTATTCCGTTGTCATAGTGGAGATCACCGTCTGCTTCCAGAGCACATTGATCATCGAATAGGAACTCAGTATGTACAAGGTGTGTTCCCCCGTGCGTATGCGTGACGAGGCGACACTGCCCACGATCTCGCCGCCTTTCAGGATCTCATAGGTGCTCTGTTGGGCCACGGTGGCGCTGGGCATCAAGAGCATTGTGAGCACCCATGCGCAAAGGGTTTGAAGAGATCGGGGCGGGAGCATCGCGTGGCAAAATAGACGGATCCGCCCCCTGCGCCGCTGCTCGGGTCACACCAGGTCCCACACCGTGCGGCGTTTGGAAGGGAGAAGACAGGCAATAACGGCTACGGCGGGCGCGATGAACGGCAACGCCGCGAGCAGCCCGAGCGCATGCGCATACCCCGCATCACGCAAGCGATGCACGGTATTCCAGACCAATCCGGCGAAGAGTACCAGCGTGCTCAGGCAGGTGATCGTGGGGACCCGTCCTTCAAGCCAAGGCTCTACGAGCACGAGGGGGTTCACCCAGGCCAGGCTGACCAGGCGGGGGCTCACCTCCGTTGCGAGCGTGATCGTCATCAGGTCGATCATCGCCTTGCCGAAGCCGAGCAAGGCGATGTTACGCTGGTAGGTGATGGCATCCGTGCGGCTCTGTAGCGCAGACTTCCAGCCTGCGAAAATGGAGGAGGGTTTCATCGCGTTCTGTTCGATTCATCGGTTGCGACGATCACCGGAACAAGTTGTTCCATCATGCTCTGGCGGCTCTTCATCCTTCCGCGGAAGAACAGGAAGAGGTTCAGGAAGAGCATCACACCGAGGTAGATCGCGAAGCCGCCGAGTTTATTGGCCAGCACTTCCACGAGCTCTTGGTGGGAGTCGAGGGTGTTCGTTGTCACCAGCACGTTCAGGCTCTGTGCGGCATCCCAAGTGTAGCGTTCTCCCGGGTCGATCTTCAGGATCAGCAGTGCGAAACCCATGTTCATCAGGTAGAACCCGACCTCGAACAGTTTGTTCGTTGCGTTGGCGATATCCTCCTTGCCCTTGAAGATGTCGAGCATGAAGATGCGGCCGTTGGTGAAGAGTGTGCGGGCCACGTAAAGGGTAAGGCCCAGTGCGAGCGGCAGGTAGATGAAGTACGCGAGGACGATCTTGCTGGTCATGGCGTTTGTGTGTTGAAGGTTTGACGTTGGGGCGCGAGATCTCGCGCCCTTATCCGGCTCCAGATGAGGAGCACGGCGATATTCTGGTAGTGCAGCCCGGCGAGGGTGAACAGGATATGGGCGATGCGTTGGCTCAGCACGCCGAGCATTTGCGGCAATGTGGTCACCGGTTCCCACAAACTCAGCACCACGGCGATGTACCCGGCATTCACCACATAGCAACCGACGCGCAGGATGTTGTTCACCGCATCAACGAAGTGTACCTCATGGTCGAAGATCCTCAGCATCCACGACCGACCGTTCCGATGGCACACTTGCGCCACGTACACCGCTATCCCCACCATGGCCGGGAAGAAGAGCGCGTAGCTGAGGAGGTTGAGGTTCATCCGTTGTTGTCATACCGGGCTCGACCCGGTATCGCGTTGCTCATGGTTCTGGATCGTGAGACTTGTATTTTCAGGAAGTAATGAAATATGTTGGTCAAAAAAAAAAGGAACGGTCCGCCAGGCACCAGCCTGGCCTGCAGATCATCCCGTCCTTATCCAGAAATTCATTTCGTTCATTTCAACAGAGTGGAAGCGGCCTTCACGAACCACTGCACATCGCGGCGCGTGCTGTGGTCGAGCAGGGTGTCCAAGCGGGTGGTGAGGTCATGCAGGTCGTGGGTCATCTTGCGGAAGCTCTTCGCTTCGGGTGTGGCACCCGGGATGTCCTCCAGTTCATCGAGCAGGCGCACCAGCGGTTCCAGTTCGCGCTTCTTGCGCTCGCGGGTAATGTGTGTAGCGACTTTCCAAACGTCCTTTTCGGCCTCGAAGAATTCGCGCCGCTCACCGGATTTGAGCACACGTCGCACCAAGCTCCAGTCGATCAGCGCGCGCAGGTTCATGTTGGCATTGCCGCGGCTGATGTTGAGTTGGTCCATCACATCCTCGGAGCTCAGCGGCTCATGGCTGATGAGCAGGAGCGCGTGTACCTGCGCCATGCTCCGGTTGATGCCCCACGCGCTGCCGAACGCGCCCCAGGCCTCGATGAACTTCTCGCGTGCTTCCTTCAGGTCCATGGCTTCAACGTTTGTCCGGCCGAGCGAAGCCGAGGCATCAAACGTAGTCCATAGTCACGGAAGTTTCAGTATGTATTGAAAGATAGTGAAAGAATGTTGAGCATTCGACCTGCGCGGATCACTGATCGTGCGCCCAGCCACTGCCGGGAACGGGTCAATGCTGAACGATGAATGGGACCGGTGCGCGACCTCTAACGTGGAGTAAGTACAGCCCGTCAGGCCATTTGCCAACATCGATCGAATGCGCCACGGGCGAGACGGCCATTCGGGCACCAGCGGAATTGAACACCTGACAGGTCGCGTTCGCGGGCAGGCCATTGATGCACAACGTGGAGCTTGCCGGGTTCGGCGTAGGCGTGATGGTGGATGCCGGGTCGGCTGCTTCACCGGCACCTGTGCTGAGCTCGTTGAACAGGTCATGGACCTTCGCGATGAACAGGTTCGGATCCGCGCAGCACGAAACGTAATTCCAATTGAGCCACTGGGTCGATCCCCATGTGGAGCCGGTGAGGAAGAAGGTGCTGTCGTTGGCGAGCGCTAGACCGAAGCCGACATCATCCGATCCGCCGCCCATGCGTTCGGCGTAGATGAGCTGCCCGTTCGCATCATAGCGCGCGATGAAACAATGGATGCTCTGCGAAACGATATCCACATGGAGGCCATCGAAGTCGGCATACGGGATATTGCCACCGAGAAATCCGGTGATCACGGTATTGCCTTGCGCGTCGGCGATGATGTCCAAGGCCTCGTCGTTCTGTTCGCTTCCGCCGCGCCGCAGCCACTGCACAACGCCGTTCGGGTCCAGCTTCGCCGTGAAGACCTCGTCGTCGTAGAACGAATGGCCGATGAAGGAATGCGTGCCGAACCTCACTGTGTCACCGCTGCATTCACCCGCGATGTAGCAGTTCTCCGCCGCGTCGAGAGCCAGGCCTTCGAGCCAAGAACCATAGGTGGTGTTGTTACCGCCGCCCGCTGTGATCCACTGGCCGGTCAGCGCATCGTTCAGCTTCAGGGTGAAGGTGCTGGATGTTGGCGCGTTCACTGTTGAGCCGTCCAATTGAAGGTCCCCCCAAAAGGCACCACCCACGTAAATGTTCCCGCTGGGCGCGACCTCCACCGCCGTTGCCTGTTGGCTGCTGGCGCTGTCAGCCAGTTGCACCAGGTCGATGAGCGTTCCATCAGGCAGGTAGCGGGCAAGCACGCCCATGTTCGCGTTGGACATCATCGTCTGTCCGTCGAACACATTGGTGCCATCTGCGGAACCAACAGCTACGATGCGCCCCTGTTCGTCGATATCGAGATCGTTGAAGCGTGCGCCATACGGTGTGCCACCGCCATGTCGCATCCATTGGAAATTCCCGTCGAGGTCGAACTTCACCAGGAAAGCGTGCAGGCTGTTGCCGTTGAAGGTGAACGAATCTGTACCGAAGTACACCGTGGGGTTCGCGATCTGCGTGCGCATCTGGCCGCAGGCATACACCGCGTTATCGGCCGTTGAGACTTTCACAGCGGTCTCCTGAATGTCAACGAACCCTGGACCACCGAACGTGCGCACCCATTGCACCGTTCCGAAAGCACTGTACTTCGCTATGCAACCATCTTCATGCGCTTGTACGGCGAGTCCGGAGAACTGGCTGTTGATGGACAGATGACCGAGCACGTAGGCGTTCCCGTCCGCATCCGTGTCGATCGCAGCACCATGCTCGTTGGCGGAGAACGGTGTTGATCCGGCGTCGCGCATCCATTGGATGGATTGGGCGGCGGTGCTCCCCGTCGAAGAGATGAGCACGAGGAGTGCGAGCGGCGTTTTCATGGTCATGCGGGTTGAGCGGAAGCGGAAGTCCGGAACAAGGCTATCGTGCCGTTCACCAGCGCCCATCTCCAAATAGGACGGAGCGGGATGAATCAAGGACATGGCGGGTATCCTCGTGTTCGGACTGTCACCGGTTGAGAACCAGAGAGCGCGGATGCCATGTCCGGTCAAACGAGTGCCGGTGCGCTACAGCCCGATCGCGTTCGACCTGTCAGTCCCGCCGATACCTGCCGAGGAAAAGAGCCATTGTTCCGCTCTTTCCACCAGTCCGGCCTTCATGGGATTCTCATGGATGTAGTCGATGGCGTTCCGATAATGGGCTTCGTCCCGGATGTAGCGATCGTAGTATTCGCGCTGCCACAAGCTGGGTGCGCCGGACTCCCGTCCGGCCGGACCGCCGGACTCCTGTCCGGCCCGCTGCATGTCCAGACCCTCACCGCACGAAACCGTCAACAGCCCGTTCGCCCGTTTCCAGTCATTGATCTTCCTGCCGGAGAACATCTTCCAGGAAGCCACGATACGGCTCATTGTCCAGCCTTGCATCGGCTGGAAGAGGACATGCACATGGTTGGGCATCACGCACCACGCGTGTATCGTGTACCGCGTTCCATGGAAGTGCAGGAGCGTCTCTTGAACTGCACCAGCAGGTTCATGTTCGCGTAGTACACAGGAACCGTGACCCGCATCCAATAGCGCCATGATGCGTTTGCCTTTTTCGATCGACCTTACCGAAGCGGGCATGGCTTGAAGGTCCTCTATCAGGAAATCAAGCA
>JANOPI010000405.1:0-8335 GCA_031421755.1 Flavobacteriales bacterium | reverse complement strand
AGATGGGCACGCCTTGGACGCGCATCCACCTGCTCATGGCCAAGGGCGACTTGGTCGCAGCGAAAGCCATCGCAGACGGCCTGAACGATGTGCCGGAACCAAATGGTGCCCTGGAGGTGCTGGGCATGAGCCTGGAGCTTGAACTTGCGGGCACGCCGCTTGCCGATGCGCCGCCTGCCGTGCGCGAGCGTTTGCAATGGCTCGCTGACAACGAGGGTGCAGGCATGTTCGCCGCGCAGGGCTGGTTGCGCCTGTTCGACCCAGACGCCAACCCGGAGCGCATCCTGCTGCCCATGGAGAACCGCAACATGCAAGCGGAGGCATCGGCAAGCGACCCAGTGGCCGTGGAAGGTCCTTTGGCGGTGTACCCCAATCCGGCCAAGCACCAGGACGTGGTGTATGTCGTGGTGAAATTGCCGGAGGGCATGGAGTCCGGAATGGTGCAGGTATTCGATCCGCTCGGCAGGGAGGTGGCAAGCCAGCGCATCAACACGGCGACGGCCATCGTGGAGGTGAAGACCGGAGCCCTCGCGCCCGGTTTGTACGCGGCTGTTTTGACCGGCGAGGAACTCCGGATCGGTTTGTTCAAATTCGAACTCGCCCGCTAAGCGATGAAATCGCGCGAACTCATCGCGTGCATTGCACTGGTGCATGGCCTCACCTGCGGGTGGGGCCATGCGCTGGCGCAAGGCTTCAACAAGCGATATGACACCATCGGCCAATCCCTGGCCCAGGAGGGATATAGCATAGAGCCCAGCGGTGAGAACTTCCTGGTCTTGGGCAACACGGAATTGATCACAGTGGACAGTTTTTACTACAACCCCATTGTGTGTACGCTTCTCATAGACCAGGAAGGTGTGGTTCTTGTCTCGGACACCTCCTACTATGAGTGGCATGCCTTGTTCCCCGGCACATGGAATAGCATGGCTCCTCGTGGCAATGGTGGTTTTGTGGCGGGTGGTGGTACTTTTTCAGAGCCCGAAGTGCATCGCCCGGCTCTTTGGATCATTGACGCATCAGGTACGATCACTCTTCTTGCCGAATATGGTGATTCAAGCTTATTCAACGCTGGTCGCCAAGCGATCGAATGCAAGAACGGCGATTTCCTGCTCGTGGGCGAAACGGAATCAGCCGGTACCCCGGACGCGTCCTTGATCCGCACTGACAGCACGGGGGCGGCGCTATGGAGCCGCATGTACGGTGATGAACACCAGGATCGGGCGTTCTATGTTGACACAACAGCGGATGATGGGTTCTTCATGAGTGGTCAGTACGGGTATGCTCCGGATGGCCCATATGGCAGGAAATGGGTGATCCGCGTCGATGCCATGGGTGATACGGTATGGCAGCGGATCTGGGGCGGCGAGTTCGGCAACGAAGGTGCCCGATTGACGACGAAGACGAATGGGAACCCTTTGATCTGCGGTGAAACAACGCTCGTGGAAAATGGGGATCAGTTCTGCTACATGGCGGAATTGGAGGCCAGCGATGGTGACCTGATCTGGGAGCGGCACTATGGAGACATGGGCTTAGAAATGACCCTGCTCATCGCCAAGGAAGTTTCGCCCGGTGAAGGCCATGTGGCGGTTGGAGTTCTGTACGACACCCAGCAAGGTGACTATAATGGCATCCTGTTCCGCACCGCTGACAATGGTGACAGCCTCTGGATGCGCACGTTCGTCTATCAAGACTCTTTGATGTCCAACGGCCAGGGCTCGCTGAATGACGTAGTGCCCACGCTGGATGGCGGGTTCATCGCGTGCGGTACGGCCTATAATGAGTTGGGTACGCCCTATCCGCCCGGTTACTCGCAGGATATCTGGATCGTGAAGGTGGACAGCCTCGGTTGCATCGAGCCCGGCTGCAACATCCCCATGGGCATCACGACGCAGATCACCAATTTGAAGGGTGCGTTGGCCCTATCGCCCAACCCCGTGGCCAGCGGCGGCGAGGTAAGCTTGCAAGTCACGCTGCCGGAGAGCCTGCGCAAGGAGGCTCTTCGATTGTGCATTGTGAGCGCCGAGGGTAAGCTCATTGCAGAGCAGTCGCTTTCATCGCGCAGCACTGCGATCACGTTCCAGACTTCGGGGTTGGCAAATGGTCTCTATCACCTGCACTTGATCAGCGGCGGTACTTGGGTAGCGGGTGCAAAACTCATCATCGAATGAACACGAGTAAGGATCGATCACAGACACGAGCGTGGACGCTCGCGCCAGATTTTGGGTTGCGCGCCGATGGCTACACCATTGGCACCGCCAAGTTGATCGTAGCGCGCTGAGCCATGTGGAACATGCTTGGCCTCGTCGGCCTTGTATGCCTATTGCACGGGAGCACTGGCTCCCGTGCAATGGCGCAGGGCTTCAGTACCCGGTTCGATACGATCGGTTCAGGTTACTACCAAGTGGGATGGGCAGTGCTTGAGAATGATAGTGGTGAATTCATCATATCCAGCAACGGTGGTTGGGTTGATTGGGTGGATTCGCTGTACTACAGCTCTACGGTCACCTTGCTGATCGTGGATGCCAGTGGAGAGATTGTCAATGCGGACCACATCTATACCACTACACTACTTACCTATCCGGGCATGATGGGGTCCATGGTGCGGCTGTCGGATGGCCGGTTTGTGATCGGTGGCAGCACATTCGCGGCAGGATGGATCCAGGTACCTGCACTCTATTGGTTCAATGCCAATGGAGAGGCGATCGGTATTGTGCAGATCGATACGCTTACGGACTATCTCGGTCGCCAGATAGGCCGCGCGAACGATGGTGGTTTCGTGCTGGTCGGTGATGCGTACATCAACGAGGTTCATCAGGGCTTTCTGCTCAAAACGGACAGTGCGGGTTTGCTTCAATGGGTAAGGACCTATGGCACTGAACAAGGGGAGGATTATCTCTTTGCTGTGGACTCTGCACCGGGCGGCGGGTATTATCTGGGCGGCGTAAAGGGTGTAGGGACCGATTCATACGACCCGTGGCTCATGCGCTGTGATAGTCTTGGCAATGTGCAATGGGAGATCACCAACGGCACCCAGTTCGCCGACCTTGGCCGGGCCGCGGTGACCACCCTCGCTGATGGCAACTTCGTTTACGGTAGCGGCCTACCGAACGGCATCGCGTCGGACCATCAGCCGCAACTGGTGAAGGTGGACAGTCTGGGCACTGTTCTCTGGGACATGGCATACGACACGGCTTCATTCACGGCCATCGTGAACCAGGTGAAAGAGGTCGCGCCCGGCGGCGACCTGATCTCCTGCGGCTTCAGCCAACCGATAACGCCGTACAACGATGGCTTCCTGCTGCGCACCACCAGCGAAGGGGATAGCATCTGGCTCCGCCATTATTGGTACACTGATAGCGTGACGCACAACAGCACGGGCATTTTCAATGACGTGACTCCCACGAGTGATGGCGGCTTCATCGCCGTAGGCGCTGTGTACGGTGCCATTGATGGCGTCGAACCATCAGGCTCCAATCAAGATGTGTGGGTGCTCAAGGTCGACAGCTTGGGTTGCATCATTCCCGGCTGCGATGACTTCAGCACGGTGATCACCGTGCAGGCCACCAATTTGAAGGATGCGTTGGTGGTGTATCCCAACCCCGCCCACGGCGGTACCACTGTGAAAGTCACGCTGCCTTCGAACTCCCCTCTCCTCGGGAGAGGGGTAGGGGGTGAGGTGGATCTGCGCTTGCGGCTGGTGAGCGCACAAGGGCAAGAGGTATTGGTGCAACGCGCGGTGCGCGGCGAGAATGCATTGGACCTTGGCACGTTGGCGGGTGGTCTCTATCACCTTCACCTCACCAGCGGCAGCACGTGGCTGAGCGGCACCAAACTGATCATCGAATGAAGCATGCGAGCGGAGTACTGTGCGCAGGGTCGCGTGGCGCAGACCCTGCGGAAGGGAGGTATCACCCAACCCCGTGGCCAGTAGCGGAGAGGTAAGCGTCCAAGTCACGCTGCCGGAGGGTTTGCGCAAGCAGGCTCTTCGATTGTGCGTTGTAAGCACCGAGGGTAAACTCATGGCAGAGCAGTCGCTTTCATCGCGCAGCACTGCGATCACGTTCCAGACTTCGGGGTTGGCAAATGGTCTCTATCACCTGCACCTCATCAGCGGCGGTACGTGGGTGGCAGGCACCAAACTCATCGTCGAATGATCCCGAAACAGTGCGGGTGGTGGCACCAGCGTTGATGTAACTCGGTATCGGCGCTTCGATCCACGTCCGTTATCGATCCGGCGCCCAGACAATTAAAGTGGTGAAGTGAGCGATCCGCGCTGATCACTCCGCGAACATCCCCGCTCGCGTAAGGCGCACGAAGAGCACGCCCAAGGCCAGCACGATCACGATGTCCAGCCCGAGCGCCAAGCGGTAGAGCAGGGGCCCCGGGGTGAGCCCAAAGGCAACGGTCGCACCGACCAGCATGGCCAAGGACCCGAACAGCACGGAACGCTTCTGCCAAGCTTGTGGGCGGGTGAAGGCGATCGGCATCTGGGGTGGCTTTGGTGGAAAAGCCCGGTGAAGGTAGCCGCCTTTGCCGATCGGCCAAATCCTCCTCGTCGGACTGTCGATAACCGACGCCCGGCCACTGGAAACCAACGGTCGGGCAGATACCTTCGCGGCCGGAACCAAGCCCTGCCCAGTCACAGATGTCCCAGATCTTCGACCTCGATATGATCAAAGCGGTCTACAGCCGCTTCCCTTCGCGCGTTGCCGCTGCCCGCAAAACCGTTGGCCGCCCGCTCAGCCTCACCGAAAAGATCCTCTACGCCCACCTCTGGGACGGGGATGCCACCACCGCCTTCGGTCGTGGGAAGGATTACGTCGATTTCGCGCCGGACCGTGTGGCCATGCAGGATGCCACAGCCCAGATGGCCCTGCTCCAATTCAGCACCACGGGCCGCAAGCAAGTGGCCGTGCCCAGCACGGTGCATTGCGATCACCTGATCCAGGCGCGGGTAGGGGCGAAGCAGGATCTGCAGGATGCCTTGTTGAAGAGCAACGAGGTCTTCAACTTCCTGGAGAGCATCAGCAACAAATACGGCATCGGTTTCTGGAAGCCGGGTGCGGGGATCATCCATCAAGTGGTGCTGGAGCAATACGCCTTCCCCGGCGCGATGATGATCGGCACGGACAGCCATACCGTGAATGCAGGAGGCTTGGGCATGATCGCCATCGGTGTAGGTGGTGCGGATGCCTGCGACGTGATGAGCGGCCTCGCATGGGAGCTGAAATGGCCAAAGCTGATCGGTGTGAAGCTGACCGGCAAACTCAGCGGCTGGGCTTCGCCGAAGGATGTGATCCTGAAAGTGGCGGGTATCCTTACCGTGAAAGGCGGAACGGGTGCCATCGTCGAGTATTTCGGTCCGGGCGCGGAGAGCATGAGCTGCACCGGTAAAGGCACCATCGCCAACATGGGCGCGGAGATCGGGGCGACCACATCCACCTTCCCCTACGATGATTCCATGGCGCGCTACCTGAAAGGTACCGGCCGTGCGGAAGTGGCGGCGCTGGCTGATACGATCAAAGAGCACCTGCAAGGCGACCCGGAGGTGTACGCAGATCCCGCAGCGTATTTCGATCAGGTGATCGAGATCAACCTGTCTGATCTGGAGCCGCATATCAACGGTCCGTTCACCCCGGATCTGGCTTGGCCCATCAGCAAGTTCGCCGCTGCGGTGAAGGAGAACGGCTGGCCCGCGAAGCTGGAAGTGGGCCTCATCGGTTCCTGCACCAACAGCAGCTACGAGGACCTCACCCGCAGTGCCTCGCTCGCGCAACAGGCCATCGACAAGAACCTGAAGACGAAGAGCGAATTCACCATTACTCCCGGCAGCGAAGTAGTGCGTTTCACCGCCGAGCGCGATGGCCTGCTGAAGACCTTCGACGCCATGGGCGGGGTGGTGCTGGCCAATGCCTGCGGACCGTGCATCGGCCAATGGGCGCGCCATACCGATGATCCGAACCGCAAGAATTCCATCATCACCAGCTTCAACAGGAACTTCGCCAAGCGCAACGACGGCAACGCGAACACGCACGCGTTCGTGGCTTCACCGGAGATCGTGACCGCCCTCGCCATCGCCGGTGATCTCACCTTCAACCCGCTTACCGATTCGTTGATCAACGAGGACGGTGTGAGCGTGAAGCTTGATGAACCCAAGGGCATCGAATTGCCGCCACGCGGTTTCGACGTGGGCGATGCCGGTTACAAAGCGCCTGCCGCCGACGGAAGCAGCGTGAACGTGGTGGTGAAGCCGGACAGCGAACGCCTGCAACTGCTCGAGCCCTTCCCCGCGTGGAACGGCAAGAACATCATAGGTGCGGTGCTGTTGATCAAAGCGAAGGGGAAGTGTACCACTGACCACATCAGCATGGCCGGCCCTTGGCTGCGCTACCGTGGGCATTTGGACAACATCAGCAACAACACGCTGATCGGGGCCACCAACGCCTTCACCGGCGAAGTGGACAAGGTGAAGAACCAGCTGACGGGGGAGTATGGTGCTGTTCCCGCGACCCAACGCGCCTACAAGGCCGCTGGCACACCGAGCATCATTGTGGGCGATCAGAACTACGGTGAAGGTTCAAGTCGCGAGCACGCCGCCATGCAACCGCGGCACTTGGGCGTGAGCGCTGTGCTGGTGAAAAGCTTCGCCCGCATCCACGAGACCAATTTGAAGAAGCAGGGCATGCTCGCCCTCACCTTCAGCAACGAGGCCGACTACGACAAGATCCAGGAGGACGATCGCATCGACTTTACGGACCTCATGTCCTTCGCGCCGGGCAAGCCGCTTACGCTGGTCTTCTCACATCAGGCAGGCGGAAGCGACACGATCGTGTGCAACCACACCTACAATGCCCAGCAGATCGAGTGGTTCAAGGCGGGCGGTGCGCTGAACATTATCCGAGCGCAGCAGAAGGGGTGATCCGGAGGCGCTACAAGCGCCGACCTCGCACACCCGCGCTGCAAGCGCGGGCGGGTGGTCATTCCTTCGCGCCGATGGGAAATACCGCCGCTACTCTGAACAGTTGCCGCTGCAGCCATGCGGAACCACCGAAACCTTGCCTGCGGCCGTCGAAGGTGAGCAGCTCCGTGGTCGCTTCCACCAGCAATTCGCCCAAGGGCAAGCGATAGGCCGCACCGAGTGTGATCCGGATGTTCCACGCACCACGCGAGCGATCGAAGCGGTAGAACTCCGTAGTGTCCGCAGTGATGTCAGCCACCCGATGATCGTAGCGCACATCTTCGGATGCCCACGCTATTCCGGGTCCCAACCGCATGTCGATGCGGTCTTCCGGCCGGTCCGTATCGATCAAGAACAGATGGTCAGCAGCAACAGAGACCATGGACAAGGTGGTGCTGGTCATCACAGCGCGCATGTGCCCGTCACTCCATTGGCCGGCCGAGAGCATCCGACCACTCCCATTGTCGGTGAAGTTGGTCTGTGCGGTGCTTGGGATCTGTGCGTCCAATACGATACGCGTTGCTGAAAGGGGCCGGCGACGTTCAACGAGCATGCTCACCAGTGGGCCGCCCTGCGCATGTGCCTTGGAGTGGGTCCAGCCCGCCCCGGCACCGGCGTGTATCTGCGCGAACACGTGGGTGGCCATGATCGCGGCGAGTGCTGCTGAGGATCGCTCCATGCGCAGGTGGAACGGACCGCCGCGGTGATCATTGCCGGAGCGTGGTACGGTTCTGAGCCACGATCACGGCGCCACCTCCAGCGGCTTCGCGAAGCTGTAGCGATAACCGATGGATAACGTGACCGCACCCGGAAAGCGCAGAGCAGGCGCGCCTAGCCCGGGCGCGGAAACCGTAACGAGCCCTTCCACGAAGGGCCCACCCCACTTGAAATTCCATTCCCCGCCAAAGCCGGCACGCACCATCGGTTCGCTGATCAGTTTGTTCACGTGGAAGGAACGTGTTCGGCCATCGCGCTCTTGCTCCCAGCGATCGATGGTATGCCAGCGTTGCGCGTAACTGAGCCCCACCAGCACGTAGGTACCTTTATAGTATCCGTCCAAACAGGCGTTGTACTCGAATGGGAATTTCAGGTCAACCGCAGCGCCTATCGCCCGCATACGTTCGTCGATCACCAAGGCCAACCATTGGTGGGGCGCAGGTTCCTCCACATAACCATAGACCTCCGTGTACCGGGTGCGCTCCGGGTTCATCCAGATCGAGCCCCTGAATACGGCTCCGGGCACATGGCGAACGCGGAATTCCCCCAACACTCCCACGTGCGCCAGTTCGGTCTGCCAGAGCCGGTCTTCTGAAATGCCGCCGAACAGCCCAAACGCCACTTGGGCATTCGCGCTCGCGGTGTACACGAGAAATAAGA
>JANOPI010000404.1:0-24313 GCA_031421755.1 Flavobacteriales bacterium | reverse complement strand
TCGGTGGCCGAGAGCCAGAGGAAGGTGGTGTTGGTGAAGAGGTAGCGTTTCCAAAGCCTGCGCGGTTCAAGCACCAGGCGGTAGGCCCATTCCAAGGAAAGGTCGCGCATCCATTTGGGTGCCCGGGAATCCTTCCCGGCGTACAGCAGGAAAGCGCCGCCTATGCCGAGCATGATCGCGTGTACACGGCCTTTCATGGCGGCCATCCACCTTTCCTGTATCGGGCAACCCAGGGAAACGAGCACGATGTGCGCCCCGCTGGCGTTGATGCGCTCGGCAGCCTGGACCATTTCGGCCTCGGAAAGCGGACGGAACGGAGGCGACTCCGCACCGCTGATGCGCAAGCGCGGCAATTCGTTGGCCGCACGGGCGATGATGGTATCCAGTACGCTTTTCTCCCCGCCGTAGAAGAACACGCCCAACCCTTGCCTTGCGGCCTCGGCCATGAGCGCGGGCATGATATCGTTCCCGGCTACGCGTTCTTGCTCCAGTCTGTTCGCGCGGTTCAGCTTGTTCAACATCGGCATACCGTCCGCCGTGGCGAAGTCAGCTTGGTTGACCACTGCGGCGAAAGCGGGATCGTTGTGTGTTTCCACGCACATGTGAACGTTCACGCAGCAGACATAGCTGGAGCGATGCGCGGCACCGAAGGCGGCGAAGCACGCGATGTGCTCAGCGAAGCTGCCGGTGGACAACTGCACGCCGAGCGCGGGTTTCTTTGGCAGGGCCTCCATCAGCCTTGGGCGGCGGGTTTCAGGCGTACGTCCTTCAGCGTGTGTGCGATGGTGCGTTCACTGCCGCTCAGGTACCAAGTGATCGTCTCGTCCACGGCTTTTTCCAGGGAGAATGGCGCTTCGCCGAGCGCGGCGATGGTGCGGTCCATCGGTGTGATGTAATCGCTGGTCATACTCCGGTACCTGCCGGTAGTGATCGGGAAGGGAATGCCCAGGGTTTTCAGGATGTCGCCACCGAATGCGATGGACCTTACCAGCCATGCGGGTATGTAGCGGACCGGCTTGCCGGTAAGGCGGCGGGAGATGGCGTTCACCCAGATGCGCAGGTCGATCGGCTGGTCCCCCACATAAAAGACCTTGCCGTTCATGTCGAGGCGGGGCAGGGTGAGCATGCGGTCGATCTGCCACACCACGTTGCCGACGTAGCCGTAAGAGCGGATCACCTTCTTGTTGCTCGGGTGGAAGTAGAGGCCCTTGCGCATCACCTTGAACATGATGTCGCGGTAACGCAGGCTGAAAGGTCCCCAGATGGTGGTGGGCCGGATGATGGTCCACGCGCAGGGGAGGTCGGCTTCGCGCACGGCGATCTCGTTGCGGCGTTTGGTCTCCCCGTAGGTAGTGAAGGGTTTGAAGTCGAGGTCGTGCTTGGGCTGGTATCCCGCTTCGCAAACGAATTGGGTGCTGGTGATGATGAGCCGCTCGATCGAAAGCGTGCTCTTCACCACCTGCAACACGCGCTCGGTTCCGACGTCGTTCTGCTGGTATGCGAGGATATCCGTGTCGTCGGTATCCGCACGAGCCGCGAGATGTACGACATGCGTGGGCTTGAATTCTTGGAAGAGATCACCCATGCGCTTCGCATCCATGATGTCGCAGAGCGTCCAATACGGTTCGTGCGCCGGGTCGAGCGGCGGGTTCCAGTCGAGGTTCATCAGCGGGATGTCCATGGCGATGTAGTACGCCATGAGGTTGGTGCCGATGAAACCGGAGCCTCCTGTTACGAGCAATCGCATCTTCTCCATCGGTCGGCTGTCCCCGCTTCAATAACCGTTCACCAGTAACATGCTCCCTCTACGACGCCCGCGTGCTCGGGACGTTCATTTTCGCCTGGCCGCACCCAGTGGCTATTGCGCAATGGATGGTTCTCCCAGCGTGAGCCGATGATACCGAACATGAGTTGCGTTGCGCCGCCGATATGTACCGCCTTCCGCCCCATGCGCTTGGCGTGCGCGGCCAGCGGGAACCCGTAGGCGCCGCAACCGATCAAGGCAATGTCCCAGTCCAAGTCGTTCATGCGGTCCTCCATGTACTTGAGGGCCTCGAACCAGTTCTTGAAAGAGGTGGGGTTGCCCGCCACGGTCTGTACCGCGCGAATGGTCGTCAATTCGAACGGAGGTAGCACGCGCTTGTCGGCGAAGAGTTTGTCGCGGATCTCCCACTGATCCAGGATGGTGCGCTCGAAGGGATGGATCACCAGCACTTTCTTGCCCGCGAGGACCTCACTCCACGGGTTCGGGTGCAGGAACGGTTCCAAGTCGGGCAATTCCACTTTGAGGGCCTGCTTCAATTCCATGTCGAACCATTTCTCTTCGCGGCGCCAAGAGCCCAGGATGTCGACCTGACGCATGTCTTCCAGCATGCGCTTGGCGAATGCGATATTCAGTTCGCGTTCTGGCGGAAAGAACCCGCTGAGCATGTACATGTTCTGGATGTACTCCGGATCGTAGCCGTAGGAAGGGATCAGGCCGGTGACAAAGCGGAAGTGATTGTAGAGGGACGACTGATAGCCCGCCTTATGGCCCAAGTAGCCGATAAGGGAATTCAGTTCGGTACTGCCGAAGCGACAGATCATACTGGGTTTGTCAGCGAGCAATTCCTGACGGATACGATCACCGCCGTCTTGGCCACGTACTTCGGCCATGCCGTAGCTTATGCCGAACATGGACCGGTCGCGGAGGATCTTGCACCAGGCGTTGCGGGCCCTGTTCAGGTAGTAGAGAGTTCGGGTGCTGGGAAGCATGGGGCGGCTTGGTACGGCGCAGGGTGCAGCGGGGTTCCGGGGCGGCGAAGGTATCTGTGCGACAGGCCTGTGCGGCCGGTCCACGGCTTGATCGAGGTGTTCGCCGATGCGGATCCCGTGCTTCGTCGAAAATTCTGAACAGGTAGCGATCAGGTGGGGTTTGAAGGCGCGGTTCCGGCAACGCTGCCGGCCTGAACACCCACCTTCGATGAAGCTCTCCACTACGCCGAATGGACGCTTGGCCCGCACCGGCCTGTTGATCGGTCTTGCCCTCAGCTCGGTCCTCGCCGAAGCGACCAACTATTATGTGTCAACCTCCGGGAATGATGCCAACAACGGCACATCGCCCAGCTTGGCTTGGCGTACGATCGATCGGGTGAACCAGAGCTCGAACATGCTCCAGCCTGGAGACCAGGTGCTTTTTGAACGCGGCGGACATTTCCGCGGCGGCATCATTTGGGCCTCTTCCGGGTCCGCTTCAGCTTCGGTGATGTACGGTGCCTATGGTACGGGTGCCGATCCCATCATCGATGGTGCCCGTGCCGTTTCGGATTGGGTGCAGCACAGCGGCAACGTTTGGAAGGCGCATGTGGGAACCCAGGTGGACCAGGTGTGGACCGGCGGAACACGGAGCGTACTGGCGCGCACACCGAACACGGGCTGGTTCCGCAATGATCAGGCGAGCGGCACATCGCTCCATAGCGACGACCTGACTCAGCCGAACGGCTTCTGGACCGGTTCGCGTTGTGTGGTGCGAAACACGGCGAGCAGCGTGGATACCATTCCTGTCGTAGGCTACAACAATGGAACGCTGACCTTTTCGCAAGCTCCGATCAACGGCAACATGGGACCGGATGACTGGGGCTTTTACCTTGAAAAGCGGTTGGACCTGCTTGATTCGCCGAACGAATGGTTCTACGAGTCCTCATCGGGCTACCTCTATCTGCAAGCACCCGGCAACGTCGACCCGAACAGCCTCGTGGTGGAAGCCAGCACGGAGTGGGCCGGCGTATGGTGCTATCCAGGCCGCCACCATGGCCATGTGGAGCATCTCACCTTCCGGCACTTCCGCAATGCCGGTATCCGGGTGGATGATGCGAGCTACCTCACCGTTTCGGAGTGTACCATGGAGGACCTGTACCACGGCATCCGCAGCTACGGCCACCACAATACGTACTCCCAGAATATGATCCGGCGCACACTCGCGACCGGCGCGTTCATCATTGATCACAACAGCGTATTCGAGCACAACCGGCTCGAGCACATCGCTGAGGTCATGGGTGAAGGGGAGAGCGGATGGGGGTACTTCGGTGTACGGTGCGCGGGCCCGGACAACATCGTGCGGAACAACAGTTTCGAGAGCATCGGCTACATCGCCATCATCGCCGATGACAACCAGATCGTGGAGAAGAACATCATCCACAACTACCTCACACTGTTGAATGACGGGGCCGCGATCGCCTTCGACAACTCCGACGGGCTCACGATCCAGGACAACATCATCTATGACGTTGTGTGCAACCTCGACGGATCCAGCACCGTGATGCCGCACTATGCGCGATACGGCCATGGCATCTACTTCGGCAATCTGAGCAACGTGAATACGATCGTGCGCCGCAACACCATCGCCAATGTGACGGGTGTGGGCATCGTTGCGGACCATACCATGAACTCGCACGGATGGCAGGTACAGGACAACACGATCTTCAACTGTGATATCGGTATGTCCATCGGCGACTATTCCAACGCCAATGGCCCGCACGCGGTGCATCCGTATTACGTCGCGAACTACGACGATGTGTATTCCGGCAACATCATCTATGGCCTGAACAAGGACCAGCTCGCGTTGCGCTTCTACAACTGCTACAGTTCCCAGCCAACGGACTTCGGAACCTTCACGAACAACCGGTATTTCAATCCGTACAATGAGATCGGGATCTTCCACTTCGGTTTCCTGAGCGGGCAGTACTACTACGGCCTGGAACATTGGAAGGCCCTGCGGGGTGAAGAACAGGGCAGCACACGCAGTCCGTTGCACCTGAGCGAGTGGACCACGCTCAGCGAACTGTCCGGTGATATGCTGCCCAACGGCACTTTCGGCAGCAATGTGTCCGGTTGGGAATACTGGCCCACGAACGTGCAGGTAACGCACGATATCGGTCACTTGGACAACGGCTGCGCGAAGATCCACCTGCCGGACAATTCGGTAATGACCTACTCGGCGATGAAGAATCTGGAATGGTTCGGACTGGATAACGGGGAGAACGACTGGTACCGATTGGACATCTCCATGCATAGCGATGCGCCGGGCTTTGTGCTGGCCCGCGTGCGCGGCCAGTCACAGATCAATAACCCGTACGCCCTGTGGGAGCGCAACCTGCCCTTCGGCACTGAGCGCCGTGACATGAGCTTCTACTTCCGGTCGCCGAACGCGGAGGACGCCCAGGTGGTATTCGTGAACCAGTGGACCGAGCCTTCGTACTACCTCGACAACGTGCGCATCCACAAAGTGCAGGTGCAGGAGAACGATCCGCTGGAATACCAGATGATCCTGATCAACGACCAGTTCACAGATCAGACCTTCACGTTGGAAGGTTGCTGGAGCGATGTGAACCACCAGTACTACTCCGGAGAGATCACCCTGCCGGCTTTCAGGTCAAAGGTGCTGGTAAAGGAGGATGATGATCTGTGTGGATTGAGCACCGGTACGGCGAACGTGACCGTGGCGTCCAATGTATCCAACGTCTACCCGAATCCCGTGAAAGCCGGTTCCCGTTTGGGATTCAGCGCTCCGGTATCGGGCATGGCCTCGTTCATCGGTGTGAACGGCCAGACTCCGGCTACGATCTTCCTGCCGCCGGGCAGCCTCGGTGTGGATGTGCCGAACGGCCTGGAGAAAGGTGTCTACGCCCTGCGCGTCATCGGTGCGAGCAGCAGCATGGAGAGGATCGTTGTGGAATAATTTTTGAGTTGTTCCGAAAGAAGGCCCGGGGCTTCTGCTTCGGGCTTTCGCTTTGGGAAAGATCCGGATTTCGCGGAGTGCAGGACCGCGGGTTCCGGCCCTCTCAGCTCAACCACGAACCATCGAGCGCCTGCCGTTTGCCTGTGATGGCCGATGCCTTGATGCACAGCGGTGCCATGGCTGCGAAAAGCATGATCCAACAGAAGTAGAAACCGAAGCCGGAGATATCGATCTGCCAATCGAACATCATGTAGCATACGGCGGCGAAGAGCGGGGCCATCGTTGTTCTCCGCGCGTATTCGCCGCGATAGAATTTGAAGGCTTGCCAGTACACTCCGTACATGAGCAGAACGCCTACGATGCCTTGGTTCACAAGGATCTCCAACCACGCGCTGTGCATGTGGAGGTTGTAGCTGTCGGGCTCGTTCCACATGTCGGCCACATGCTCCAGCATGCGCAAACGGTACTGGCCGTTGTACCCGTTCCCGAAGAT
Source organism: Flavobacteriales bacterium (assembly GCA_031421755.1). Taxonomy (GTDB): domain Bacteria; phylum Bacteroidota; class Bacteroidia; order Flavobacteriales_F; family PHOS-HE28; genus PHOS-HE28. Next base: position 18,104 of record JANOPI010000404.1, on the reverse strand, counting down.
CAATCCCTTGCCACCGCCCAGTGCCCAATCGAAGGCGCTTTCCCAGATGTAGGTGCGTCCGTTGAAGGTGGTCACATCCTTCTTGTCCACACGGGAAAGGATGGCCACGAAGAAGGGCAGGGAGAGGATCTGGTAGATGAGCAGTCCGAAGCTCATCATCAGTGGCATGGTGAGCAGGGAGATGGTGTAGAGTCCTTTGGCGGCCTTGATCGCTTTCGTGAGGAAGAGCACGACGAGGATGAAGAAGATCATGAAGGAGAGGCGGCTGTTCACGCTCATGATGAGGGCCATGTTGAACAGGAAGAGCGTAAGGGTGCCGGCGAAACGGAGCGGTTTCCGCTGGAAGTCGCTCAGGTAGAAGAGCAGCAGCAGGTTGATCACAGAGAGCAGGTGGGCGCTCTCATAGATACCCAGCATGAACGGGAAGCTGATGCGGCCTTCGAAGCTGTGCATCTTGTTGTGCATGCCCGCGGCCACGCCCAGGATATTGGCGCCTTCCAGCAGGAGCAGGCCGCGCAGGATGATCGTTGTCCAGTTGAACCCGTCCATCGCCTTGTTGTACACCTGCACGATGATCGCCGCGTAGAACGGAACGCAGAACTGGATGGCCATCACCGCGGCGTTCGCGGGCTTCAACACCGGGCTGTGGTATTTCAGACCCATACCGATGGAGGCGACGATGGAGACCAGGGCGGCGGTACATAACCAGAAGTTGCGGTTGATCGTGGGGGTAAAGCCCTTGCGATACAATACATCGACCAAGTAAAAGGCGATGATCAGCAGCAGGGGTATCGTACCGATGAAGAGGCCGATGCTCCACTTGTTGCCCGGCATGTACATCACGTAGGTACACACCCCGTACATGGGAAACCCTAAGGTGTACAGGGTATTCACCAGTTTGGCCTTGGAGATCACGGGCGGGATCTTTTCTGGTCGAACCACGGATCGGGACTGAAGATCCCGGTTCCCATCAGGGCTTCAGATGGGTCCGTTGTCGCGTTCATCCGTGTAAATCTGTGAGTTTCCGTGGTGGTACCCCTGTCAGCCGCAGCCACACGGATCAATGCAGACCGAGCTTGCGTTGGAGTTCGCCCAAGAACGGTGTCACGGCCTTATCGAAGTTCTCCGGGATCATGTTCTTCACGGCGTTCTTGAATTTTCGGAGCGGGCTGGGTTCAATGTACTTCTCGAAGTACGCCAGGTCGCGGCGGTTGTCCACCACCATGAATTTCGGATGCGCGAGCGGAAATTTCATCTCGCCTTCGTCCGGTTTATTGCGCACATCCGCGCCGCTGTGAGTGTGTGTGCTCGCGTCACCGAAGCCGATGTTGCGGATCAGGTTCACTGTGGGGATCACGTTCACCATGCCATGCATCCAGCGGCCATAGTCGAGCTGGAAATCCCAGGAGTGGATCTTGCCGTTCCAACTCGCTTCGAAAACGCCATATGCTTCTTCACGCTCGTTCTTCGTCAGGAAGTGGCCATCAAGCAGCCCGCTGTCGCGCAGCGTGGGCCATTCCTTCATGTGGAGGTCGTACTTCTTCCACATGCGGCGCCAGGCGGCCCAGCCCCAATAAGCACCGTATCCATGCGCGCTGTAGTAGTAGCTGTCGTTGTTGGTGTTCTCCCACTCGGTCATGAGGTTGTTGCCCATGACCGTCCACACGCGCTCATCGTGCCGGAAGTGTTCGAGCATCTCTTGCGCGAACTGCCACCAGGTGGGCAATGGCAGGCAATCGTCCTCGATGATGATGCCTTCCTCCTCCTGCTCGAAGAACCAATCGATGGCACCGGGCGGCCCGAAACGAACGCTCTGGTTGGTCTCGCTGAAGCGCGTTTTAAGTTCGCAAGGCCAGTCGACGAGCTGAACGAGTGAACGCACTTTTTCCACGGCTTCGGCTTCACCTTCCTTCTCCGCTCGGGCACCATCGCAAGCGAAATAGAGGCGCGGCGGTTTTGCCTCGCGGATGGCTTCGAGCACGGCCTTCGTTTCCTCGTAGCGTTTGAAGCCGATAAGCAGGACGGCGGTCCGCAGGATGAAGGGGTCCTTCTCGTTCATGCGTTGTTGACCGGTTTCGTTGTGGAAGTCACACCGCTTCCGAAGGTATTCAAGCGGTTGTTGCGGTAGTACAGGGTGAAGTGTCGGAACATGCTTATGGCATTGCGCGCCACAAGCGATGGCGAGGCGAATTCATCGAGGAAGCGATAGAGGAAGAGTTGCATCCTGTCCCGGTAGCGGATGTTCACATCCTGCGCGAAGTTGCCTAGCCGGTCGTGCGGAAGGATCTCGATAAGCGCTGCCGCGTGTGCTGTGGGCAGGAGCATGTTGCTGCCGTGTACACCGACGACGATTTGGCTTTTCGCATAGGTGCGGCACCAAAGCAGCTCAGTTTCCTGATCCATGCGCAGTGTGCGGAGGTCATCGGCCAGCCCTGCGAACCCTCCTTTCGGCGCGAGGCCCACCACGGAGAAGGTCACATCGGGTATTTCCTGCTTGATCGACCGCATGCTCCTTCGCACCAACGCGGACTGCCGATCCACGAACCATCGGCCCAAGCTGCTCTTCAGGCCGAGTTTGCCGATAGCGCGGTAGCACAGCTTGGCGACGGGTGTTGCGAACCACAAGCGGTCCGTACGCACGACGAAGGTCATATGCGGCGGGCGGGAAGTGAATTCACTGAGCGGGAAGGGTTGGATACGCGTGAAGCGCTGAATGTCGATGTCCGCGAAGTCCGGATGGCTCCAACCACGCGCGAGTTGCACTTCCTCATAACGCGGCAGTTGTTGCTGCACGAACCGGTCGATGCACGGATGCCAAGCGCGTGCCTGGGACAGCTTCTGGTCCACCACCCAGATCTCGGCCACACCTTCGGGCACGAGCCATTCGTACATCTTCGGAATGAGCAGCACCAGGCCACGATCGGGATAGTGGTCGATGTAATGCAGGGCATTGTGGAGCCTCAGGAGAACATGGCCGTAGAGGTGGTCGAGCAGGTTGAGAACGATCACCTTCTTGTGCTCGGAGAACACCTTGCGCGCGATGGGGAATTCGGAAGAGGTGGGTTTTGCGTACTCGGGGTAGGTGATCCACGGCTCCGCGTTCGGGTGCAGTATGTTTTTCGTCCCTTCCTCGAAAGCGAGTTGGAGGTCCACCTGGAATCCGATGGGCAGATCGCGCAGGAATTTCCTGCCACATCCTGCGCAGTGGTATTCTGCGAGCACCTGGATCCCGATGAAGACTGTGCGTTTCACGGTCGGCCCCGGCTTGCCGCACACCGGGCAGTCGAAGTCATTGAAGCAGGCGGGCACCAACGGCACGAGGTTCCGGTCCTTCAGGAAAGGCCCGGGCCCATGGTCCGCGTCGATGCGCCACTGGAAGCCGGGTGCGTATTTCGGTTCGCCGTTCATGATCATCGGACGTGTCGTACTTGCCAGAAGGTAGCGATGGCGTGCAGGGTATAGCGCAGGTTCGGCCGGGCCTGCTTGTAGAACAGGTCGAGCAGGAAGTTGCTCACGAAGAAGGAGATGATCATCGCCCAGATGGCGCCGGCGCTCTGGTAGCGGGGGATGAGCACCCAATTGAGGCCGATGTTGCAGATCGCGCCAACGACACTCATGACGAGGGAGTAGCGGAAGAGGCTCTCGTTGGTGATGAAGCTCATTTTGGCCACGCCCATGTTGGTGAAGAACAGGCGGATGGCGAAGAGCGAGAGCAGGTGGCCTGCCGGGGCGTACTCCACACCGAAGAACCAGACCATGAAGGGCTTTGCCAGCAGGTAGAGCGGAATGGCGGTGGCGAGGAACATCACGAACATCAGGCGGTACTGGTTCACGATGCGGTGGACGTAGAGCTCCTGGTTCTCCTGTCGGGCGCGGGTAATGGCGGGTGCCAAAGAGGCCACTACGATGCTGGGGAGGAAGCCCATGGACTCGATCATCTTCAATGCGGCGCTGTACTGGCCTACCTCGGCATTGGCACCTTTTTCACCGAGTGTGCCACGCAGGAGATCGCCGATCAGCACCTGGTCGATCTTGGCCTGCACGAAGAGCGCGAGCCCGAACACGATCAGTGGCCAGGATTGGCTGAGCAGCTGCACGGCCACACCGCGATCGAATCGCCAATTCCCCCAGTGCGCGCCGTAGTTCCGATAGGCCACCAGGTAGCCCCCGCCCAGGACGCCCATTTCCACGAAATAGGCGGCGGCGAAGAGCATCAGGGCGGTATCGTTCGTACCATCCGTAGGCTTGGGCACCAAGAGCACGATGGCGATCTTGAACGCCGCGCTCACGAGGGCCTGCACGATATTCACCTTCGCCACGATGCGCCCCTTCACTTGGGAATGGAAGTAGGGTTCACAAACGGTGATGGGCTTGAGGAATTCCGCACCTGCGATCAGGAGCACCATGCCCATGGTGAGGCCGTTCATTCCTTTCATCACGCCCAGCGCAGCGACGATGACGAAGAGCAGACCGGCACCGATCAACTTGATCGCCGCGGCGGTGCCGAGAATGCGATCGCGCTTATCCGGATCGCGCACCAGGTCGCGCGCCACGATGTCATCCAGCCCCATGGAGGTGAGGGTGAGGAAGATGCCAACGAAGGCGGTGGCGTAGTTGAGCTGCCCGAAGAGCTCCGGTTCGAGATATCGGGTGACGAAGTAGCTGCTGGCGAGCACGGCCAGAAGCCTGACCACGCGGTCAACGAACAACCACGAGGTGTTGCGGAGGTATCGTTGGAAACCTTCGGACTTGAACATCGGTCGCCGGGACTACTTCGTGTAGTAGCCGTAACCGTCGCCGTAGCCTTGCCCGGCCTTCACGTCGTTGAGCACCAGATTCACATGGGCGATCTGGCCGTCCCGGAACATTTCGTTCACGCCGCGCAGCATACCGCGGCGGGTGTGGCCCTGTCGCACCACGTAAAGCGTAACGTCCACGTGGCCCAGGATGATCTTGAACTCGCTGACCAGTCCCATGGGTGAAGCGTCCACGATGATATGATCATAACGTGCGCGGGCATCCTTGAAGAGATCGGCCATGCGCGATGATTCAACGAGCTCCAACGGGTTCGGCGGAATGGGACCGGCGGTGATCACATCCAGCCCTTGGATACCACTGCGGCGGATCGCGGCATCCATGGTGCATTCGCCGATGAGGTAGGTGCTGAGGCCTGGCCCGTCCGGCAGTTCCAGGTATTCCTGCACACGAGGCCGACGCATGTCCGCATCGATCAACAAGGTGCGCTTTCCGCTGAGGGTGATCACCGTGGCGAGGTTGATGGAACAGAAGGTCTTGCCCTCGCCGCTGGTAGTGCTCGTCATGCCTACGACCTGTCTGGCCGCGTTCACGTTCAGGTACTGAAGATTGATCCTTGCCGTTCGGAAGCTTTCGGCCAACAGGCTCTTTGGCTCATCGGGTGTTATGCGCTTGCGTTTGCTATTGGGAATGGTGGCCAGCAGGGGCAACGGGGAGAGTCGCTTCAGTTCCTCCACATCCCCGATCTTGTCGTTGAAGAAGTCGAGCAGCAGGATGAAGAGCAGGGGGATGATGATGCCGACCGCGGCCGCGCCTCCGATCACCACCTTCTTGTCCGGGGCGATGGGGGAAGTGCTCTCCGGTCGTGCCGTATCCACCACGGTCTTGTCCACCTGATCGCTGTTCACGGCGATCTGGGCCTCGTATGATTTCTCCAGCAGGTAGTTGTGGATGCTCTCGGTGAGCTCATAGCTTTTGGCGGCGATGCGGCGCTTGATATCCTGCTGCGGGAGAACATAAAGCTTGCCTTGCAGGGACCCGATGCGCGAACGGATCGCGCTGAGTTCGCTGGTGGTCTGGTTGGCGATGGACTGGGCGCTCTGTACGATCTGGTCGCGCTCGGTCTGAACGGTCTTGCGCAGGGAGATAATGGGGGCGGTAGGCGTTTTCACCGTGAGTTCCTCGCTCCTCAGCCGCGCCACATCCTGGTTGTACTTGTCGATCAGGTTGTTCAAGCTCGGGGCTTCGAGGCCGGTGGCCGCTACGGTGCTGGCCTGGCCCCCGGCGTCCATGCTCATGGTGGCCACCAGCGCGTTGAGATTGGAGAGTTTGCTGCTCACGCGGCTCTCCTCATCCTGCAGTCGGAAGAGCTCCTGGTTGATAGCACCGCTCTGGCTGGCGGCATCGCCCATGCTGCCGCCGGCCTGTGCCGCTTGATAAGCGGTTTGCGCCTGTTGCAACTTCTGGTCGCTTTGTTTCAAGGTCTCATCGATGAAAGCGATGGTGGCCTCGCCCTTCTGGTTGTTCTTGTCCTGCTCGGTCTCGATGTAGGTGGCCATCAACATGTCAAGGAAGCGCTTCTGCTTCTTCACCACCTCCCCACTGGTGTTGAGGATCACGATGTTGCTCTCTTCGCTCATGGGGCTCACCGTAGTGGCACCCTGCCATTGGCGAAGCAATTCATCCAACGAGTTCAGGATGAAGAAGTACTCACCTTTGGGGTGGAATGCGCGGCCTTTCGGGAGTTCGATGGAGAAATTCAAGTGTTCATGCTTGAAGGGCTGGCCCAAGGCCACCACCTCATCGATGCTCACAGAGGGGAGATATTTCTCGCTGCGTTTGTCGCTGTGCAGGTCGTAGAGCACCACGTTCTTTGACTTCGCCTTTACACGCCAGGTGCCGGCAAGCGTGTCCACACTGATATTGACCACCATCCCGGACATCTGCAGTGTGGTGCTGTCCAAGTGAACGATGAACGGCGTGTCGTCATAGATCTCGCGGGTAAGGAAGTTGCGCTTCTCGAAGTAGCCGATGTAGAAGTCCAGCTTCTTCAGCGTGGCGGTCATGTTGCTCACCGAACGGATCATGGTGATCTCATCCTCGAGTTCAGCGTCACTTTTCAGGTAGGCTGATCCTTTGAGGAACTCCTCCTTGCCCTGCCCGAAGCTGGATCGGCGCCCTTCGCTCATGCGGAGCACTGCGGTAACCCGGTAGGCCTTGGGGGTGGTCTTGATATAGGCCACCCCAGCGGCCAGGGCTATAGAAAGGGTGATGAGGAAGAGCCACCATTTGCGGGCGATCTTGGTGAAGATCGCCTTCAGGTCGATGGTGTCCTGTACTGCGGATTGGCTCATCTAGTTGGATTGGTTCTGGACCACGGTGACCACGATGGCGGCCGCGCTGATGGCCGAGAACAGGATGCCGAGAAGTTCCAGGTTCATGCGGCCCGGGCGTGCCTTCAGGGTGGGCACGTACACCACATCGTTGGGCAGGAGGTAGTAGTACTCACTGCTGGCCACATCGGCCCGGCTGAGGTCCACGTAAACGGCTTGGGTTCCCTGGTCGCTTTGGCGCATCAGGGTCACGTGGCGCTTGTCCGCGTATTCTTTTGGTCCGCCAGCACGGGCCAAGGCATCGAGCAGGTTGATCTGGTTATTGTAGATGAAGTAGCTGCCCGGGCTGTTCACCTCGCCCAGCACGCTCACGCGGAAGCTCACCATTTTGAGGATCACGGTGGCGTTGGTGAAATAGTCGTTGATCTTTCGTTGCACAAGTTCCTGTGCTTCGGTCACGGTGAGGCCCTGCAGTTTGATCCGGCCAACGGTGGGCAACTGCACGCTTCCGGTCTTGTCGATGCTGAAGCCGTTCACCCAGATGGAGGCGTCGCTCATGCCCAAGCCCATGCCATTATCGATGTTGAACAGGCGGCTGGTGGCGTCATCGAGGCCCAGTACCCGGATGCTCATCACATCGTTCACCTGGATCTTGTACTCGAAGCGCGAGTTGGGGAAGAGCTTGGCCGTGTTGCTCAAGGCGGGGTCCTCCAAGTAGTTGATGGACCTGCGGCCTACGCAGGAGGCGAGTGTGGCCATAGCCAGCAGTGCCAAGAGGGTGTGGTTCAGCTTCATACGGGGTCGGGTAAGCGGCGTCCGGAACGAGCATGAACGCAGGAAGAGCGCGATCGTTGCAGCATCCGGAAATGAAGGCGAAAGATAGCCGGAGCGTGATGGTGCTGCGTGCCTGTCATGTCCATCCGCCAACAGGGCGTGTTGAACGCCGCGTGCACCATGCGGGGCGTCGTCAAAGGACCGATGAAGGAAGCCTGCATGAAGGCGGAATGAGGATATCCGGGGCACCGGCTTTCTATAACAGCCGATCGGAAGCCGTCGCAACAAACCCAAGGAACGGTGCTCTTGGCCACACCCCTGCGGGCCTTGCTGGTAGCCCGTAGGAAGCCGAAGCGCGGATGCGCGAGCATCAAAGCGTACGGTTATTCCCCTACGGACGCAAAAAAGCCGGGCTGGTGCCCGGCTTTTTGTAGCCCGTAGGGGAATCGAACCCCTGTTTCATCCGTGAAAGGGACGCGTCCTAACCCCTAGACGAACGGGCCATGCTATCAACCCTCTTTCGGAGGGGGCGCAAATGTAATCGGAGGAGGCTTCACTCCAAATCCGCCTTTGGCGCAGGGTGATCAGGAAAGGTCCTCCACATCCGCTTGGAACCGGAAGCCGAGGCGCTTGCCTGTGCTGATCTGCATATTGGCGTTGAGTTCGTTCACCTCGCTAACGGTCACTTGGTTCACTTGGTCGTAGGGCGGGGTCAGCAGATCGAAGTCCATGACGTAGAGGATGGCCGAGTGGATCACCTGCTTGAGAGTGGTGGGGTCAATGGCGTTGTTGGCCAGGTCGCTATAGAGGAATCCCAACTGCCGTTTGCCCTGCACGAAGAAGTGGCCATCCTTGTTCAGGAAGAGCCGAGCGACGAGATAGCCCAGGTCGCGTTCGCGATTGTACTTGAAGGAGTCGCTCAGGAAGTTGTACATATTGATCACCCCGAAGTACCCGCGCAAGTCATCTTCGGCGAGGTAGCTGGTCTTCCACAGGCTGTGGGCCTGGTCCAGCTTGAAGACGTTGGTGTGCATATTGAAGATGATGGTGTCTCCGGCCACCTTCAGTTCGCAGGCCATTTCGCCCTTGTCCGTGTATTTCACGGCGATGCGCTTGTCCGCCGAGGCCATGGCGTTCTCCAGATCGTCCGCCACCTCCTGAACGGCGATCTTCATCTGGTTGAAGAGCACCATGGTCTGCGCGTAAACGTCCTGCTTCATGCCGCTCTTGGTGCGGAGCATGTTCAGGATCATGGTGCGCGGATCTTGGGGCGGTTCTTCGGCCGTGACTTTGCGCTTCTTCATTCCGTGGGCTATGGATCAATAGGCTCTTGCGAAGATGACACGTTGCGCACTCGGCTTGCCGGTGACCATGCACAGGCCGGGGGCACGTTCTCCCTGTAAAGGAATACATCGGATCGTTGCTTTGGTCTCCTGCTTCACACGTTCCTCGGTCTCGGGGGTGCCGTCCCAATGGGCCAAGAGGAAGCCGCCTTTTTCGATCTCCGTCTTGAACTCTTCATAGCTGTTCACTGCGCGCGTGCCGTTCTCCCGCATGGCCAGTGCTTTCTGGTAAAGGTTGTCCTGGATGGCGTTGAGCAGATGTTCGATCTTGTCAGCCAGGTCCGTCACTTGGATCACCTGTTTTTCCAAGGTGTCGCGGCGGGCCACTTCCACGGTGCCGTTCTCCATGTCCCTAGGACCTACGGCCACGCGCACGGGAACGCCCTTCAATTCATACTCGGCGAATTTCCAGCCGGGTTTTTTCTGGTCGTCGTTGTCGAATTTGACCGAGATGCCCTTCGCGCGAAGGGCTTGTATGATGGGTTCCAAATACTCGCCGATGGCCGTAAGCTGCTCGCCGTTCTTGGCGATGGGCACAATGGCCACTTGGATGGGTGCGAGCTTTGGTGGCAGCACCAGGCCATTGTCATCGCTGTGCGTCATGATCAGCGCACCTACCAGGCGGGTGCTCACGCCCCAACTGGTAGCCCAAACGAGTTCCTGCTTGTTCTCCTTATTGGTGAATAGCACATCGAAGGCCTTGGCGAAGTTCTGGCCCAGGAAATGGGAGGTTCCGGCCTGCAGGGCCTTGCCATCCTGCATCATGGCTTCAATGCAGTAGGTGTCTTCCGCCCCGGCGAAACGTTCGCTCGCGGTTTTCACGCCTTTGATAACGGGGATGGCCATCCATTCCTCGGCGAAGCGGGCGTACACATCCAGCATGCGGCGGGTCTCTTCAACGGCCTCCTGCTTGGTGGCGTGGGCGGTGTGGCCTTCCTGCCAGAGGAATTCGGCGGTCCGCAGGAAAAGGCGGGTGCGCATTTCCCAACGCACCACGTTGGCCCATTGGTTGATCAGCAAGGGCAGATCGCGGTAGCTCTTGATCCAGCCGCGGTAGGTATTCCAGATGATGGTCTCGCTGGTCGGGCGGATGATCAGCTCTTCCTCCAGTTTCGCTTCCGGATCCACTACCACACCGTGTACGGGGTCGCTTTTCAAGCGGTAGTGTGTCACAACGGCACATTCCTTCGCGAAGCCTTCCACGTGGCTGGCTTCCTTGGCGAGGTAACTTTTAGGGATGAAAAGGGGGAAGTAGGCGTTCACGTGCCCGGTGTCCTTGAACATTTTGTCCAACGCGCCTTGCATCTTCTCCCAGATGGCGTATCCATGCGGCTTGATCACCATGCAGCCGCGCACATCGCTGTGCTCGGCCATGTCGGCTTTCAACACCAGGTCATTGTACCATTGCGCGTAGTCCTGCGCCCGCTTTGTCAATTGATCGCTCATTCGGCTCTTCCTTGGTATTAGCTTTGATGGGGGAGAACGCACAAGGATACACTGAAGCCTCCTGTCGATCCGTTGAACCAACCTGCACCCACGTTATGAGAACCACGAGCTTTCTACTACCAGCGGTACTGCTGACCGCTTGCGGCACGATGCAGGAGACCACCCAGGTGCGTGATGACGTGTACGATATACCGGACCGGACGCTTGTGGCGTCGGTGGATCCAGTGCCAGAGCCAACAAGCCCAGCGGCCGGGGACGATTATTACAACGAGAACGAAGCTGCGCAGTACGAGCAAGGCAGTTATTATGACCGCACTTACAATGACCCGTCATGGTACAACCGCGACCGTTTCGGGTTCGGTTTCAATACCAGCCCATGGGGCAATTCCTGGGGCATGAGCTACGGCAGCGGCTGGGGCAACAACACATGGTTCAACAGCCCCACAGGCTATTACAACCCCTACATGAACAACAGCTGGCAGAGCGGCTACGGGTATTACAGCCCGTGGAACGGGGGCATGTATGATCCGTGGTACAACGGGTGGGGCGGCGGCTATGGATGCGGTTATAACTGGGGCTGGAACAGCCCGTACGGCTGGGGCAACAGTTGGGGCTGCAACAATGGCTATGGGGGCTATGGTGGATATGGATATCCCTATGGCGGCTACGGTGGCGGGGGCGGCTGGGGCAGCGACTTCTCCCAGTCGGTGATCGTTCGTCCGCGTCCGTCGATGAGTGGTGGCGGCAACCCGGCTGGAGCGGATGTGTCGGTTGTTCCGCGCATGGCACGGCCGAAGAATAACATCACCCTATTGCATCCGTCGGTGGTTCAAGGGAAGGGTCGCCCGGATCGCCCAAGCGATCAGGACCGGGTGATCACGCGCCCGGCCACGCGGGACACTGGTCGGGACCAGATCCTTGTTCCGGGCACCATTACCAAGGACCGCAAACCGGCCGATCGGAAAGACCGCAAGGACCGACCTGTCCGCACGCGTGAGCGTTCACGGGATACGGCACCCAACTTCGATCGTGGAGGCGGTGGAAACAGCGGAGGAGGAAACAGCGGTGGAGGCAGCCGCGGCGGCGGTGGTGGCACTTCGCCAAGTCCCCGTCCGCGCCGCTGAGCATGATGAGGATCCTTCGCACATCCATCGCCGCCTGCGCCATTGCGCTGGGAACGGCTGGGCTCGCGCAGAATGAGGAGGATGCGCTACGCTATTCCACCATTACCCCCGGCGGAACGGCCCGGAATTGGGCACTGGCGGGTGCGTTCGGTGCGGTAGGAGCCGATCCGACCGCGGCAACGATCAACCCGGCGGGCTTCGGGCTCTACAACGCGTCGGAGATCACCATGACGCTCGGGTTCGAGGTGAACCAGGCGACGGCCACCTACTACGGCACCAAAGCCGCAGCGGGCCAGCAGCGGATGAGCGTGAACAACATGGCCTTGGTGCTCAACTACCCGAAGCCGGGTGGCGATTGGCGTGGCGGCACATTCGGCATCTCTTACGATCGGCAGGCCAGCTACCACTGGAAGGAGCTCGCCCGCGGTGAGCGGGTGAACAGCACGATCCTGCAGCGCTTCGTGAATGAGGCCCATGGTACTGATTACACGGAGCTGGAGGCCGGGGCATTCCCCTTCACAAGCGGCTTGGCTTGGTATGCCTACGGCATCGATACGATACCAGGCTCTGACAGCCTGTACGCGCCGGGCATCCCCTTCGGCAGTGATACCCGACAGGAGCATACGATCGATGCGAGCGGGCGGGTGAACTCAACGAACATCTTCTATGCGAACAACTACATGGACCGCTTGTATGTGGGCATCGCCCTGGGGATCATCGGAACCCGGTATGAGCGATACACCCGGCATGCGGAAACGTCCTTGAGCGAAGCCGGTGAACTGGAAAGCGTGATCTACAAAGAGGACCTGCTCACCACTGGCAACGGGATCGATGTGAAGATGGGACTTATCGGCCGCGTATCGGACCGCGTTCGCCTGGGTGCGGCGTTCCACGGTCCGATGTGGTTGTTGCTCAATGATTCATACAGCTATTCAATGATCACGGCCTATCGCGGTGGTGGTGGCGAGAGCGTGGATTCCGATCCCGGCACATTCAGCTACCGCGTGAACACGCCATGGCGGGTGGTGCTCAGCGGTGTATATCAGGCAGGCAAACATGGCTTGGTGAGCGTGGATTACACCTACGCTGATTACCGCAATTCGAAATTGCGCGCGAGCCGGGAATTCCGGGACACGTACGATTATGCCTTGGAGAACGACCTGATCAAGAACAGTTTTGTGGGAACGCACAGCCTGCGCGTGGGCACTGAATGGCGTTCGGGTCGTTGGTACTTCCGCGGCGGCTGGGCCTTTCAACCCGATCCGTACACGGACCAGGACGCCCGGCACGGAAGCGCCTACAAGCAGTACAGCGGCGGCTTCGGCTACCGCGATACGCACTACAGCATCGACGTTGCGGCGTTGTACGGCCAGCGCGATGGGAAATACTTCCAGTACACGCCCACGTTGGTAAGGCCCACGGAGGCGGCCTATACGGACTTCCGAACGTTCGTCACAGTCGCCCTTCGGCCATAAGTTCGCCCCCGGCAGGACCCGGGCCACGCGATGCGAACACGACTGAAGCTGATACGCTACCTGAAGTACCTCTTCTTCGCGTGGGGCCTGCACCGCCTTGTGCGTCCCTTCAGCGGTGCGCTCACCACGCTGGCCAACATGTCGCGGCTCGGGGCTTTCCTCCGTGCGCAGCGAGGCAGGCCCAACGTGCATCCCTTGGCCACGCCCGCTTCGCGCGCGGTGCGCGAGGATCTCTACACCTCGGTGCTCCCGATGCTCGGCGAGAACGGCTTCGACTACCTGGAGTTCGGCGTGTGCCAAGGCCACTCCATGAGATGGTGGGTGGCCAACGCCAACCACACGGACACACGCTTCTTCGGCTTCGATACGTTCACCGGGCTTCCCGAGGATTGGGGTGTGTACAAGGCCGGTGACATGGGCACGGGCTTCCGCGTGCCGGACATTCCGGATGCGCGCGTGGAATTCATCAAAGGCCTGTTCCAAGACACGCTCCCCGACTTTCTGCGGAAGTGGCCGGGCGATCGTCGCAAGCTCATCCACCTGGACGCGGACCTCTACACCTCCACGCTCTACGCGCTTACCATGCTGCACGGGCGTCTGCTTCCCGGTGATGTGCTGCTCTTCGATGAGTTCGCTGTGCCGAACCACGAGTACCTCGCGTTCCAGAACTACGTGGACAGTTACCGCCTGAAGTACGAGGTGGTCGGCTCGCGCAACAACGGGCTGTTCCTCGCCGTGCGCGTGCTCTGAAGTTTCGCGAGGACCCGCCTTGCGGGTCCGAAGCGATCAGTCATCAGGTTCCGATACTGCCATCGGCGCGACGGGTCCGAAACGATCTGTCATCAAGTCCGGATTCCGCCAACGGCGCGGCGAGACCGAAGCGGGCTTTCCCCGAACCTCAGGCGAAAAGGACCCCGCGAACCATTTCCGCCGTCTTTGCGGTCAGCAGTTGGTGCCCGAGCGGAACCTCATGCATGTGGATCACCTGCGGGGCGTAGCGCTGGAGCCGATAGCCGAGTTCCGGCTTGATCACCGTGTCATAGCTGCCGAAGACGAGGTCCACGTGCAGCCCCCGTTCCTGAAGTTGGCCCACCACGCCGAACAGGTCCACCTCGATGTTGCGGAAGCTGAGCCACACGTCATGCAGGAGCTTGCGTTTGGCGATGGTGTCCGTCTGGCCCATGACGAAGCGGAACATCTTGTCCCGTAGAATGCCGATGCGGTGAAGCGATTTGGCCAAGGCATGAACGCGCTCGGGATGCTCAATGAAACGGCGATAGCGGGCACGGCCCCATTCGCTTTCGGAAAGCCGACGGTACCAGGGCCTGGGTTTGAGCCCGTCCGGTGCGATGAGCACTGCGCGTGCGATCCGCTCCGGCATGGTCTCCAGCAGGCTCAGTGCGACGCGCCCGCCGAGGGAAAAGCCCATCAGCACGAACTGCTCCGCGCCGATGTGTTCGGCGAAGGCGATGAAGTAGTCGCGCAGTTCAGCTGGGGTGAAGGGCTTTTCAGCGCGTTCCGATGAGGCGGGACTTTCGCCGTGGAATGGCAGATCGAAAGCGTGGATGGTGACGTGATCACCGAGTGTCTGCTCGAAGACGGCGAAATCCTGGCCGGTGCGGCCGAAGCCGTGGAAGGCCAACACCGGCAATGGGCCGTGCCCGTAGGTACGGTAGGCGAGGGTAGGGCCGTGGGTGAAGTAGGAAACCGCCGAGCTCATTTTCAACCGCAACTACGCAACGAATGCAGGAGAAGGGTTGCGAATATCCATGAACACAGCGGAGTCTCACCACGCTCATTAAGCGGTTGCGTTGATCGGCATTTCTAGATGATCCGCCATGCCTGATCCGTACTCAAGGGTATAGCCGGTCGGCTTAATTCTTCCGCCATAAGGAGTAGTTGAACCGTAGGAGGGGGAAGGCTGCGATCTGGTCCTTCGTCGTCTCGGCAACCCACCAGTCCATTGAAATAGCCATCCGTTGACCGATCCGGTGTCCCATCGTGAGTCCAAGGGCTGGGGATAGTTGCCAATAGGTGTTTTCGATGAGGACAACCTCCCTATAGCGCACTCCTCCTGCGAGCAGCCCGATATGGAATCCGCGCCCCTCTGTTCCGCACCGGTATCCGAATCCGATGCCGCCAGCTTGGACACCGCTGTTCCAGACACTGCCCTTGGGTTCGACACTACCGGCGCGGTCCTGATCCTGGCCGAGATCGAAGAAAAGGGTCTGGGATAGTAGGCCGATCCACTCGGTTCGTTCACTCCGATGCCAACGGTAATCCACTGTGGCTCCTAAACCCACTGTTCCGTTCGGTGAGTAGAAGGTATTCAGCCCCAAGGTCAGGTCCCGTTGCTGTCCAAGAACGACCACGGCCAGCACCACGACGTATATTGTGAGTGCTGCGCGGGAAGAAGGCATGGTCGCAATGTTAAGCGCAATAAGGAACGAAGTATTGGTCCTTGGTATGCACCCGAACTAATTCACATCTGTCAGGTCGGATGCTAGCGCCGTAGTGTCCGGGAAGGTCACTTCTCCACGATCCACCCACCTTTTCCACATTCCCTTCCCAGCCGGACCTGCCGGGGTACTTTCGCGGCCCGGATACCATCCGGAATGCCAAGAGACACTTCCATCAAGTCCGTCCTGATCATCGGATCCGGACCGATCGTCATCGGCCAGGCCTGCGAGTTCGATTACTCCGGCTCCCAAGCGGCCCGCTCCCTCCGCAACGAAGGCATCGAGGTCACGCTGATCAACAGCAACCCGGCCACCATCATGACCGATCCGGTCACGGCGGACAACATCTACCTGAAGCCGCTCACCGTCGAGAGCATTGAGGACATCCTCAAGAAGCACAAGATCGATGCGGTGCTGCCCACCATGGGCGGACAGACCGCGCTGAACCTCGCCATCGAGTGCGAGAAGCTCGGCATCTGGAAGGAGTACGGCGTGCGGATGATCGGTGTGGACGTCGCTGCCATCGACATCACCGAGAACCGTGAGCAATTTCGCTTGCTCATGGAGCGCATCGGCGTGCCCATGGCGCCCAGCAAGACCGTCACCAGCTTCCTCGAAGGCAAGCAGGTGGCGCAGGAGTTCGGTTTCCCGCTCGTGATCCGCGCGAGCTACACCCTGGGCGGTGCCGGTGCTTCGTTCGTGAAAGACCCGGCCGAGTTCGACAAGCTGCTGAAGCACGGCTTGCAGATCAGCCCCATCCATGAGGTGATGATCGACAAGGCGCTGCTCGGCTGGAAGGAATTCGAGTTGGAGCTGCTGCGCGACAAGGACGACAACGTGGCCATCATCTGCTCCATCGAGAACTTCGATCCGATGGGCATCCACACCGGAGACAGCATCACCGTGGCGCCGGCGATGACGCTAAGCGACCGCACCTACCAGAAGATGCGCACCGAGGCCATCAAGATGATGCGCAGCATCGGTGACTTCGCAGGCGGCTGCAACGTGCAGTTCGCGGTGAGTCCTGATGAGCACGAGCACATCTACGCCATCGAGATCAATCCGCGCGTGAGCCGCAGCAGCGCGCTCGCTTCGAAAGCCACAGGCTATCCCATCGCCAAGATCGCCAGCAAGCTCGCCATCGGTTACCGTCTGGATGAGTTGGAGAATCCCATCACCGGCACCAGCGCCTTCTTCGAACCCACGCTCGATTACGTGATCGTGAAAGTGCCGCGCTGGAACTTCGACAAGTTCGAGGGCAGCGACCGTCGCTTGGGCGTTCAGATGAAGAGCGTCGGCGAGACGATGGGCATCGGTCGCAGCTTCCAGGAAGCGCTGCAGAAGGCCTGTCAAAGTCTCGAGATCAAACGCAACGGTCTCGGTGCCGACGGCAAGGAAACCCGCGACGCCGCTGTGTTGTTGGACAGTCTCGCCAATCCGAGTTGGAGCCGCCTCTTCCACGTGTACGACGCGATCAAGCTGGGTATCCCCTTCAGCAAGATCCACGAGCTCACGCGCATCGACATATGGTTCCTGAAGCAGATCGAGGACATGATCCTCACCGAAAAAGAGGTAGAGAAATACACGCTCGACACACTTCCGCGCGACCTCTTCTTCGAAGCGAAACAGAAGGGCTATGCTGATCGACAGGTCGCGCATTTGCTCGGCTGCCTGGAGAGCCAGGTGTACAAACGGCGGAACGAGCTCGGCATCAAACGCGTGTACAAACTGGTGGACACCTGCGCCGGTGAGTTCCCCGCGAAGACGCCGTACTACTACAGCACCTTCGAGGAGGAGAACGAGAGCATCCGCAGCGACCGCAAGAAGATCGTGGTGCTCGGCAGCGGCCCCAACCGCATCGGCCAGGGCATCGAGTTCGACTACTGCTGCGTGCATGGCGTGCTGGCCGCGAAGGAGATGGGCTACGAGACCATCATGATCAACTGCAACCCGGAGACCGTGAGCACGGACTTCGACACCGCCGACAAGCTCTACTTCGAGCCGGTGTTCTGGGAGCACATCTACGACATCATCCTCCACGAAAAGCCCGAAGGTGTCATCGTGCAGCTGGGCGGACAGACCGCGTTGAAGCTCGCCGAGAAACTGGAGAAGTACGGCATCAAGATCATCGGCACCAGCTTCGCCGCGCTGGACATGGCCGAAGACCGCGAGCGCTTCAGCAGTTTGCTCCGCGACCTCGGCATTCCCTATCCGAAGTTCGCCGGGGTGAACAACGCGGAGGAGGCGGTCGCCACTTCACGCACGCTCGGCTTCCCGCTGCTGGTGCGCCCCAGCTACGTGCTCGGCGGCCAGAAGATGAAGATTGTGATCAACGAGGAGGAACTCGTGGACCAGGTGCTGGACATCCTGCGCCTGATGCCCGACAACCGCATCC
>JANOPI010000403.1:0-5658 GCA_031421755.1 Flavobacteriales bacterium | reverse complement strand
CCGCCGTGTACCAGCGTGGCCAGCGGACTGCCGTGGCCGGTGTTCTCCTTCGCCATTTCGCGGTTGAGGATGAGCATGCGGCCGTGGTGGCTGGCGGCGCCCCACACGAATTGCTGCGCGACCTTTTCATCGTAGGTGGCGATGCTGGCGCAGAGGCTGCCCTTGCCGAGCTTGGTGAGGGCCACGGCATCGTCGATGTCGGTGTAGGGCATCAGTGTACTCACCGGACCGAAGGCCTCCACGTTGTGGCTCTGCTGGTTCTTCCAAGGGTTGGCGTTGAGCAGCAGGATGGGGCTCATGAAGGCGCCTTTGGTGGCGTCGGCGCCCTTCACGTCCACGCTGTCGGCGCTGCCGTAGACGATCTGCGAGCCTTTCAGCAGTTCGTCCAGCGCGCGCTTCACCTCGTTGCGTTGCGTTTGTCCGGCGAGGGCCCCCATGCGCACACCATCCACACGCGGGTCGCCGATCACAGTGCCGCCGAGGCGTTTGCCCAAGGCGATCTGCACATCCTCCAACACGTTCGCGGGCACCATGATGCGCCGCGCGCCGGTGCAGCGCTGGCCGCACTTCAGCGTCATCTCTTTGCCGACTTCCTTGATGAAGAGATCGAACTCCTCGGTGCCGGGTGTGGCGTCGGGGCCGAGCACGATGGCGTTGAGGCTGTCGGCCTCCAGGTTGAAGGGCACGCTCTCGTCCACGATGCGCGGATGCTTCTTGAGCATGCGGCCCGTGGTGGCGCTGCCGGTGAAGGTCACGACGTCCTGGCTCATCACGTGATCAAGGATGCCTTCGGCGCTACCGACGATCAGTTGCAGCGCGCCTTCGGGCAAGATGCGGGATGCGATGATGTCCTTCACCATCGCCTCGGTGAGGTAGCTGGTAACGGTGGCGGGCTTCACCACGGCGGGCACCCCGGCCATCCAGTTCACGGCCACCTTTTCCAGCATCCCCCAAATAGGGAAGTTGAATGCGTTGATGTGTACGGCCACGCCTTCCTTGGGCACCATGATGTGGTGACCGATGAAGGTGCCGCCCTTGCTGGTCTTGATCGCATCACCGTCCACATAGAAGGGCATGTTGCCCAGCACGCGGTGCAAACTCGCGTTGGCGAAGAGGTTGCCGATGCCGCCCTCGATGTCCACCCAGCTGTCGGCCTTGGTGGCGCCGGTGCGGTAGCTGATCTCGTAGTACTTCTCCTTGCGCTCGAAGAGGTATTGCGCGAGGGCCTTCAGCATGCGGCCGCGCTCGGGGAAGGTCATTTTGCGCAGGGGCGGGCCGCCGACGGTGCGGGCGTAGTGGAGCATGTGGCCGAAGTCGAGGCCGCCGGAGGAGGTGGTGGCCACCAATTCACCCGTGATCGCATCCGTGAGCTCGGCTTGTTTGCCACTGCCCTTCACCCATTCACCTGCTGCGTAGTTCTCAAGTTGCATGCTGCTAAAGTAGCTGGCACTCTTCGCTCAGGTGGACGGGGTGGACACGGTGTGGCCACTCAGTCCACCCGTGTCCACCTGTGGGCTGGCTTGTGCATGGAATTGCTTTTTGGGCGTGCCCCTTCGCAAAGCCTCAGGGTCGCGCTCTGAGTTTACCCCGTCCCTGAGCCGGGGTCCAAGTCCTCACGCGGATTACCGCGCTCCGGGCTTTCCCGTTCGATCGCTCACGCGGAATGCGGATCAGGCTTCGACACAGGCCACATCTCCTTGAGGCCATATTCACTCTTCAGGCGCTGGACCTCGGCGTAGGTCAGATCGGTGCGCAAGAGGAAGGAACTGCCCGAATAAACCGACTCGCGAACTGTATATCCTGCACGGTACCACGACCTGATCACCTCCAAGAGCGCGCGTTCTTCATGTTCGGTGCTGACCACAACCTGAAAAGGCAGTGCATCAAGTCCATTGGTCACTTTGAAAGTAGCGATACCACTGTGTATTGGCCTGTTCTTGCTCCATGTAGGTTTACCAAGGAAACACCGCGTAGTAAGACTGATCTCCGTTCGAGGATCGAGCGGCAATATCCTCTCGACGCCTTCCTGCATGAACAGTATCTGATCAGTGCTCAGTGTCGCGAACCCGCTACGGTCCTTTTGTACGAGCGCATTTCGATGGATACCCCGCAAATAATGGCCAGCAGCAAAACCGAGAGGAACGAGACCGACCAACCATACCGCAAGGCTCGCACCGGCTGGTCGGACAATGATCAGTGGAAGCAATATGATCCCGAATTGGACCAGATAAGTGAGGTTGCTCCCGAAATCATTTCCCTGCCGTGTGCCGGGATCAAGCTCCGGCCGAACCAACGTTAAGCGGCATAAATACTGATCAGTTCCAGTCATGTGGTTGGTCCATGTCAAGGCCGCTGCTGGTGGTGCCGATGAGGTCGCCGGTGATGGCGTCGAGGAGTTCCGCTTGCTTGCCTGAGCCGGCGATCCATTGGCCGCTGGCGTAGTTCTGTAACTGCATGGTGGCGAAGTTCGGCACGGAAGGTCTTTCCGCAGATGTCGCCGATGGCACAGATGAATGCGGGGGGCTATCTGTGTCATCTGCGCCATCTGTGGACCAACGCGCCCCCGCTCATGGATCCGGCGGAAACGCTTCCTTCCGAATAGCCAACTTGCCACGCGGATGACCCACGCGCCAGATGCCCTCGTGCTCCTGCGGCTACGCTGGTTCCAATTGCGCCGTGCGTGGCCGACGTACGGTCGTGGGCTCTTGGTTCTCGTGGTCATCGGATCGATGTGGCTTGTCCCTAAGGCGACGGTGAACGATCAGACGCTGGCACCCTGGATCGCCGGAGGAACGTTGCTCACGGTGATCGGCCTGCACCAACGCCGCGCGGACCATCACTTCGTACAGCGCCATGTGCCACGTGCGCGGTTGGCGATGGCCTTGGAATACGGGGTGCTCGTACTACCGGTCTTCGTGGGCTTGTTGCTCGCGATGGCGTGGATCCCGGCAGCGTTGCTCCCTGCGGTACTGTTGCTTCCGTGGATACCGGTCACACGCACCACGGGCGTTCGCGGGGCATGGATGCGCAAGCGGATCCCCGCGCACCTCTTCGAATGGAAGAGCCTGTTACAAAGCTCCCATCCAGGAAGCTTGCTGCTCTGGCTCGCTGCGCTGGGATTCTGCTGGCTCCCGGTGTTGCCGATGTTCCTGCTCGGTGTGCTCGCCCTCATGGCCTGTGGCGCTCAGGAGCAGTGTGAGCCGCGCGCCATGCTGCTCGCGACTTCCACCAGCGCGCGCTTGCTGTTGCGCGGCAAGGTGCTCGGTGCCGTGCGGCTCATGACGGTGCTGGTGTTGCCGGTACTTATCGGGGCCACGGTCTTCCAGCCGCACTGGTGGTGGATCCACGGCTTGTTCGCTCTCGGGCTGGTGGTGCTGGTGGCCTACGCCGTTGTCCTGAAGTACGCGAACTACCGCCCCAACGAGCGCCTCGAAGCCAACGGCGCGAACGTGACCGTCGCCGCCGTTTTCGCCATCCTGCCCGGACTTTCCCTGGTGCCGCTCATCATGCTTTTCCACGAACTCCGCAATGCGCGAGAGAATATGATCACCTATTTCCATGATCACCATCGCTGACCTGCACTGCGCCTACGCCGACAAGCCGGTGCTGGACATCCCGCACTGTGAGCTGGCCCCGGGCATTCACGGCATCGTCGGCCTGAACGGCGCGGGCAAGACCACACTGCTGAATGCGCTCTACGGTTTCGGCCGGAATGCAACGGCCCGCGTGCTCTGGAAAGGCGTGGACATGGGCCATTTGAATACCGCGTTCCAGGAAGCCGAGGGTTTTTTCTATCCCGGCATCACGGGCGGGGAGTACCTCGATCTCTTCATGCCCACGTCCGGCGCGAACGATGACCAAGCCTTGAACGCGTTGCTGGAGGTGCCTTTGGACACACTCATCAGCACCTATTCTACCGGCATGAAACGCAAGCTCGTTCTGCTCGGCGTGCTACGCCTGGACTGGGAAGTGCTGCTGCTGGATGAACCGATCAATGGCTTGGACCTCGCTTCGGTGCGCGTGCTGGAAGCCATCATCCGCCGCATGGCTGAGCGGGGGCGAACGATCCTCATCACCTCGCATGTGCTGGGACCACTGGTTTCCCTGTGCGATCGGATCCACCTGCTGGAGCGGGGAGCGCTTACGCGTTCGTTCGAGCGTGGAAATACCGACGGACTCGAAGAAGCACTCTTCGCGGATCTGGATACCCGAACGCGCGCGGCAGTGGACAAGTGGGGGAGTGACCCTGGTTGATCGGGCGGGTCCTATCAAGTGGGCTTATCGGCAGCCATCCTGTGTCCGTACCAGCCCACCTACCTTTGGAATAACCCGGAACCCATGGACCTGAAGACCCTGAAGCTGGAATTGCTGGAACGCATCGCGTTGATCGACAACGAGGAGCGCTTGCTCGCCTTGAAACGCCTGCTGGATGCTCCACGCGGCTACGGCATCCCGAACGAGCAGTTGAGCGTGGTGAAGGAAGGGGAGCCGAACGCAGGTAGCAATGCCGCCCGCACCTTCACATGGGAGGAGGTGCAGCGGATCCTGGCAGAAGATCGACGGCACCAGCGCGCGCTCCAGCATGATGCCAACGACCTCAACACCACGGAGGAGGAACTGGCCTTGCTCGATGAGCGCCGCGATCGTCACTTGCAAGGGGAAACCCGATCCTACACATGGGATGAACTGGAAGCGATCCTGAAGAATGACATCAAGCGCTGAGGGCGGTGCTGATCATCAAGGAAGAATCGGCCGAGGAGATCCGTCAAGCCCAACTGTGGTATGAGGTGCAGCGGCCTGGGCTGGGAGAGCGATTCCGTTATGAACTGCGGGACTGCCTTCGGTTCATGGAGGAGCATCCGCACAGGTTCGCCCTGCGGCGACCACCATTCCGCGCGGCGCGCCTCAGCAGGTTCCCTTACGTCGTTTGGTATGCCATAGAGGGTAATGACCTCGTGGTTTACCGCGTGAGACACGTAAAGCAACGCCCGCTGAAGCAGTTCGAAGGCCGTTAGCGGTCGCTGCCGGAAGACTAACACGACAATAGGGTAAGCGCCTCTCGCATGGCTACCACACGAGCGCTCACTCCACCAGCACCTTGCCTGTCCAAACGGCACCGGCCTCATCCGTGATGCGGCAAACTACGAGCCCGGAAGGGCAGGCGATCCGTGCATCAGAACCGGTGATGTGGGTGTTCTGGAGCAAACGCCCCCGTGCATCGAAAAGGCTCAACAGGCATTCGCCTTGGGCGCCGAGTACCTGAAGTGTGCCCGGCACTGAGGAGTACACTTGGTAGCGTTCTCTGCCCACCTGCTCTTCCAAGCCAACGGAGATGTCGAAGGTGAGTACCACCGAGTCGGTATTCCCGCACGGGTCGGTGTAGGTGTGGGTCACCGTGTAGATCGCCGATACCTCGAACGTGAAGGTGACCGTATCCGTGGTGAAGGTCTGCCCATTGCTGCATTCCCACAGGTGTGTGCCTTCGCCGTTGTGGATCAAGGTGAGCCAACCCGGTCCGACGCTGGCGCCTTGGAGCAGGGCGCTGGTGCCGTTGGGGGCATCCAGGTTCCAGGTCAAGGGCTCGTTCAGCACGGTGGCGCTGGCGATCTCCCGAAGGATCGCCGCCGTATCCGCGGGAAGCGATGAGTTGAAGGTGGC
>JANOPI010000402.1:0-4081 GCA_031421755.1 Flavobacteriales bacterium | reverse complement strand
CGACCGAGGCTGTCGGTCATCTGGCCATCATCCAGCGCTTGCAGCAGCAGGTTGAAGACGTCCGGGTGCGCTTTCTCGATCTCGTCCAGCAGGATGATCGCGTAGGGGCGACGACGCACTTTCTCGGTGAGCTGCCCACCTTCCTCGTAACCAACGTAACCGGGAGGCGCTCCGATCAGGCGGCTCACAGAGAAAGAGCGACGTAGCACCAACGCGATCATCCTCCAGGACGAGATCGAGAAAGCGCACCCCGACGTCTTAAACCTGCTGCTGCAAGCGCTGGATGATGGCCAGATGACCGACAGCCTCGGTCGCCGCATCGACTTCAAGAACTCGATCATCATCATGACGAGCAACATCGGCGCGCGCGACCTGCAGGACTATGGCAAGGGTGTAGGCTTTGGCACGCAAGCGAAAACGGATAGCACCGATGACAACAACCGCGGCATCGTGGAGAAAGCGCTGAAGAAGGCCTTCGCCCCCGAGTTCCTGAACCGCATCGATGACATCATCATGTTCAACTCGCTCAAGCGCGAGAACATCCATAAGATCATCGACATCGAACTGGGCTATGTGTACAAGCGCGTGGCCGAGCTCGGCTACGACCTGAAGCTCACCGATGAGGCCAAAGACTTCCTCGCCGAGAAAGGCTATGATGAGAAGTTCGGTGCACGTCCATTGAAGCGCGCCATCCAGAAGTTCATCGAGGACCCGATGGCCGAGGAGATCATCAACCAGGGCATCGAGGAAGGCGATAAGATCTCCATCGGGCTCAACAAGGAGAAAACAGATGTGGCCATCAAGGTGACCAAGGGCAAGAAGAAGATCGGCAAGGGGGATGGTGGCGATCCGGGTCCGGCATCCGGAACGAAGGAGTTACCGCCGGCCAGCGAGCCTACGGCGTAGGAGATCCTCCTGCTTTATTTGAACAGCCCCGGCCTCAAGCCGGGGCTGTTCTTTTTTCCCGGACATCACCCGCACCTACGGCTCATCCTGCCCTCCGGGATCCGCGAAGAAGATCCGGGGATGGAGCGAACTTGCGTCAGCCGGGCCCTTGCTCGATTGGCCGGTGGGGCTCTTCAAGGCAGTTGCCAGGTCCGCGCGGTTCGTCCTGGTACGTCCTGCGTTCACCGAATTGCTCCCACGGGGCGTGGTGCTCAATCCCCGAACGCCCGATGGACCTGACCTGCCGCCGGAGGTCCTACGCACCCATATCGTACTTTGGCCACAGTAATGAAAGCGGGTACCGTTGCAGCAGGAGCGAGCCCCACGCTGTCCTCCCCTCCCGCGCACGGACCGTTGTTCTCCATGAAAGGCGAATCCATCGATCTGCAGTACCTCAGCCGCTTCTGCAAGGAGGACCGGTCGCGCATGGAACGGTACGTGAACCTGTACCTGAACGGTTCACCGGAGATGTTCGCGGAACTCTTGGCAAACGTGGAAGCCAGCGATGCCGAAGGGCTGGCGGTGGCCGCGCACAGCCTGCGCCCGCAAGTGAACTACATGGGCGCCCAGCGGTTGTTCGACCTGCTCACTACGATCGAAACGGATGCGCGGGCACACGGCGCGGCCGCATGCAGGGGGATGGTGGACGAATGTGCGGAACTCAACGCGGTGGTTCTCGCTGAATTGAGAGCATGGTCGGGCCAAGGGACCTGACCCCTTTCGGCAGGACCGGTAGAAATACAGATGGACGATAAGAGGACAGGTCCGATCTTGCGGCCATGATCCGTCTTGCCTTGGCCGATGACCAGACCCTGTTCAGGAAGGGGCTCGCGATCCTGCTCCGCGAAATGGAGGGTGTTGAAGTGGCCTTGGAGAGCGCACATGGGGCTGATCTCTTGAAGGCGATCGCCTTGGTACCGGTGGATATCGTACTGCTGGACCTGGAGATGCCCGTTATGAACGGGGCGGAAACCATGGCCCGGATACGGGAGGAACATCCGGAGTTGCGGGTGATCATGTTGAGTATGCATGCGGAGGAGAGCACCATCGTACGGATGATGGAACTGGGTGCCAACGCATACGTGCTGAAGACCGCGGAACCTGAGGAGATCGAGAGCGCCATCAGGTCAGTGGCTGAAAGCGGGTACTATTTCAGTGACCTGGTCTCGCGGCTCATGCTGCACGGCCTGGTGACCAAAAGGAAGGTCCAACCCCGCTTCCCGGAGCACGAACCCTTGACGGAACGCGAACTCTTGGTGCTGCAGATGATCTGCCAGGAGTTCACCACCACGGAGATCGCAGGCAAACTGTTCCTGAGCCCGCGCACCATCGAGGGGTACCGGAACAACATCCTTCAAAAGACGGGCGCGCGCAATACGGCGGGCATCGTGGTGTACGCCATGGCCCAAGGTCTGTACTCCCCCGCTTTTACGTGATCGCATGGAGCACCTGCGAGCGCTCCGCCTATTGGTACTTGGGGTCCTGCTCCACGGCGCGCCGCATGCGATGGCCCAATGGGATACACTGGCCCTCCCCTTCCGGCACCTGACCACGGAGGACGGTCTTTCGCAGGGCATGATCAACTCGATCATCCAGGACCGGTATGGGTTCATGTGGTTCGCCACGAAGGACGGGCTGGACCGCTATGATGGATATGCGTTCAAGGCCTACCGAAAAGACCCTGCGGATCCCAGCTCGCTGGCTGAGAACTACGTAAGTGTGGTGCGCGAGGCCAACGATGGCCGTTTGTGGGTGGGCACCGCTTCACGCGGCGTACAGGTGTTCGACCCCCATACCGAGGTGTTCTCCCTCGTGCCGCTCGGGCCGGATGCTGATGCATCCTACATCCTCGACATCGAATTCGACCGGCACGGCAATACGTGGGTATCCACCAGCACGGGGCTCTTCAAGCACGCCACAAGGAGCACGGATCCCGCTGATATGGTACGTCGCGTGACAAAGGTGTTCGAGGGCCAGTGCCGCATCACCCTTGATCGGAGCGGTCACCTCTGGGGCTACCGGAAAGCAACGACCGCCTTCCGCATCACCCCACGTACCGATGGTCCGGACCTCATCGACACCCTCCCTGTAGAGCGATGGGCGGAAGGCCTGTGGAACGAGAACCCCCAGACCAACGTGAACGGATTGATGGCGGTGGATCCGTGGACCGGCCGGGTGTTCGGGGTCCATCCATTCTTCATCGCTGAATATGATACCATCACCTTGGAAGCACGTGTGGTCCACCGCATGGAGTACCCCAGTTCCATTCGCTTAGAGGCGGAGGATGTGGTGATCGACAAGCAAGGGGGTCTCTGGATCGGTAGCAATCAATGCTGGCGGTTCGATACGCGGACACGGCACATGTCCAGGGTGCTGGCCCAAGACCCAAATCTGCAGGGCCTCATGCCGTACATCGGAGTGTCCTGCCAAGACCGCAATGGCCTGCTCTGGCTGGGCACCTTGGGCCACGGCGTGCTCCGCTACGATCCTCGGTTTGAACGCTTCCACACCCGATCGCTCGGTAGTGTCCGCTGGATGCGCCCTGCGCATGGCAACCGTTTCATTGTCCAACTCAGGGAAGATGTGTTGCGTGTGTTCGACCCCGGCGAGGATCGGTACACGGAAGCGATCGATCTGGCGGATCCCCGGGTGACGAAGAAATTCCCGATCCCTCAGGACGCTGTTGATGCGGTTGTCCAGGACCGTGAGGGTGCCTATTGGATGTGCAAGGGGGACCTTGTGCGCTTCGACCCGACCAGAACCCGCTTTGACGTGTTCAAGGTGAGGCCCTTGGAACAGGTGGCGCAGTGGCATCGCAACATTTTCCCCTTGTACATGGAAGGCGATGAAGCCCCCTGTTACGGGAACAACGCCGTTTTCCAACGCTTCGACCGTGCCACGGGTACCACCGTGGATCACCCCTATCCCATTCCGGCCTCCTTCTCCACGTATTCCTTTCTACAGGCGATCCACAAGGACACACAAGGCATCTTTTGGCTGGGTACCCTTAAGGGCCTGCTCCGCCTGGACCCCACCAACGGGGCATGGTCTCACTTCCACAACGCCCCCGCTGACCCACGGTCCCTGGGCCAGGATGTGATCTTCACGATCTGCGCCGATCCGCGCGACCCCGACC
>JANOPI010000401.1:0-2353 GCA_031421755.1 Flavobacteriales bacterium | reverse complement strand
GCATACCCGGCCGCTCGGGTTGGGGACAGGCCCACCACATGCAATTCAAGGACACCTCAGCGAACAACAGCTTTGATAACCTCATCCATGACCGGCCAGGCAGGGACTTCGATTTCTACAGCGGTGCCCGGAACATCGGCGCCGTGGTGCAAGGGTCTTCAGGTGCCATCGTGAAATGGACCAAGGACCTGGTGACCATGGAGGGCAGCCCGGGCTGTTTGGGTGCGAACCCGAGCTTTATGGTCGCCGTGATCGATCCATTCGACTTCACCGCATGGACTACCCTTTGGAACGGCACGGGGCACCACTTGGGTGCCATTAACGACTACCCCAACTACTGCTGGACACCCAACCGACCGTACAAGGCCCACCAGTTCCCCATCTTCGATGAGCTTTCACCGTGGAGGGACAGCTTGCGTTATGCCTTGGAAAATTCCATACCGGATGGGCATTATCTGCTCATGTATACGGTCGGCTTCCTCCTGAAGGACAGCTTGGCCAGCGATGGGATCGATGATCTGCTCGTTGACATGGGCGCCACGCTGTATCCAACCCTGCCGGATTCTGTGCCCTATATCTTCTTTTGCCAAATGGGCGACCCGTCGACGGCGCAAGAAGTGGCCGGCACCACGAGTACCTCACTCATCGACTTCGCCACCTTCGTGAACATCGTGGGGAACAGCGGCTCCATGCGGGCTCCGCGTTCGGCGTCCATGTTGGACCTCAATTCCTTGCACTGGGAGATCGATCCGACAGTGCCAACGGACAGCGCGCGGATCACCATCAGCACCGTGGATATCCCGGAACTGGTGGAACAGGAGTACTATTTCGTTGAGCCCGCAGCCACGACGGATTCGTTGTCCTTCTCCAGTATCGGTATCGTGGCCGAACAATTCCCGCGTGTACGCCTGAAGGGAGACTTCCACAGCGACCTGGGGGACCAGCCCTATCCCGCGCAGACCAAGCGCTGGCAGATCGTCGGCTCTCCCGCGCCGGAGTGCGCCATCGATCCGCCGCTCGGGTACTTCACCGACCTGGACAGCCTCTTTGAAGGCCAGACCGCCCGCGTGATGGTGGCTGTTCACAACATCAGCAACGCACCGATGGACAGCTTGCTCATGGCGGCATGGTTGACCGATCAGAACAATATCCGCCACATCGTACACTGGGAGCGAAGGGCACCTCTGCCGGTCGGCGGTGTCGTGCTGGACACGATCTCCTTCATTCTGGCTGACGGATTCGCGGGCCTCAACAGCCTCGTGATCGAGGCGAACCCGGTGGATACCGCCACCGGTGTGTACGACCAGCCGGAACAATACCACTTCAATAACATCGCCACTTTGCGCTTCGGGACACTACGGGATCAGGAGAACCCGGTGCTCGATGTCACCTTCGACGGTGTGCGC
This sequence comes from Flavobacteriales bacterium, assembly GCA_031421755.1. Lineage (GTDB taxonomy): Bacteria > Bacteroidota > Bacteroidia > Flavobacteriales_F > PHOS-HE28 > PHOS-HE28. Next base: position 947 of record JANOPI010000401.1, on the reverse strand, counting down.
ATCCTCGACGGCGACATTGTGAGCGCCCGGCCGGAGGTGAAGTTCACCCTGGACGACGAGAACACGGTGCTGCTGTTCGATGACATTACGGACACAGCCTATTTCAAGGTCTACCTGCAATACCCGGACAGCTCCAATGAGACACGCATCCCCTTCATGGGCTGGGACGGCTCGGAGATCCTGCAGTTCGTGCCCACCGATGGCACTGAGAATGTTTGCCAAGTTTACTGGCGTCCGGAGAACCTGCGCGACGGCGTGTACCGCTTGCGTATCCAGGCGCAGGATATCAGCCGCAATGAGAGTGGCGCTCGGGACCACATGGTGAAGTTCGAAGTGATCAACAAGCCCACGATCACTGAGGTGATGAACTACCCGAATCCGTTCACCACCAGCACGCGCTTCGTATTCACCCTTACCGGCAGTGAGGTGCCCACCGGCATGCGCATCCGCATTATGACGATCAGCGGGCGCGTGGTGCGGGAGATCATGCTCAACGAACTCGGGCCCTTGCGCATCGGTCGGAACATCACCGATCACGCATGGGACGGTACTGATGAGTTCGGGGACAAGTTGGCTCGCGGTGTGTACCTCTATCAGGTGGTGGCCCAGTTGAACGGACAGGATATGGAGCACCGCGAAACCAAGGCCGACGGCTATTTCACGAAGGGCTTCGGCAAGATGTATCTGCTCCGCTGACGTCGCGGTCGCACGGGCCGATCCCCGACCACCATGAGCCAACGCGCCATCCGCTGGTCCGCCATCGGGCTTTTCGCCTTCGGACTTGCCGCCTTGTGGCTCACGCGCGGTATCCATGACGACAAAGAGGCCCTGAAGTATATCGGTTGTGCCCAAGATGTCCTTTGTGGGGACTTGGGCGACCTCGTGGGCAACTACAAGGGCTACGCAGCGTATGTCCTTTTCTTGGAACCATTCGTTGCGATCGGTGC
>JANOPI010000400.1:0-8828 GCA_031421755.1 Flavobacteriales bacterium | reverse complement strand
CGGCAGGGTTACCTTCCGCCGCATGATCGAGTACAGGAAACATCCCATTGAGGAGAGGAACAAGTCCCGCTTTGAATCATACTTGGGCTGGAACAAAAGCTGGTGGAGCTACTACCGTCAGTTCAAGAACGCAGCGCACCTCATGGTTCGCGAAGTCGAAGAAAATCGGCTTCCCATTGACACCATTTCCCTCCCAATGCTATTCGCGATTCGGCATTGCATCGAAGTCGGCTTAAAAGCGAACATCCTCGCGCTGGAGCCCTTGAACGAGAGCATAGCACGAATCGACATCGGAGGTCGAAAATCACATTCGATTCGTCACCTTAGTCAGGTCTTTGAGCAGCATTTGATTCTCCTCATTGAACAGCAGAGAATCAGCGAACCGACTGCGATGGCTGTCAAAGGGTATCTTGCAACGTTCGCTGGCCTTCAGTCAGTACTAAGTCGACTTGACGACAGCTCAACAAACTTTCGATACCCCGTTGACACAAAGCTGACACCTGTCTTCCACCCCATGCAGCGCGAGAACCTGTCTGGGATTGTTGACGCCTTCGCCCAAGCGCAGGCGTTCATCGAGTTTACGTTGCAGGTCCTTTCAGATGAGGGAGTGTTTCGAGAGGAGGGCTAGTCGAGTCGGCTGCGCTGGCTGAACTCGAACGCCTTTCACTCCTCGGGATCGAGAGAGCGATTAACGCTGTGCAACTGTTTTAAGGGTTGACTCTGAAACGCCAAATCAATCAACACCCCCTCCTCACGGATTGACTTATAGAGCACCTCATCAAAAGGGCACTGACACAACTTAACCTGTAGCCCAAGGAGAAAACCACGCAACACATCCACGACAGCAATCGCATCAATGCGACCACTGCTCATCTCCACTCCAATGCCGGTCCTACTGCCTTCAAATCCCATGTCAAACACGCCGTCTTCAAGAGAAGCTTCAAATGATACTTTCTTTTCAGTCAAGTAACCTTGTCCTGAAAAATCAAAGGCCGCCTTGACTCTCAGTACAATGTGCCCGTAGAATTCTATCTCGCCCACGCCGTTTTTGAGACGCTTCACGAGATACTCGGCCTCGACAATCACCGGATTCCAATTGGCTGAGAACTTGTCAGTTAGGTGACATAGGTCGCTTCCAACCTCGTGCTCATAGACAACAATCCCCTTAATTGGTGTGGTATCGTACTTGTAAAGCGCGTGCTTCTGCATGGCAAAGGTCCTGAATCACAGCTCCCACACCGTGCTCCTCTTCGCGAAAGGCCGCTTGATGCGCTCCTTGTGCTGGAGGACGAAGGCCATGATCAGGTAGAGCACCAGCGGCACCCCGGCCGTGATGCAGCCTAGGTAGATGAAGCTGAGCCGTACCTGTTCGGTCTTGATGTTGAGCTTCTCACCCCACCACGCGCATACGCCGAAGGCCTGGCGCTCGAAGAAGGTCTTGATAGCGTTGATCATCGTGGGAGGATATACCACAGAGGCACAGGGGCACAGAGAACACAGCGATAGACGCGTCGAGCACCATTCTCAGTGCCCTCTGCGCCCCTGTGCCTCTGTGGTGTGTCCTGTCTCATTGCCTCAGCAAACTCGTTCCGATGACGCAAGATAGACAGCGCCGTTGCCCGCAGTATTGGTTCTTGAGCTCAATTAACGCCTGGCTGCGGGCGGCGGTATCGGCCTTCACGCCCAGTTGGGCCCAGCCATCAACGATGGTATTCTGCTCGGGAGGCAGGGCTTCCAGCAGCTTCAGCGCGCGCTCACCGAAGTCCTCGCGGCCTTGCACACGGCCCATGGCGAAGAGGTAGGGCACGATCGCGTTGATGATGAGACCTTGAGCGGCATCCGTCCCCAACCGCTTGGCTCCGGGTTTCGAGCCTTGATCGAAGCGATGGTGCGTGAGCCAATAGCCAACGGCCTCAACTTGCACGTGGTCGCTGATCACGGCCGGATCATCCTGTTCGAGCAGATGGACAAATGAGCCATCGCTGTGCGCGATCACCTGGGCCAATTGCGCCAAGCGCACCGTGGGGAAGTTGGGCGGGCGCAACCGACCGAACTGCCATGCCGCAACGGGGGCCGGTCTCAATCCGTGCAAAGCGGCGAGCATACGGTGCTCCTGTTGCAAAACACGCGGATACTCATCGAGGAAGTCCACCTGCAGCAAGCCGGCCTGGCCGAAGAGCAGGGCTTCAGTGCGCATCGGGTCATCGCGGTACTTGAGCAGCGCTTTCAACGGCAGCGCTTGTGCGAGCATGCCAAAGGGTTCGGCGTTCACCTTGAAGCCGAAGCCGCGCGCGAGCACATGCCAGAAGGTCTCCAGCGCATCGCCGTTCAATTGGGTGTAGAGCGTTTCCACATCAGCGCACTTGCGTTCGAGGCGTTCGATCAGTACGCGCTCCAACCACATGGGCAGGCGGCTGCGGTCAACGTGGTCGAACTGCGGTTCGCAGGGCACCCAGGCCTTGGCACGCATCAGATCCTTGAAGGTCTCCAAGCGTCCGGAAGCGATGCGGTTCTTCAGTTCCACCGTGGGCACGCGAACGCCGCCTTTGGTACGCACGTCCAGATCATGTTCGTAGACCACATGCAGCACCACGTTGTCATAGGCCGGGTCTTTCTCGTGACCGTGCGCGTACCATTCGCTGCTGCGGATATGCACTTCCACATTGCCAGCCCATAACTGGCCGCCGATGCGCACTTGCCCTTCCACCAGATCCGGCCCGCTGTTCTGGTGCAGCCTTCCGGGGCGGATCACCTCCACAGTTTCGCCGTCCATGGTGCAGAGGTTCAGCGGATCGAAGAGGCGCTGCTCCCAAATGAACTGCAGGAGTTCCTCGCGGTAGGGGAACGCAGGATCGAGCAGAATGTCCTGTGCAGGTGCTTCACTCACATAGGCGCGAGGTGTGGCCATGGCTTCCTGTTTCATTGACCAATTTTCCGTCAAGGTGCGGCACAGAAGGTACGTTTACGAAGTGAAGTTTCTGATCACGTTCGCGGCTATTTGCGTTGGGCACATGGCATTGGCGCAGCAAGTGTCGGACACGGCATTCAAGGCACCGATCGCGGAACCGCGACATACGACCTCGAAAGGCCTGGTGGTGGCCTTGGACGAAGCGCACCACAACTTCCACACGCTGGCCGAGCGGTACAGGGCCTTCGGCAATGCGCTGCGCGATGATGGCTATGTGATGCGATCCAACGAGGAGCCGTTCAGCAAGGAAATGCTCGCCACCACCGATGTGCTGGTGATCGCGAACGCGCTGAGCCAACGGAACGCACAGTTTTGGACACTCCCTTGCCCTTCCGCCTTCTCCACGAAAGAGATCGCCGCGGTGAACCAGTGGGTGGATGAAAGCGGCTCGTTGTTGCTGATCGCGGATCACATGCCGTTCGCGGGGGCGGCGCAGGAACTGGGCGCGGCGTTCGGATTCAACTGGCTGAACTGTTACGCGCTCGATGACAGGAAACGGAAACATGAACGCTTCTTCCGCAGCGGCGGATTGAAAGGCCATGCGATCACCGACGGTACACTGACCAGACTTCAGGTTGATACGATCGTGACCTTCACCGGCAGCGCATTCCAACTGCCGCCACAAGCACAAGCCATCCTCGAACTGGACAGCAACTACACGCTTGTGGAGACCATCGAGGCGGGAAATTTCGGTGAGGGCCTTTCAAGGCGCGACGCCACGGGCTGGTACCAGGGCGCGAGCTTGGAGTTCGGCAAAGGCCGCGTGGTGGTGTTCGCTGAAGCGGCGATGTTCAGCGCACAGCTGGCCGGTGCGGACTACCGACCTGTCGGCTTTAATCAACCGGAGGCCCGTGGGAATGTCGCGCTGCTACGCAACATCATGGCGTGGCTCACGGAGCAGAAGCTCAGATGATGCCGCGCGCAGCGAGCTTCTTCGCCATGGCTTCGCGCAACTCGATCGCCGCTCGGCGCGCGGCCGGTACCGCGTCCTGATCCTTGCCTGCGTACAAAATGCCCCGGCTGCTGTTGATGAGCAGACCGCCGTCCTTCGTCATCGTCGCATCCAGCACGGCGTTCATATCCCCGCCTTGCGCACCTACACCGGGTACCAGGAAAAAGTGATCAGGAGCAACAACACGTGCCTGGGCGAGGACATCCGTTCGCGTAGCACCGACAACGAACATGGTGTCTTCCGTGGAACCCCATTCGCCGACCTTGGACATGACGCGTTCGAAGAGCCGCTGCTCGCCATTCACGGGCAGGAACTGGAAATCCAATGCTCCTTCATTGCTGGTAACACCGAGCACGATGGCCCATTTGCCGCTGCGACCGAGGAAAGGCGTCACGCTGTCCTTGCCCATGTACGGAGCGATGGTCACGGCATCGAAACCTAGCTTGTCGTAGAAGGCTTCGGCATACTTGCGCGCCGTGTTTCCGATGTCGCCGCGCTTGGCGTCGGCGATGATGAAGCAATCGCCCCGGCTGCGGATGTAGGCGACGGTGGCTTCCAGGTCCGCCCAGCCGTCAACGCCAAGGGCCTCGTAGAACGCGAGATTCAACTTGTACGCAACGGCCACATCATGCGTGGCTTCCACGATGGCCTCGTTGAAGGCCCTGACAGGGTGGCTTTCCTCCAGGAAGTGCGCGGGCACGAGATGCTCTTCCGTATCCAGTCCCACACAGAGCAAACTGCGCTTCTGCTTGATGATGCGGACCAGTTCGCTGCGTGTCATGCGTTGGTGCCTTCTTTGAGCTTCTCCGTGCGATCCGCCAACTGGAGCGCGTCGATGACGTCCTGCAGATCGCCGTTCATGATGGCGGGCAGATTGTGCGCGGTGAACTCGATGCGGTGGTCCGTGACGCGGCTCTGCGGGTAGTTGTACGTCCGGATCTTGGCGCTGCGATCTCCGCTGCTAACTTGGCTCTTACGGTGCTGCGATTCAGCCTCCTGGATCTTGCGCAGGCCTTCATCGTAGAGTTTGGTGCGCAGCATCTGCATGGCCTTCATGCGGTTGCCGAGCTGGCTACGGTCGGTCTGGCACATCACCACGATGCCGGTAGGGATGTGCGTGAGGCGCACCTTTGTTTCCACCTTGTTCACGTTCTGGCCACCGGCCCCACCGCTGCGCGCGGTCTCCATCTTCACATCGCTCTCCTTCACTTCCACGTCGAATTCCTCCGCCTCGGGCAGCACGGTCACCGTGGCCGCACTGGTATGAATACGCCCTTGTGCTTCGGTCTGCGGAACGCGCTGCACACGATGCACGCCGGCTTCGTACTTCAGCACACCGTACACGCTATCACCCGTAACACTGATCACCACTTCCTTGTAGCCACCGGCGGAACCTTCGCTCACATCGGCTACCTCCACTTTCCAACCGCGGCCTTCGCAATAGCGCGTGTACATGCGGTAGAGGTCACCGGCGAAAATGCTGGCCTCATCTCCACCGGTACCAGCACGGATCTCCATGGTGCAGTTGCGCGAGTCGTTCGGATCCTTCGGCACCAACATGATGCGGATCTCTTCGTCCATCGCATCAATGCGCGCTTGCAGTTCGCGCTGCTCAGTGCGGGCCATCTCAAGCATCTCCGGATCCTTCTCCGATCGGAGCATCTCCTTCGCCCCTTGCAGGTCTTCGAAGGTGCGCTTGTAGCGGAAGTAGGCCTCTTCGATCGGTGCCAGATCGCGGTACTCGCGGTTGAGCTGCACGAAGCGCTTCTGGTCCACGATGACGCTCGGGTCCGCGAGGGATTTGCTCACCTCCGATCGGCGGTCGTGAATGCTGGAGAGTTTTTCGAGGAGATCGCTCATGGGAGTTTATCCGCAGATGGCGCAGATGACGCAGATGAACTCATGTCGAATAGGTGAACTGTCCATGTTCCCCTTGTACAATGACCTCTTTCACTGACGCGGTTTCAACCCGGCCAACGACCCGCGCTTCGATGCCGAACGAGGTGCTGATGGCGATGATCTCTTGGGCACGGGCTTCAGGCACGTACAGTTCCATGCGGTGGCCCATGTTGAAGACCTTGAACATCTCCTGCCAATCGGTGCCGGACATACGTTGGATCGCCGCAAAGAGCGGTGGCGTCGGGAAGAGGTTGTCCTTGATCACGCGCAAGCCATCGATGAAGTAGAGCACTTTGGTCTGGGCTCCACCGCTGCAATGCACCATGCCGTGGATGTCGCCTCGCATACGAGCGAGCACTTCCCTGATCACTGGCGCGTACGTGCGCGTGGGCGAGAGCACAGCCTTGCCGAAGTTGAGCGGTGTACCGGGGAGTGGATCGGTGAGTTTCGCTTGGCCGCTGTACACCAGCTCTTCAGGGGTTCCGGGATCGAAGGTCTCCGGGAACGCGTGGGCCACTGACTTGTCGAACACATCGTGGCGCGCACTGGTGAGGCCGTTGCTGCCCATGCCCGCGTTGTAGTTGTCCTCGTAGGTGGCTTGTCCGAAACTGGCGAGTCCCACGATCACATCGCCGGCCCGTATCCGTGCGTTGTCGATCACCTCGTCGCGCTTCGTGCGTGCCACCACAGTGCTGTCCACGATCACGGTGCGCACCAGATCGCCGACATCAGCGGTTTCGCCGCCCGTGCTGCGGATGCCGATGCCGAGACCGCGCATTTTTTCCAAGAACGATTCGGTGCCTTCGATGATGGCGCTGATCACTTCACCGGGGATCAAGCGTTTGTTCCGTCCGATCGTGCTGCTGAGGAGGATGTTGTCAGTGACACCCACACAGAGCAGATCATCGAGGTTCATCACCACGGCGTCCTGCGCTATCCCGTGCCACACGGTGATATCGCCGGTCTCCTTCCAGTAGGCGTAGGCCAAGGAACTTTTGGTGCCTGCGCCATCGGCATGCATCACCAGACAATGCTCGGCGCTACCGGTGAGGTCATCAGCCACCACTTTGCAGAAGGCCTTGGGAAAAAGGCCCTTGTCCAGCATGGCAATGGCCTTGTGGACATCCTCCTTGCCGCTGCTGACGCCGCGCTGGGCGTAACGGTCGCTGGTGGTCATGGTGGGCTGGAAAAGAAAAGAGCACCCCGTGATGACGGGATGCTCTTTCCAAGGGACATCACTACTGGTTCGGTGGCGGTGCTGGCGTGCCTCCTTCCTTGGGAACGTAGTCGAAGCTCAGCACACTGAACTCGGTACGTCGGTTCTTCTGGTGGGCGGCTTCCTGCTCCTCCTTGGTCTTCATCGCCTTGATCTCGGCATCCGTGATCCGCAGGCGGCTCTCGCCATATCCTTTGGGGATCATTCGTGCCGGATCGATACCCTTTTCAACGAGGTAGTTCACACAACTCTTCGCCCGGTTGTCTGACAGGATCTGGTTCTTCTTGTCACTGTCCCGAGAGTCCGTATGCGCCGCGAGCTCGATGGTGATGGTGGGGTTCTCGGTGAGGGTGCTGTAGAGGAACTCCAAGGAATCCTTTCCCGCCTGTGTGAGTGCGAAGCTGCCGAGTTCGTACTGGACCTCCGGCATCTTGATCACGATGTCTTTGTTGGCCGGTTGCAGGTAGTATTCCTTGGCGAAGGTGGTGCTCTCATTGATCCCCACCGTCGTGATCTGGTCGTTCACCACCAAGTAGCCTTCTTTGCTCGCACGAATGGTGTAGCTGGTGTTCTCCTTGATGTAACGGTCTTTGCCGTTCTCAGCGAAATTGAACCCGCCATTCCCATCAGCCATGGCGTTGAAGTTGCTGCCGTCCGTACCTACCACCTCCACTTTGGCATCGGGAAGCGGCTGCCCGGTGAGTTTGTCGTAAACCGTGCCTTGCAACGCGAAAACAAGGTTCGGCATCATGAAGCGCCAGATGTCATCCTGACCCTTGCCGCCTGGGCGGTTGCTCGTGAAGTACCCCTTCTCCTCCTCGCCGTCGAAAATGATGCTGAAGTCATCCCCGCTGCTGTTGATCGGGCTCTTCATGTTCTCCACATGGCCCCACGCGTTGTCGCCGGTCTTCTCGGCCATGAAAATATCCATACCGCCCATACCGGGGTGGCCATCGCTGCTGAAGTAGAGGTTGCCGTTGGAGCGGATGAAGGGGAACAGGTCATCCTTCTTTGTGTTGATCTCCGTGCCCAAGTTGCTCGGTGTACCAGTGGGCTTGCCATCCTTGTCCAAGCGCACCATCCACAGGTCCTTGCCACCTTGCCCGCCCTTCTGGTTGCTGGCGAATACGAGCACCGCATCATCCTTGCTCACAGTGGGCTGGCCAAGTTTGAACTGGTTGGTGTCCAACTTGTCGGCTGGTGGGTGGAGCACGAGCATTTCGGGCTCGCTGTAATTGCTGCCGACCTTCTTGCTCATCCAGATCTCGCAGCCAAAGGCTTTCTTCTTCTCGTGCTCGCAACGGGTGAAATAGACCACAGTGCGCTTGGCGTTGAAAGTGGCGCTGCCCTCGTGGGCCGGTGTGTTGATGGTGGGCGGCAACTTCACAGGCTCGCTCCACTTCCCGAGTTTATCACGGCTGCTGGCGAAGAGATCCAGGAAACTCTCGCCGGCGATACCGTCGGTTTCGGTGCCTGTGCTCGCGGGGCGGCTGCTGGAAAAGACCACTTCATCGTTCTTCTTCACAGAGAAGGAGGCGCTGAGGTCATACTGGGGGGTGTTCAACAGGACTTCCGGGTCAGCGGTGTAGCGGCTGGGCTGGTCCTTCCACGTCTGCGCCAATTGGCAAGCGGCCAAGCTGGCATCAGCCCGCGAGTCGCCGGGGTTCTTCTCTTTGTATTTGTTGTACGCGGCGATGGCTTCGGCGTATTTGCCTTGCTCCTTCAGCGCCTCACCGATGTAGAAGTAGGTGATGGGGTCTGCGTACTGTGCCTTGTTGGCCTTCTCATACCAC
>JANOPI010000399.1:0-4853 GCA_031421755.1 Flavobacteriales bacterium | reverse complement strand
TCCGCCATGCGCTCTAGCCGCTTGAGGCTGTTCACGTGAAGCCCGGCGAGAGTGGCGAGGGAAGCGACGGTGACGATGGGGATGATCATTCCGGCCGGGGACAGGAGCGCGGCCAGCAGCGGCATGGCCGCCCCGGATGCGAAGGTGGCGGCCAACGGGCTGCGCACAGTGACCGATCATTATGAACGCTTCGCCAGACAGTTGCCGGAGCAACCCATTCTGATCGGACATTCCTTCGGAGGCTTGATGACGCAGCTACTGCTGAACCGTGGTGTGGGCGCAGCCGGTGTGGCCATCCAATCGGGCCCGCCACAGTTCCTGCTCTCGACCAAGTGGTCGTTCATCCGTTCGGTATGGCCCGGTTTGGGGTTCTTCACGGACGTGAACAAGACCAATCTGATGTCCTTCGCTGAATGGCAGTACACCTTCACGAACGGGCGTCCGCTCGTAGAGCAGCAACAGGGCTATGAGGCGTTGGTGATACCGGAGAGCAAACGCCTGTTCCGAGAAGCGCTCACCGATGCCGCCCGGGTGGACTATGCCAAGCCACACGCACCATTGCTGTTCACCGCGGGGAGCGAGGACCATATCGTACCGGCCTCGATGAACCGTAAGAACGTGTCGAAGTACACGCACAAAGGTTCCATAACAGAGTACAAGGAGTTCGCTGGGCGCACGCACAGCGTCCTCAACCAACCTGGTTGGGAAGAAGTCGCGGAATATGTTCATGGGTGGATCACGCGCTGAACAAGAATTCTCGCTTTGGGCGCGATCGATCACAGAATAGTGAACGCATCGAACCCCGGCCATTGCTGACCGGGGTCCGTTCATTGCCACGAGGGTCGCCAAAACGTCGACCTCGGAACGGTTACGGCCGTGCGACCTGCCTCGCAACGTTGAACGCGGCAGGACTTCGTGGGGCGCATTGATGCTACGGGTAGCGCACCACCGGGCAGTTCACGTTCATCACGTTCATGGCCATGATGTTCGCGCCTTGTGCGGTAGAGAGGTTGCTCACACTGCCGAAGTCGGTGTTGTTGATCACACTTACGCGCCACAGTGGCGAGTAAGCTGCTTGGCCGGGCACAGTGGCCAACACGTTGTGCGTTTGATCGGTTCCTGTTTCAACAACGAAGCCGCTGGGCGGTCCGCCCATCGGTTGGTCGGGGTTGATGTTGAAGATCACGTAGATCGGCGAGGTAGGAACTGCGCTACCTGCTGGAACTAGCGGGTGCTCCATGAAACTGAAGTACACGCCCACCTTGTCGCGGTACCAGCATTCCACAAGTGCGTTGCTCTCACCCGCCAAACGCTTTGTAGCCGTGGAACCATCGGGTACCACAGGACAGTTCACCAATATGGGTTGAGGCTCCACCGTGTAGCCAAGCGCTGCCACTTCCGAAGCGCTCGTCACAGAGTTCGCCACATAATCCGCAGGCACGTTCACCTTGTACACCTGCCAGAAGTCGTTGTAGTTCGTATCGCCGGGGATCTTGTCGATGATGTTCAACTGGCCGGGCACGGGCATGGTGGCGCCGGGTGTGAAGAACACCCAGATCGGGATCGCAGCAGTAGGCATCACATCGAAGTTGTAGTACTCAGTGACTTGTCCGGCAGGCCCGTAGCCCTTGGTTAGGAAGGGGGCCTGATCGAAGTTGATGGCGGCGTTGGCGGCGGGCAATCCGTTCATACCATCGCGTACCATCAGCGTACCGGCATCGGTGCTGAAGCGGTCAACGGCGATCCGTGGCGCGGTGGAAGGGTCCACCGCAGGACCCGCAGTTACCGGTGTTGGCGTTGGAGTTACATCTTCGTCTTCATCCTTCTTGCAGGAAGCAAGGGCGAGTGCGCTGAAGGCCAGGAGGCCGAGCAGTTTTGCGTTCGATTTCATGGTCGAAAGAGTTAGCGGCCGCTGGTTGAACGACCGAGGCAAAAGTCCCGGCATGCGATCACGGAGCGATCACGGGGTGATCACATAACGATACAGAACGGTGGGAGTTCACCCCGTAGTGAAGAACGCTGGGCCATTTGTCCATCACCTAACGCATCCGCTCCATTTCAGCAGCCTTTGCACTCCGGGACTTTTGTGCCGCACACCACAATGGTGCGCGACAACACACACAACATGAGCAAGCAACGGATCACCGCACTGGACCCGGACACCGCGACGGGCAAGGCCAAGGAACTCTTCAACGCCGTGCAGGGCAAGCTGGGCATGGTGCCGAACATGATGCGCGCCATGGGCACTTCGCCCGCGCTGCTCAACGGGTATCTGTCGTTGAGCGGAGCGTTGTCGGAAGGAAGTATTCGTCCCGGTCTGGGCGAACAGATCGCACTGGCCGTGGCCAACGCCAACGCGTGCAACTACTGCAATGCCGCACACACCTTCATCGGTGAAAAACTGGCCGGGTTGAAGATGGCCGCCATCGATCTGGCACGCGAAGGCCGATCAACGGACGCGCGTGAACAAGCGGCGATCACCTTCGCCCGGATCTTGGTGGAGAAGCGCGGACTGGTCTCCGATATCGATGTGGCCGCAGCACGCTCCGGCGGTCTGGACGATGCGGCCATTGCCGAGGTGGTGGGCCATGTGGCGCTCAACGTCCTCACGAACTACTTCAACAACACGGCCGGTACCGTTGTCGATTTCCCGGAAGTGGAACTTGTAGAAGCTGCGAGCGTGTAGCGTTCAGCACTGGATGAGCGGGCTGTTCCGGAAATTCCGGGGCAGCCCAACTCATCGATCACCAACTTCGCACCATGGAACCACGACCACCACTTCCGCCCTTCACCGCTGAAACCGCGCGCAAGAAGGTGCAAGCCGCCGAGGATGCTTGGAACAGCCGCGATCCTGAACGTGTGGTATTGGCCTACACCGAAGACACGCAGTGGCGCAACCGGAGCGAATTCCTGCACGGTAGGTCAGAAGTGAAAGCCTTCCTGCAGCGCAAGTGGGCCAAGGAACTCGACTACCGGTTGAAGAAGGAATTGTGGGCCTTCACCGATGACCGTATCGCCGTGCGCTTCGAGTACGAGTGGCGCGATGAAACGGGCAATTGGTTCCGCAGCTACGGCAACGAGAATTGGCGCTTTGACGCGGACGGCTATATGCAGGAGCGTTATGCCAGCATCAACGACGTAGCCATCCGCGAGGATGAGCGCAAGTTCCGATAGCATGGCCGCCGGGATGGAAGCGGACCGCCTGGTGCATACACTCGTGGATGAACGCACGGGTCATCTCGCGTTCAAGCTCTTCGCGTTCGCAGACAACAGCCATTTCGATCACGTACAGCGGCACAACTACTACACGGTGTTGTGGGTAACGCAAGGGAACGGACGGCTGCGCGTCGATACCCGAGCGCACGACTTCCACGACGGTCAAATGATGTGCTTCACGCCGTACCAGCCGTACATGCTCAGCACGGATGAGCCCATGAGCGGTATCGCGTTGCATTTCCATTCCGACCTGTACTGCATCCACAAGCACCAGCATGAGGTGGCGTGCAATGGTGTGCTCTTCAATGACCTCTATGATCCACCGCTGTTCACCGTGGATGCCGCAACGGAAACGGAACTGCGGACCTTGCTCGATCACATGCGCGATGAATTGGTGAATGCATCACTCGCACGCACCGAACTGCTCGTGTCCTACCTGAAGATCTTCCTGATCAAGGCCTCGCGGATGAAACTGCACCAGTGCCCCGGTGTTGCCTCAGTGAAGCCGGACGGGGATACACCAGCGACCATCGCCCACCTGAAGAGCGCGATCGAAGAACACTACCGCACGAAGCACGCTCCCGGCGAATACGCTGGTCTGTTGCACATCACACCCAAGTCCTTGAGCAAACTGGTGAAGCAGCATTTCAACCGGACGCCGACCGACCTGATCGCCGAGCGCATCATGATCGAAGCCAAGCGCGAACTCTACCTGAGCGACAAGTCCGTGAAGGTGATCGCCCACGAGCTCGGCTTCGATGACGCGTACTACTTCAGCCGTTTCTTCAAGCGCAATGCGGAGATCTCCCCGGAACTCTACCGCAAGCATGTGGGCTTCGCGAAGGGGTGATCGTCGATCGCGCTACTCGCGCATCACCTTCAGGCGGTATGGAACACGGGCTGTTCCCAAGACCACATCGAGCACGTAGGTGCCAGAAGCTCGATGGTGCAGGTCGAGTTGAAGTTCGACCCCTTGGAATGTGCCACCTTCCACCTGTCGACCAAGTGCATTGCGCAGCGTGTACCGTCCTTGATCGGCACGTTGCGGTAACCGGATCATGCACTGGCCCGACGTAGGATTCGGCCAAGCATATCCGGAATGATCAACTGCTTCCTGAATGCCCACATCGCTCACAGTCACCAACCACACACTATCCAATACGCTTTGCGCCAAGCCGATGCCACCGGCGATGATGAACGAACCATCACCCAGCTCACCCGCACCACGCAGGTCCATCACATGCGGCAGCGCAGATCCCGCGTTCACCATGGCGCTGCCGTTCCATTGCTGGATCAGCGTCGCTGGTTCCACCACACCGCTGCCATTGTAGGCTACCGCGTCGTAGTTGTAGCTGGTAGCCGATCCGCCGACCCACGTGGGCGCGCCATTCGCGACGACGCACGCCGAGCGATACCGCGCACCAATTCCGCCTGTGATAGCTGGTAGCCAAGTGATGCTCATTGGGTCTACCGAATCGATCACGCCGATGCGCAGCTTGTCCTGCGCTGGGAAGTTGGAAGCGGTGCTCGCCCCGCCGAAGTAGTAGATGGTATCGCCGATGATGGTTCCGCTTGCACCGAATGCCTTGTATTGGTTGGTGTTCGGAACCTGTGTGCCCGCGGTCCATTGGTCAAGC
>JANOPI010000398.1:0-6791 GCA_031421755.1 Flavobacteriales bacterium | reverse complement strand
TGTGCCGCAGGCGTCGTCCGGGAACAAAGAACCCCGACCACAGGGCCAGGGCTCGTCCGGGTAGGATCAGAATGGTTCAGAAGGGAACCACCACGAACATCAGCAGCAGTAAGCAAACTTGGCCTATGGTCATCACTGCGGGTTCGATACTGGTGCGTTTCGTTTTCATGGGACTCGTTTGTTCGTTGGTGTTGTTTGTTGACGGTGCGAAACTGGGAGTATGCTCAGACATGGTCTGTTCCGATCGAGCGGGCGGAGGCAGCGGGTGAACAACTGGTGTATTTCGGCGAGGCGCCTGACACGGCTCGAAAGATCCTCGGACAGGTTCGGCGGGCCGGACCAGAAACAGCGAAGCCTTCCATTGGGGAAGGCTTTTCGCGGCAAAGGGTGTTGGGATCAGCTCAAGGAGCAGTGGGCCAATATGAGCATCACTCCGAACAGGGCGATGCGGATGTGGCCGAGCCAGGGGCGAGGGGTGTACATGGCGTGGTTCGGTGATCAGCTCAGGGAGAAATGGGCCAACAAAAGGAACAGGCCGAAGAGACCGGCGTGGACCATATCGAGCCAACTGAAAATGACGGAGCGGCGGCGGCGTGTGGTAGAGGAGGAGTTCATGGGTGTGGGTTGAAGGGTTGTTGTTGGTAACAGCAGCGAATCTTCACAAACCGGAAGGCCCGATGAAGGGGTAGCGCGCAAGTGGTGCCTAGTGGTGAGCAAGTGGCGGACCGCGCCGGAGGCACCGGTAGATTCGCCCGCCATGAAGGGATCGCGCGCTCCTGCCTTGCTGTTGATACTGCTGCTCTCGGCGGGTGCCTGCCGATCGCCGGAGAAAACAGCCGGGACATGGAGCGAATGGCGCCAGGTGGACAACGCCTACGCGGAGCGCTTCGCCATCTGGCAACGGAACGAGGACCGCTTGGTGCTCGTCTTCGGCCACGGCGGGGCGCAGGATACCATTGGCGCATACTGGATATCGGGTAAGGCGCCCGGTGTGGAGCCACCGGTCTCTTGCGTTCGCTTGGACGCGCGGTTGAATGCCGTAGCGGTCGGCAGCACCACCCATGTCCCGTACATCGGGCTCTTGGGCCACTCCAGAGCGATCAAGGCGTGTGCGCACATGGACCAGGTGCGCGACACCCTCTTCGCCAAGCGGGCCGCCGGGGGCATGGTGAAGGAGATCGCCACTGGCGATGGGCTGGACCGGGAGACCTTGCTCATGCTGCGGCCACAAGCGCTATTCGTTTATCCGTTCGGTCGGGCTGAGACCTCTTCCCTCGGCGAGCTGGGTATTCCATCCATTGAGGTGAGCGAGTACCTGGAGGAGCATCCGCTCGGCCGTGCTGAATGGCTGCGGTTCTTCGGCGTGTTGTTCGGTGAGGAGCACAAAGCGGACAGCCTCTTCGCTGGCATCCGTGAGCGCTACGAAACGATACGCGCGGACAGTTCACTGCTCGATCCCCCGACCGTGCTGTTCGGCAGTGTGTGGCAGGGCCAATGGTGGGTGCCGCCGGGCAATAGTTACATGGCGCGCCTGATCGAAGATGCGGGAGGCCGCTATGTATTTGCGGACCTTAAAGGGGAGGGCAACATCGCGATCGATATGGAGACGATGGTGTCCACCGCGTCAAATGCTGATCTGTGGGGAATGATTGCGCAATTGGAAACAACCCCTTCTGTGAATGACTTCACCAATGGTGATCAGCGGCTGATGTCGTTCAGGTCTGTGAAAGAACAACGATTGTTCCTAGGTAATACGCGAGTTTCAGACCTGTTCGGCCAGGCACTTCTGGAGCCGGATATCGTCTTGGCGGACCTGCGCAACATTCTTGTGCCACCCGGTTGCATCCTTGTGCCCATGGGGTGGTTGCCGCCTTACTTCCGGCAGATCAACGATCCGCCGCCGACGCCCGGGATCCGCACTGAACGGTTCGAAGTTGTTCAGTAACTGACCCCAATCCGCCTGTACACCTTCGCTACCAGCCACGCCGGCCCGATCATCAGGAACTGCAGGTCTTTGAGGAAGCTGGGTTTCTTCCCTTCAATACCGTGCCCGATGAACTGGCCGATCCAAGCGGCGGTGAACAGCACGAGACAGATGGCCCACAAAGGCCACGGGGCACCGGCTTCCAGCCGGTGCGCAAGCCAGAAGCAGAACACGCACCACGCTGCCATACCGAAGAACAAGGATACCGATCGCATGGAATAGAACAGCAGGGTGAGCACCAGCGCCACCTTTACCCACAGATGTCCGCCTACCAGCGGCAGTACTGGAGAAGGAATACTGAACAGGAAACCGACAACGCAGAAGAAGATCGTGGGTACGCAGATCCAATGGATCAACTCGTTGGTGGCGTTCTGGTGGCTTTCACCGTACTCATCCAACCAGTGATGGATGGTGCGCGCGTTGTTCATTGCTTCAGTATTACAGGTAGCGTTCCGCGAGTATGGACGCGTGGTGGTTGCTATGTCCGGCGATCACCCAGCCAATGGCGCGCACGGTGATGGGCCGGCCGTTCGCATTGCCTGACCGGTCGAGCGCATCGGGCGGCAGGCTCTGGAAGAGACACAAGGAGGTCGCACGCACCGCTTCATGTTCGGCCATGAGGTCGGCGAGGGAGCGCCTGTCAGCCTCGGAAGCGGGCGCCCAGTCGTTCTCTTCGAAGCCCGGAAGTTCGGTGGTGTCTTTCCGTGCGAAGCGCAAGGCCCGGTAGGCGAACACGCGCTCGGCATCGATCACATGTTGTACGACTTCCTTGATGGACCACTTGTCCGGTGCGTACCGATGTCCTTCCCGTTCCGTTGGCACACGCGCCAGGACACCACGCATCGTGTCCTGTGCGGATCGGAGCGCATCCAGTATATCCGTACCAACTGCTTCCTCCACGTAATGATGGTAGAAAGCGGGGAAGTCGCCCGGAGCGGGCCGCGCAGTGTAGGTCATGGTCGCCGAAAGGTAATCGCTAGCGCGTGAGGTCCACAGCGATGGGTTCGGCATTGCCGCCGATCTCCTTCAGCATCTGGATCCAACCGTTCTGCTTCCACCACCAGCCATGGCGTGGGCATTCCGGATCATCGAGCGAGATGATACCGACCTGCACGTCGGGTCCGCATGCACGTCGGAAGAGTTCACGGGAACGCCTGCCATGCACACCGACGGTGATCACATCGAACCCGGCGAGGCTATCGCTTTGGGCGCGTAGTCCGAAGTAGCTGGCATTGGCCCAGCTGCGGCTGCCGGGTTTTCCCCAACTGGGTACGGCGATCACCTCCGCGTCGACACCGAGCTTGCGCAGATCAGCGGCGCTCTGGTGCGCATAGGTGGGCCATGCGGGCGCAGTAGTGGAATCGCGCCGGATGAAGAGCACGGTATCCTGGAGCATGTGCGCGTCATCTTTCCCGATGCGCAGGTATTGGATAAAGATGTTGTCCGGTCCGGGATCACCGGAGCCGGCATTTGTCGAGGCGATACGCAGACGCGTCATGCCGATCCGCCGGTCGCTCCGGTATTCCGCGCCTTCGGTATCAACCTCCTGTTCCATCAAGGTGTCCTGATCCGCGACCAGTTGGAAGCTTGCACCGGGCACCCCGGCCACAGCGATGGACACAGGCCCCTGCACCGGGTCGGCGAAACGCACCTCGATCGCCTCACCGATCTTCAGATAGTAGGCGAAGGGTCGGATGGAACCGGTGGTATACACGCGTCGATAGTGCAAGGAATCCACCCAATGTGGCACCTGCAAAAGATGCTCCTCCTTCATCCAGCCCTCCACCACGAGTACATCCCCGCCGCTTCGCTCTGTCACGGCGAGGTAGGGATGGGCGGCAATGAGCATGGCGGCGAGCACGGCCACAGGTCCTGCGGCGAGCCATAAGAGGAACCGACCCCGCTTCATTCGTCCCCGCTGATAGCGAGCTTCAGTTCGAGCAGTTCCGCGCGTGCCTTGCGGTCCCCGGTGGTGATGCATTGCAAGGAACCCGCTTCGCAGACATGCATGGCTTCCTCGGCCCTGCCAAGATCGATCAGGATCAACGCCAACTGGTAGTAGCAAGCGATGTACTTCGGATCGGCGATGAGCAACTGTTCCAGAACGTTCGCCGCCTCTTCCATCTTGCCAGCGCGCTTCAATTCAAGGGCGATCGCATAATGGATGAACGCGTCGTTCGGCTCCTCAGCGAGCATACCGCGCAATTGGTCCAAACGCGAGCTCATGCGGGCTGTAAGGGATGATCGGTCCACTCGCGCCGGAAGACCTCCGCGGAGGCGTTGCGCACGATACGGCCATGGTCCATTTCGGCGATGCGGTCGGCGACGTGGAAGGCGTCCTCGCGGTCGTGCGTGACGATGATCGCGGCGGTGTTGTGCTCACGCAAGATGCGCAGCACCTCGGTGCGCACTGCGGCGCGCGTCTTCGTGTCCAGGTCGCTGAACGGTTCGTCCATGAGCATCAGGCGCGGCCTGCGCACGAGCGATCGTGCAATGGCCACGCGTTGTTGTTGACCTCCGCTCAGTTCGTGCGGATAGCGGCCGCCGAGACCTTCCAGCCCGACGGAGCGCAGTTCATCGGCCACGCGTTGTTTGCGTTCCGCAGCGGGAAGCCCCTGGAGTCCGAACGCCACGTTGCGGTCAACCGTGAGGTGCGGAAAGAGCGCGAGGCCTTGGAAGACGAAGCCGATCCCACGCTTCTCCGGAGCGATGAACGTGTTCCCGCCGCTCAAGACCTGATCACCCAGGCGCACTTCGCCCGAACTGAGCTTTTCGAGTCCTGCGATGCAACGCAGAAGCGTGGTTTTGCCACAGCCACTGGGACCTACAATGACGAGCGTTTCGCCCAGCGGTACAAACACGTCCACGTCTTCCAGTATGCGGTGGGACCCGTGGAAGAAAGAAAGCGACGAAATGGACAGGAGAGGGGTCAAGGGCAGGTGGGCTGAGCGGCCTCAGGCCATAAAAGTAGATACACGGGACCGTCGTCGACATGTTGGCACCCATAGGCTCTCAGACCGCAGTAACCCTGGCCGATCGTTCTTCCAAAAGCCACCAGGAATTCCTCCCCTGATCTGCTCCCGAAAGCTAGCTCGTGGGGGTTGCCTTAGCCCTGGCGGCCCCTGCGCCATAGCCGATCCGCTTCGAAAGACGTAGAGCAGGTCGTTCAATGATGTAGTCGAAGCCTATCGCGAAGGAGAGTGTAAAGGCAATGAGGAGGGTATTCAAAAGGAAGGTATTCTGGATAAGGTCACGGATATAGAGGTTCAGCCAACCGGCAGCTTCCGTGTGGACCAGATAGAGCGAAAACGAGATGGTACCCAAGAAGTCGGTCACGCGCCATTGCCGGTTCAATGCCAGGACGACGCACGCTCCGAAAGTCGTGGTCAGAACGACCTCAAGACCGTTCGTGAAATACATCATGATCAGCGTCATGGCAAAGAGCCCGCTGAAGGAGAGCGCTGGGAGATACCTTACCCTGAAGAGGAAGACGATGATGCCCGCCATGAAAATGAATCCATATTGGATGATGTAGTGGTTGTACGGCGTCCAGATGAACCAGCATGCGAGCGACCAACCCACGAATAAGCCCAGCGGAACCCATCGGACCTTGTGCATGATTGGGCGGAACAGCAGACCGATGAGGATATAGAACTGGAATTCGAGCGCTAGTGTCCAGTAAACGACCATGTAGGCCTCCTTGTCGAAGTACTGGTTGAGGTAGAGGAAATGGAGGAAGAACTGGGTCCAGTCAGGAACGTAGACCTCGCCGAATCGGCTGCTGTGGATCATGCGGGCGGCTATGATGAGCAGGAAACTGGCGATGTACGGGATCTCTATCCGGCAACTTCGCTTCAGGAGGTAACGGGGGAAATCCTTGGTCGAATACCCGTTCATGTACATGGAATAGGGGATGATGAATCCGGAGATGAAGAAGAACAGGTCCAGACCGAGATGGCCCTTTGAAACAATGGCATGCACGACCGGAAGGCCACTGAACTCACAATTTCCGAGCACGTGGTAGAATAAGACGGCCATGGCTGCAAGACCCCTGAGCAGGTTCAGCGATGGGACGTGCCCATTTCGATGGACCGGCTCGCTCATTCGTGTCCTGGTCCTTTTCCGGTACCGATCGCCATGGGTACAGGCCGAACCAGCGATGTTCTACGAGGTCTCGTATCTGATGCGTCTGGGGGACTACAGGACCACATGCGCCGCACGATCCTTCAACGGGTGCGCTGCTGAAGAACGGGTTCGACGAGCTTCCATTCCACGTTCTCGAGGATGTAGCGTTTCTGTGCCTCCTGCAGGTCAGTGTCCGGTGGAACCGGAACCCCTTGTCGGATCGGCTCACCATGTTCCGGGATGAACACGGGCACATCGTTGCGTTGAACTACCAGCCCCGTGACCTCTACCACTTCACCCTTGTCCTCGCCATGGTACATCCCCGTTGGCCAGTATTGGTCTGGAAGATCGACCCAGATCGTGAAGTCCTCGCCTTGGACCAATGCGCCCATCTTGGCATTGTGCGCTTCACCCCGGACAGTAAGGCGCTGCCCGACCTTGTCCTTCCAGCGGTCCTCGCTATTCTGGGCGAGCGCATGGATCGTCAGTGTCGCCAAGGCCAGCAGGAGAGTGTATCGACGTGTGAACGTTAGCATGCGGACGAAGCTACGGGGCTGCTTGACGTTCCAGCATTCGGTCCAGGATCAGCAACGGGACCAGGCCACAACCAACGATAAGCAAGGCCGGCAATCCGGCATCGGCCCATTGCTCGATGCGTGCCAGCTCGAACACGCGCGTGCTC
>JANOPI010000397.1:0-9599 GCA_031421755.1 Flavobacteriales bacterium | reverse complement strand
CACTGGAGATCTTCGGCGCATCGCACGCGTTCGTTCCTTCCTTCCAGAACGGTCGTACTCTGGTGTTCACCTTCGAGAACATCAACCTGCCGGACAGCGGCGCGAACGAACCGGCGAGCCACGGTTCCATCCATTTCCGCATCAAGCCGCGAGCGGAGATCACAGTGGGAGAGGTGATCAGCAACACCGTGGGCATCTATTTCGACTTCAACGAACCGGTGACCACAGAGCCCAGCGTGCTGGTGGTTGAATTGAGCACGGCGATGCGTGAGCCCTCCGCACATGGACTCACGATCTGGCCCAATCCGAGCGAGGAGCTGCTGCTCGTTTCCCTGCATGATCCGGGACACCAGCTCTTCCAACTGGATGTGCTGGCCCTGGACGGCCGCGTCGTGTCGCGCAACGGTGCCTTCCTGCTGTCAGAGGTACTGGATACGCGACCGCTTTCGAGCGGTGCCTACCTCCTCCGATTGCAGGATACCGATGGCCGCGTGTACCAGGCCCCGTTCGTGAAGCGCTGATCACCGCGCGATGAGCGCCACGATCCACTGGTACAGCACAGCGCCCGCGATGAAGACGAGCATGGGAATGTTGAATGGTTTGCCGGATACCATGGCGATAGCGCACCCGAACACACCGACCACCGCGAGCACCGCTGCAGCGATCACGCGCATATTGCGGCGGTTGTCCTTCGCGCCGCGCAGCATGCTCGCCAAGGGGATCATCATCAGCAATCCGAAAAGCCCCGGTGCCATCCAACGCTCATCATCCGTTATCACCAAAGCTGTTCCGCTCGAGATCGCGATCAGCATCGCCACGCCCGTGAGCGTGCTGGACAGTTTCTCTTCTGCGCTCAGTACATAACGTCCGAATTTGTTGAAACGCAACAGCAGGTTCGTGAGCGGCTCGATCACCCATGTGCTCATGGCGAAGAGGGCGTACACGATCAATAGTGGCCATACGAACACGTCGAGCACCGGTATTTTATCCGCCAGTTCGCGCAGCACCCGGCTCAGCACCCACGCGCCAATGATGAAGAAGCGCTGTGTACCCTCTTTCAGGTTGCTTACCCAGAACACGTACTTCAGCCACTGGCGGTAGATCCAATACCGCGCTTTCAGCGCTTCCACCATGCCGCGCCGTGCGGTCTCCAGTCCAGGCTCGCGGCGCAGTGCCTCGCGGAAGTGCTCCATCGCCTTCGCATGGTCCCCGCGGTGAAGCGCCGTCCAGCCCGTGTTGCTGTGCGTGTACGGGTTCTCCGGATCAAGCTCCAGCGCCTTGTCGATGCTCGCTCCAGCCTCATCATGCCGCTTCAGATGTGTGAGCTCCGCGCTGCGCACGTTCATGCAACCGAGATGTTCCGGATCCAATGCGAGTCCTTGTTCCGCCGCGCGCAAGGCTCCTTCGTGCTCGTTCGCGTGGTGCAGGACCAAGGCCAACAGGCCGTAGTTGTTCGCGTCACCGGGATCCAATGCGATCGCCTGCTCCACACTGTTCCGTGCCGAGGTCAGCTCGCCTTTTCCCAGGTAGGCCTTCGCCAAGTGATAGTGCGCCGTGTCCAGATCGGGCGCGGTGGCCACGGCCTGTTTGGCGACCTCGATGGCTTCTTTGTCCTTGTTCTGTATGGTAAGGGAGTGGGAGAGGAGCAGCAACGCGTGCAGGTCGTGCGGTGCCTGCGATAAGTGCGCGCGCAGTTCCTTCTCCGCTTCAGCCGGCCGGTTGTGTTCCAGCAGCAAGGCAGCCCGTTGCGTGTGTTGCTCTTCCATCCCGCTCACTTCACGTATTTCAGTATCTCGTCGTACATCCCACCATCGTTCGCGTACAAGGCGTAATTCTTCGCACTGTTGAACCATTCTCGGGTGGTGGGCTTCAGCTTGCCAGCGGCCTTTTTCAGGTCTTTCGTGGTCAGCGGCTCCGGCTTGCCGCTGCTGAACGCGTCACCGAGCTTGTCTTCCACGCACACATCGATCAACCCTTTCAGGTCCGCGCCGCTGAAGCCGTCTGTGATCTTTGCGATCGAGGCTGTGTCCACATCATCCACCGGCATGCCTCGCAGCAACAGGTCAAGGATGCGCTTGCGGCCTTCCTGGTCCGGTGGCGGAACGAAGATGATGCGGTCGAAACGGCCCGGCCGGCGGAAGGCCGGGTCCATGTGCCACGGTGCGTTCGTCGCGCCCATGATCAGTATGCCGTCATTGGCGCTGCCCGTGCCATCGAGTTCGCTGAGGAACTGGTTGATCAGGTGGCGGCCGCCGCTCTGCTTCATGTGGCTGCGGTTCGCGCCCAACGCGTCGATCTCGTCGAAGAAGAGCACGCACGGCGTGTTGTCCCGGGCCGCGTCGAAGATGCCCGCGAGGTTCTTCTCGCTGTTGCCGATCCACATGTCCAGCACGTCGCTGATGCCCACGCTCACGAAGCGCGCATCGATCTCGCCCGCTGTGGCCTTGGCGATGAACGTCTTGCCGCAACCCGGAGGCCCGTACAACAGGATGCCACCACCGGCCTTCTTGTTGTAGGCCTTGTACAATTCCGGCTGGCGGAAGGGCATGATGATCTTCAGCGCGATCTCCTTCTTCACCGCGTCCATGCCGCCGACGTCGGCGAACTTCTCCTCGGGCTTAATGAGCAGGCCATCCAATGCGTCATCGTCCTCATCGTAATCACCTTGGCCGTCCTGGCCGCTTACGCGAAACAGCCCGTCAAGTTCTTCGTCGGCCATACCCGGCGCTTTGGCGATCAAC
The DNA here is from genome assembly GCA_031421755.1 of Flavobacteriales bacterium. Taxonomy (GTDB): domain Bacteria; phylum Bacteroidota; class Bacteroidia; order Flavobacteriales_F; family PHOS-HE28; genus PHOS-HE28. The sequence continues at coordinate 6,858 of JANOPI010000397.1, read as the reverse complement.
TCTTGGTAGACCTCCTGCGCTTTGCCGGTTGATCCGTCCTTGACCAAGGCGCGGCTATATGCGAGCAGCAATTCGGGATCGCGCACCCCACGGTCGTACAGCTCGTCGTAGATCACGATCGCGGCGCTCGGCCGGTCCGTGCGGCGGAAGACGTTCGCCAGGCCCAGCTTGGCTTTCAGGTCGGAGGAGTTCGATGCGAGGATGTGCTTGTAGTGCGCTTCCGCATCCGGCCAGCGCTCGGCGCTCATGAGCAGGGCCGCCAGTTGCAAGCGAAGTGGAGCGTTATCGGGGCTCAAGGCCAGCGCTTGCTCCAGCGCGGCGATCATTGAAGTGAGTTCCATGTGCAGGGCCGCAAAGTTCGGGGTAGACCCCCTGTTCTGCGCCGGTTATCGTTTGTCCACGTACCTGTTGAAGCGGAACCAGCCCATGATCAGCACCAAGGAGATCAAGGAGACCCAATAGGCGTGCGGCTTCCAAGGCATCATGCAGGCGACGGAAATGATCATCGTCAGGGCGAAATACACCCATCGGAGCCACAGGCGATCCGTGGTTCGTGACTTGGTACGGATGGAAAGGATCATCGTTCCTGCCAGCATCGCGAGGAGTCCCCAATACGAATGCATCCCGCGTACTGCTGGTGAAATGACGCACCACACGGCACCTGCTAGCAGGAACATATCGCCAACGAGCAGTCCATTCCGTTCCCTCAATGGGATCAGCTCCTGTTTCTCCCGGTGAAACATGGAAGGAAGAAGGAGTAGGCAGGACAACGTTTCTACATGGAACAGGGCCCCAACGATGAACAGTGCCCCGTAAAAGGCGATGAATGCCGGTTGAAGACCGGAGGCGATGAAACATGCTGCGGCGAACAGCATTGCGACAATGGAGATCACGCGGGCGCCATCCATCGCGTCCTCTGAAAGCCGCCCCTCCGTTGCCCGCAGCTCTCTGGCAGCGTGGATCCTGGGCCATGGTGCGGTGGAGAGCAGCAGCCCCCGACGTGCGATACGGTCCAGCGGCGACTTGCGGAGAACATCGCGGAATCCTTGCACATGATCACCCGGTTGTTGATGGACGAACTCGCTCCAGGCTTTCAGTGTCAAGGTGTGCGGATCGCCCGGATCGATCCGGAGTGCCAGGTCCATGGACTCGCCCGCCTTCATATGCAGGGACCCTGCACGCAATCCATGTGATCTCAAAGCAAGCGCTCGCGTGTGCTCGGGAGCCAGCTGGAGTGTCCTGTTCAGCAGGAGTACCGCTTCATCCCGCTTGCCTGAAATGTACAGGGCCGCGCCTTGGATGAAGTTCGCTTCCACGTTCTCGGGATCGATCCGTATCGCGTCTTTCGTGTGTACGATGGCCAGCTCCGGCCGATGCATGTTCAACAGCGCATGCGCCAAGAGCACGTGGTATTCCGGCTGGCCAGCATCCAAGGACAGCGCCTTTTCTGCGTGGCGTTCCGCCTCGTGTTCCCGGTGCAGCACCAGGTGACAGAATCCGATGAGGTAGTGTGCGTGAGCGTCTTCCGGGTCCTTCGCCAGTGTGGCCTTCAATTCGTGAATGGCACCATCGAAACGCTGAATTTCGATCAGCGCACGTACACGCATGTGGACTCCGGGATCCATTCGCCTTCAGCCGGAGTTCATCTGTGCCGATGATCGATCTCCACCGCTTTGGCCTCTTCACCATCCGATGTCACATTGAAATGCATCATGAAAAGGTGATCCGTGGAGATCAGTTCCACCGTGATCAGCCACCCCCGGTCAGGGCCGGGCGGAGCGGGATAGGTCCCGAACACATCGGTGCGCGATAGGTCACCCCGGTGTTCGCCTTGGCTGAAGATGATCCGGGTGCCGTTGTGGAAACTGTCTGTCCAAGCCGCGGTCCAACGGTCTTCTCCGCAGGAATAGCCGTACAGGGCAACCCCGCTCTGGATCTTCTCCATGCACGAGCCCGTGTAGTCGTGTTGCAGGAAAGCCCAGCCCTGCACCAGCGTCAGCGAACCGATGATGTCCGTTTCCTCTTCAAGCTTGCCCGGCTCAAGCCAGAGCTTGCTCGTGCCTGCCCAGTTGCCCACCATCCGTTCCAAGAGGGTATGCGGTCCGTTCTCGCGTGAGTCCTTCGCTCTCATGTCGCCAAGGTCGGTACCGGAAACTACATGGCAACGGGGTGACGGGAGACCACCGATCTTCGCCACAATGGAACGCGTCCCTTTCGTCCTTTCGGGTGGTGGTGCCCGGGGCATCGCGCATCTCGGCGTGCTCCAAGCATTCGCCGAGGCAGGTATCGCACCATCAGCGATCAGTGGCACCAGCGCGGGCGCATTGATCGGTGCGTTCATCGCCGCTGGACTTTCCCCAATGGAGGCAACGTCCATCCTCCGCGAGGAATGGCGCTTGCACCTCACCCGTTGGAAGGTCCTGCGTGGCGAATGGCTCAGCCAACGTCGTATCGGTGAGTTCCTGAGCGCGCATCTTCCGGCCAAGTACTTCGAGGACCTGAAGCTCCCGCTCTACGTGAGCGCGACGGACGTGGAGCATGGAGGTCAGCGCATCTTCAGTTCCGGTGAACTCGTGCCGCCCCTGCTCGCGGCATGCGCGGTGCCATTGATCTTCCCGCCGGTGTTGATCGATGGAACGCCCTATGCGGATGGTGGTCTCAGCAACAACCTGCCCATCGAACCTTTCGATGACCGCCGCTCTGAAGTGATCGCCGTCTACGTGAACCCCTTGCCGCCTTACACGGGACAGCGCACGTTGCGTCGCACATTGGACCGCACGTTCCACTTGAGCTTCCGCGAGATGGTCGCACGGTCGGCCAAGGGGTGCAGGTTGTTCGTGGAACCCACGGGCCTCACCGAGTTCGGCATGTTCGACCTGAGCCAAGCGGCCGAGATCCAACGCATCGGGTACATGCACACCAAGGCGGTACTCACTGCGCTTGGTTAGTCCGGTATCAGCGCACTACCACCAGCCGCTGGTTTCCTTGTGGAAGCCGCACCATGTAGGTGCCCCCAGCGAAGCCGTTTACATCCAGCGGTTGTCCGCTACGGACGGTTCCGTTCCAAACTGTGCGTTGCATCGCGTCGATGATCGACACCGGCTGTGGAACGGCATCATCCCACACCAGGACCACTTGCGTGGCCGCCGGGTTCGGGTACATCCGAAAGCCCTTGATCGCCCGAGCTTCCTTCACTCCCACATTGTCATTGTTCGCAGCGAACGTCGGTAGCTGGATGATGAACGGGCCACTGCCATTCGGAACGCGTGCATACCCTTGGTCGGTGATCTGCTCCGTGAAATCAACGTTGTCCACGAGCAAGGTCTCCGGATCGTAGACCAACACGCTTTCACCTGAAGCGCTCAGTTTGAAGTTGGCGTGCATCGCGCCCTGCGTCGGGTCCTCGTCCGCCCACACGATCATGTAGTCGCCGGGGGCCATCACGGTGCCGCCGGGGAACTCCCACTTCGTCGGCTCGAATGGTGTGTCTGTGAGGTACCATCCTTCGAGGTCCACCGCGTTCGTGCCGCCGTTGTAGAGCTCGATCCAATCCTCGTACTGGTCGTTCTCGTCCATCGCGGTGGCGCCGTTGCTGGCCATCACTTCATTGATCACGATGCCATCGACCGGTGAGGTGTTGGGCGTCACCTGGAACACGAAAACGTCATGCTCGGCACCCGCTGGGGCGTAGCTCACGCTGCGCGCAGGGTTGTCAGCCTCGGCAGCGATGTAGTAGCGCACCCAGACCCCGCCGGGCTGCCCGGAGAGGTCCGCTCCGTAGGTGCCGTCAGCGGCAGCTCCGTCGTTGTGTGCACCGTCATCGAACATTTCGATCCGGGAAAAGCGGCCTGGCAACACGTTGCTCCAGTGCAGCATCACGCGGAAGATGCCGTTCGCCGAGGTGACGGACGCGCGCACACGCGTGGCCTCGTTGTCGACCGGCGGCTGGTTCACGCCGCTTGCCACCTCGTGCTCCACCATCGTGATGGTCGGTACCGGCTGGGACACCTCCGTGTTGTTGCTCAGGTTGTTCCGGCGGGTGTTGCAGCTATTGCCCAGTGTGGTGCATCCAGTTTGATACTGCGCCCAGGTCATGAGCTTGATCGGGTCGGCTTCCACGACCGTGTCGATCAGCGCACGGTACTGGCTGATCAGCGCAGTAACGTCCGCCTGCTGCATGGATGCGGCCATGATGTGCCGCAAGTGGGCCAGGTAACGCTGCCGAAATTCAGGTACCTGCATCACACGGTAGAGCAACGGGTAGTTGTCATCGTCCGCGTTGTAGAACGGGCTCCAGTTGAGCGCCATATTGCCGAGGATGCTGTTGCCGTCGATCTCCTGGGTGGTCATACGCCCCGTTTCGGCGTCCCAGTAAAGGCTGTAGTCCATCTTGCCTTTGTGGATGTAGCTGTCGTCATCCGCGAAGGCGTTCTCGGCTGCGAGGTGCCAGAGGCAGCGGTCGATGTCCATGTACTTGTCCAGCGTATCCCCGAGCTGCACGATGGGCGTATTGTCCAGCTTGTCGCACACGGTTACAAGACGGTCCCAAGGGTTGGGTTCTTCCGCCCGGCCCAAGGTGTAGTAGGTCTGATAGTCCGCGGTATCGGCACCATGGTAGTTGAGCGCGGCTGTGCCGTCGCCCCACATACCGCCGCCACCGCCGGGCGATCCGGGCGGCTTGTCTGCGCGCCAGCGTGTGCCGTCGTTGCTCCACCACCATTCCTCGATGAAGTCGCTGTCCAGGTCCTGCACCATGCAATAGTGGCCCCAGTTCTGGCCGTTGATGTAGAGCTGCGCGAAGCACGCGCGCCCCGCCGGAACGTGCGGGCGTATCAGGTGCTTGTAGAACACATCACGCATCACGCTCGCGTCCTGGAAACCGTTGTGCAGGTTGAATGTCTCGTACCCCGCCACGTCCTGACCGTCCACAAAAGCATCCACATTGATGTCGAAACTGAACTTCTGCGAACCGTTCGGCAACTGCATGTAGCTCGTCTGACCTTTGATACGGACGCCCACCGAGTCGTACGTGTTGCCGTTGTATTCCATCGTGGCCAGCACGTGCTGGTAGTTGTCGTGGCTTTCTTCCAGCAGCGTCCAGAAGTTGCTCTGGGCGAACGTGAGGTGGATCACCTTGATCTCGTCCTCGGAGTAGTATCCGCCGACCTCAAGGCCGCCAGCGACGAGTCGACGGCCATCATCGCTGATGTAGTACTCATCCGGCAGATTTTGGGCGCTGGTGGTCATGGCCAGCAGGGCACAAGCGGGTAGCAGCCCGACTAGGGTGTTGGATCGGAAAGTCATGGAAAAGGTGACTGGGTTCACACGCACGTAACGCGCACTTGACGCAATGATCACATGATGGTTTGATCCGGCCAACGAAGTATCGACGGAACCGCTCTCCGGACCGATGAAAAGCAGATGCCCAATGCCTCGGCGGCCAATTGTACACGCGGTGCCGCCAAGTGCCCGCCAGTACGTGCGTTGATGGCGAAGAATTCAGAAGATGATGTCCTGTCTGCGTGCACGTCCCCGCCAATTCTGCTGCTTCACATGGATGAAGGGGAAGCGCTTGGATATATAGATACGATGTGTCGGTTCTTTCCGATGAGCGGGTGTGGCGGTTGCGCTATCGGCCTGATCCTCTATTCCGGTGTCTGGTGCTATTGCTTGGATCGGATAGATGGCCGGTTCGGGGACTGAGGTCGGCACCACCTGTTCTGTGGCGGCCGGTGCTGGCCTTTCCTGCGCGAGACCGCTGTTCATCGACAATGCCAACAGCGAAGCCAGCAACCCATGGCGCACGCGTTGTCCAGCTTCTTCAAGTGGCAGTAGTGATGGGTCGATCTGGTGCGGTTCGAACTGGCCACACGTCTCGGGCTTGTGCTTGAACCAAGCCACCAGTTCATCCCGGCTCCAGCCCGTGAAGTCTGTCACCTTATGCTGGCAGTGCAGACAGAAGCGGCCGCCTTCCATGGGGCGCATCTCCTCCCACGGCCGGTCACACTGGAAATGCAGACCGCGTTTCTTGTTCATGCTCGATGCCATACCAATTGGTAGACGGGCATAATCGTTCCCAGATGCTTCAGTCCACCAGCAGTTCCTGGAGTGTCGCTTTGCATTTGGCGATCTCCTGTGCCGTGAGCTGCCCCAGCACCTTCTGGATGCGCACCCGGTCGATGGCCTTGATCTGGTCAAGCATCACGTAGCCTGCTGTTCCGCCTTGTTTCACTTTGAAGCGCGAGGGATATCGCTTCGGCGTTCGTGTCATGGTAGCGATGATCACGGTCTCCAAATGAAGGTTCATCTCTTCGGGCGACAGCACCACACAGGGACGGGTCTTTCGCGCCTCGCTTCCGATGGCGGGTTCAAGATCTACCAGAACTATCCGGTATTACTCGATCACCCTGGATCGAGCCGCTCACCAGGCAATACATCCGGCATCACGAGCTTGTCGTCCCCGTTCGCGTGCATCCGTTTGAAAGCCGCTCCCCAGCCCTGCCGTGGTTTGCGCACTGGCCGAATGACGTTCTGGTCCTTCTCCAGAACGAGGTCCACCTTGTCCTGGATTTTGTAGCGCTCCAACTAGGTTTTGCTCAGTCGGATCCCCTTGGAGTTGCCGATGGCGATGATGTTCACTTCCATGGCACGAATGTGCTCACAATGTGACTACGTCCGCCACCCCGGTTTCACCCGATCCAGCAGTGCGCCAAGCGCTTGTTCCTGTGCTGGACCCAGCGCCGATGTGAGCAATGCATGCGCCTGGTGCTTGGTGATGAACAACAGGTAGTAGCCCTTCCATTTTTCCACCTTCAACACCTTGTCCCAAGGAAGGTCCAAGTGGAACGTCTGCCCAGT
>JANOPI010000396.1:0-16539 GCA_031421755.1 Flavobacteriales bacterium | reverse complement strand
CCCCCCCCCCCCCCCCCCACTCCCGCAACCACTGTCATGCCGGGCCTGACCCGGCATCGCGGAAATCCTCTATTCCACATGCTTCACTTCGGTAGTTGCCAGCCCTTGCAGGTCGTTGAACAATGCGGTACAGAAGAGCTCCGCCATCTTGCTCGCGCCGTGTGGGCTGAAGTGCGTGTAGTCCGGCGCAGCGAGCGGTGGGTCGGCTTCCACCCAGCTCACCATGGAGTTCCTGCCCCCCATGGCCGTGTACAGGTCGAAGTACGCGGCACCGTTCGCCAACGCATGCTTCTTCAGCGCCGCGTTCACCTCTTCCACCCACGGGCGTGTTACCCAGGTGGTGCCTTCCTTTATGCTCATGTCGCTGGGGCCGATAAGCATCACCGGTGCGCCGGGGCACAGCTTCTTCCACGTGACGATCTGCGAGCCCAACCACGAGCCATAGTCATCTGCGGCTTGCGCATCCGCGATGTGCGGTATGGCATTGCCGCCGTATTGCAGGATCAGCAGCTTCACGTCCAGCGCATCGTACATGCCGCGCAACAGGCCCTTTTCCACCTTGCGCATTTCCGTGCCGCCCGCACCGCGCGCGGCGATGTTGTCCACCACGACCCCATTCGCGCTCTCGAACGAAACACCATACACCTCCGGACTGTCAGCGCCCTTGAAGGTGAGCTTGATGGAGGATGGGGAACCCAGACTGAAGTCAGCGATGCGTAGACCGGTCGACGCTTCGTACTCCTTCGATTCCGGTATGCCTCCATCCACGCTCAGTTGCAGCGTGACCGGTCGCTTGTTGTGTCCGAAGAACACACGGCATCTGCTGTACTGTTGCGACCGGCCGTAAGCACGCTTCACCTTGCGGAAAATAATACTGCCCTCGCTCACCACTGAGTCGGTGATGAGCGAATCAACCACAGCGGGCGTGTAACGGCAGAACGACCACAGCGCGCCGAAACGCTCATGGCCCAGCGCGGGCTTCTGGCGTTCCATCACACTGTAGCGCTTCCAGTTCCCACTCGGCTCGCGGTCCACGCTGAAGGATGGTCCCACATCGATGATGGGCAGCAGGCCCGTTCCGCCGCCGCCCCACTTCAGCTGGAACTTGTTCCGCAGATAGCTGGTGATGCGGTCGCCTTCCAGTTGCGAATCGCCGTAATGCATTACGCGCACCGGTCGAGCGCCTTTTGCCGCGTTGTTCAACGCCGCCAGTGCGGGCCGCAACATGCCGGGATCGTCGTTCGGGTAAGCGATGGCGACGTTCACCGGCACGCGCGGCGTATCGGTCACGAGCGTGTCCGCTCCTGCCGTGTTCAGGCTATCGACTTCCAAGGCGATGATGTCGGAGATGTCCACCTTCTTTCCCTTCGGTGCATCGAGCGTGAACAGCGGGTCCGGGAACTTCAGGCTGAGCTCACCGAGTTCCACGCCATTTTCAGGCATCACCTTTCCGATAAGCGCCAGCGAACCCAGAACGGCGCACAGGAACAGCACGGTGTGCCAAGGCTTCATCACAGCTTGGGTATCTCCAGTTTCTGCCCCGCACGGATATTCTCCCCGATGCGGTTGTGCTTCATGATGTCCTTGACGCTCACCCCAGGATATCGCTTGGCGATGCCGCTGAGCGTGTCGCCGCGTTTCACCACGTAGGTACGTGAGCGGACGGGTGGTGCCTTTTTGCGCAGTTCCGCTTTCGGCGGAGGCTTCGGCTTTTCGCGCTCGATGGCCTCCACCTGCAGCGCGCTCATACGGATGCGCAGGATGGTGCCCGCACGGATGCCATCGCTTTCCAGCCCGTTCCATTCCTTCAGCTCGGCCACAGTAACGCCGTACTCTTCTGCGATGCCGCCCAAGTTGTCGCCGGGCTCCACCGTGTACCCCACTGTCAGTGGTTCCGTAGCGAGCGCGGTGTCCACTGCGGTGGCGATGGACGTGCGGACGATGCTGTCAGCCAACAGCGCGAAGCGCTGCCCCCTCCCACGCGGTACGCGCACCACCGTCCGTGCCGGCAGGTTATACCCCACCAGTTCGGGGTTCAGCGCGGTGAATTCCCGCGCATCAAGACCCATCACCTGGATGAACGCGGCTTTCCGGACGGGTTGTCCCGTGCGCACGGTATCCATCGCGATGGATTTGGTCTGCACCGGCCGCATCCCCAGTTGGTCCGCGTAGTGCGCCAGGTAACGTAAGGCCATGAAGGCTGGCACCCGGCCACGCTCGGTCTCGTCCGTGAAAGGGTACAGCACATCGATGCCGTGCGCGTTGCCGCTACGCGCGATCGCCCGCTGGAGATTGGCCGGGCCACAGAGGAAAGCGAGCAGCGCGTTCTCTTTACCGAAGCGCGTGGTCAGGTGCTTGAGGTAGTTCACCGCGGCTGTTGTGCTCAAGGCCATGTCATACCGCTGATCGATGGTGTCAGTGACCATCAGCCCATACCGGATGGCCACGGGATAGGTGAGCATCCACGGTCCAGCTTCGCCATTCGGGCTGGTTGCCTGCATGTTCATGGCGCTCATGGCCAGTGGCACGAATTTCAGGTCCGTACTGAGTCCAGCCTCGCGGAGTTCGGACTCCACCATAGGCATCCACGGTGCGGCCAGGCCCAACAACAGTTCGGTGTGGTGCCGACGCGGCCCGCCGAAGAGCAGGATGGCGTCAGCCACGGCATCGTCTTGGAAAATGGGCAGGTCCGCACCCAAGGTCTTCAGCCGCGTTCGGCTCAAGTTGGTGTCCAGCGGTATCCAGCTCACCACTTTCGGATCGCCCACACGCATGAGCGCCTCCTGGGCCTGCCAGGTGGTCAACAAACTGTCCAACGGGCCTTCTGGTTGCGCTATCGCCACCCTCACCGCCACACAGATGCTCAACAGGGTCGTGCCCACGCGCATATTCGTTCCGGCAAACTAACGGCGCACCCACCCCACTCGAGCGGTGTGGCCTGCCTGTGATATCAACGGGAGGTTGGTGGTCAGGTGTTTGACCAGACCTATCACTTGATCAGCGCATACCCCACGGAGAACTGCGCCGCACGGTTATTCTCGCCGTCTACCATATGGAGATCGCCGCTATCATCTACGGAACCGATGCCATAGGTATAGCGGATGCCCGCCTGCCAACGGCCCAGATTCAGGGCGATGCCACCCAGCAGACCGTAGTCGCTTTCTTTGAAGGCTTCGGCGCTGAGTTGAACGCCATCATCCGTGACCTGCTGGGCCAGGCCGCCAAGGTCGGTGGACAACAATTTGGAGCCGTAGCCGCCGAACTGGAGGTCCAAGGGCCCGAAGGGGAATACCGCGAAAAGCGGAACTTCCACATAGCTGAGGCGCACGTTCGCCACTTCATCGCCGTTCTCCACAGGCGTATTCTTCTCCGTGTAGAGCACCTCCACTTGGCCGCCCATGGTCACGGGTGGAGCGATGCGCAGGTACAGTCCACCATGGATGCCCATGGGTTCGGTCGTGAAGGCTGTGCCGAGGTCGAGCGTGCGCTGTTGGATGCCGCCTTTCACCCCGAAGCGGACCAGGGGGAGCGATTGTGAGAAGGCCAATGCGCTGAGGCCGGCGAGGGCCACGAGCAGTGCGGTGCGAAGGAGCTTTTCCATGGGCGGAGAGTTGAGGCTGCGAACAAAGCCATCCCCCGAACGGGGGAGAAACCCGCTCGCGTACATGGCGGACCTGGATGAGCAAGTGGCGGGCCGATCATGGTGCCCCTGGTCGGGCGATCGTTCAGCTTGCCACCTCTTCCATCGCCTTGGTCACTTTCGGTGCATTGCCTATCAGGATTCGATCACCGACGATCATAACCGGCCGCTTCAGGAAGGTGTACTCCTGCAGGATGTATTTGCGGTAGTCCTTCTCGGTGAGCTTCTTCGTGTTCAACCCGAGCGAACGGTATTTCAACGCGATGCGGCTGAAGAGCGCCTCATAGCTCCCGGCCAGCTTCTTCATGTGGTCGAGTTCCGCGGGCGTTATCGGTCCACCCTTGATCTCCCGCAGGGTGAATTTCTTCAGGCCGGGTATGCCGTTCATGATGCGCGCGCATGTACTGCACGTGCCGAGGTAGTAGAAGGTGCGTTCCATCAGGCGGCGAAGCTCGTGAACAAGAAGGCTCGACAGCCTCAGCACTCGTGGGGCATCTACTGCTTGTTGAGGCCCACGATCACCTTGTCGATGCGCGCGCCGTCCATGTCGACCACTTCAATGGTCATGTCCATCCACGTTACACGTTCGCCCGAAGTGGGAATGTGGCCGGTCTGTTGCAATATGAGGCCCGCGATGGTGTCCGCATCCACGTCGCGCACCAGTTCCGATCGGTCCAGCCGCACGAGCAGATCGTGCAAGGGATAGTGGCCGTCCACCAGCCAGGAGCCATCCGGCCGGTGTACCAGTGTGTATTCGTCCCGGTGGAAATCGCTCACATCGCCCACCAAGGCCTGCAGGATGTCACTGATCGTTACCACTCCTGAGGTAGCACCCAGTTCATCGGCCACCAACGCGTAGCCCAGTCCGTTGGTCTTGAAACGCTCCAGCGCCTTGTAGGCCGCCATGTCCTCATGCACGAAGACGGGAGGTTCCATCAACAGCCGCAGTTCCATGTTCGCATCGTCCATGTGGAGCAACAACTTCTGCAAGGCCACAACACCCACCACATCATCCAACGAGTCTTCTACCACGGGGTAGAAGCCGTGTACCTCTTCGCGCAGGATCCTGCGGATGGCCGCCGGATCATCAGAGACCTTCAGCACACTCACATCGCGGCGATAGGTCATCAAGGAACTCACCTTGCGATCACCCAAGGTGAAGACGCGCTCCACGATGTCCTGTTCGATCTCCGCGACCACTCCGCCATCCGTGCCTTCCTGCACCATCGCGCGGATCTCTTCCTCCGTAACGCCGCCTCCGGGTTCATGGGTGATCCGCAGCAGGCGCAGCAACCCATCACTCACCACGGTAAGCAACCATATGAAGGGGGCCGTAACGATGGACACGCCCTTCATCGGCAGGGCCATCATCTTGGCGATGGGCTCGGGCATGCTCAATCCGATGCGCTTGGGCACCAGTTCCCCCAGCACGAGCGAAAAGAAGGTGATGCTGATCACCACGCCCGTGACCGCCAAGGAGTGCGCATAAGGCACCAACGTGGGTATGCCTTCGATCACGGCCTGCAGATCGGAGGTGATGTTCTCCCCGCTGTAAATGCCGGTGAGTACACCGATCAGGGTGATGCCGATCTGCACCGTACTGAGGAAGCGGCTCGGATCGTTGGCCAATTCGAGTGCGGCCCGTGCGCGCATGTCGCCCCGCTGTGCATCGGCTTCCAAGCGGCTCTTGCGAGCGCTCACCAAGGCGATCTCGCTCATGGAAAAAATCCCGTTCAACAGGATGAGCAGGAGCAGGATCAACAGTTCCATCGGTCGCGAAGGTCGCGCACAGGGGTCGCACTTGGCATGGAGGTGGCAAGGACCGGTATTTTCGCGCCCCGCAGAACGAAATAGCCCATGCGCAACCTTTTCCTTTCGCTGGCACTGTGCCTCTCCGCTTCCACCGCCTTCGCCCAGATCCCCTGCCGGATGGAGATCACCATCACCGGTACATCGGGCAAAAAGATCTTCCTGGCCAATTACTACGGCAACCAGTTGTTCTACACGGACAGCGCGGTGGCTGATGCCCAAGGCCTATCCGTATTCGCGCGCAAAAGCGGGTACAAACCCGGTCTCTATGTGGTGCTCCCGGGCCAAGGACGCTTGGAGGTGGTGGTGAATGAACCACTCGTGAAGATGACGACCGCCTCCGGGGATCTTCTGGGCAACCTGCGCGTGATCGAAAGCCGCGAGAACACGATCCACCATGTGGACCGCAAAGCCGCCAATGGTTTGGCAGAACCCGAGCGCACCAAACGCCTGAACGATCTCGCCGACGCCAACAAGGGAACGTTCGCAGCCGAGCTGATCCGCATGGACATGGAGCCGGAGAAGCTCGAGATCAAGCGGCCGGATGGCACACCGGACAGCGCCGCCACCACCGATCGGTATCGCACGCATTTCTGGGACAACACCGACCTGACGGACAACCGTATCGTTGGTACGCCCGTGTTCCAGAACCGCCTGGAAGTGTTGCTGGCGGTGGGCCTTCCGCAGAAACCCGACCCGATCTCAAACTACCTCGACAGCCTGATCATCCGGGCCGGACAAGCCGAGGACGTGAAGCGGTTCATCGTGTCGCTCGCAACGAAAAAATACGCCGACCTGCCCACCCAAGGACTCGGCGCCGTGAACGTGAAAGTGGCCCGGCGTTATGTGTGTACGGCCCCCGACAACAAACCCGCAGCGGACTGGAAACCGGAAGAGACCTGGCGCAAGATCTGCCAAAAAGCCGCGCGCAAAGCGTCGCTGTTGATCGGTGCGAAAACGCGCGACATCGTGCTGGCCGATACCACCGGCAAGAAGTGGATCAGCCTGCACGCCATGCCGCAGAGTTGCGTGATCGTGGCGTTGTGGGGGCCCCATTGCAGCCATTGCAAGCAATCGATTCCTCTACTGTACGAGAAGTACATGAGCGAATTGAAAGCGCTGGATGTAGGCGTATACGCCGTGGCTGAAACAACGGATGGCGAACTCTTCAACGACTGGAAGAAGTTCGTGAAGGAAAACAGGCTGGACTGGACGAACGTGGGCGTGCCCTGGCCGGAATACAAGGACTGGCGCACCAACGCTGAACGGCTGAAAGGTTCGCCGACTTCCCGGGAAAGCCTGAACTATCCGGAAACGTGGGAGATGACCGGCACCCCGAAATTCTACGTGCTGGACAAGGAGCGCCGCATGGTTTCACAGCCCGCGTCACTCAATGACCTGTTCGAGGTGGTGAAGGCGCACCAAGCGAAGGGGAAGTGAGGGTGTTCCCTAGCGGCCTTGTCCGGTCTCAGAAGTCCGCGCTCTTCGGCGTCCTCGGGAACGGGATCACATCCCTGATGTTCCCCATGCCGGTAACGAACAGCACGAAACGCTCCAAGCCCAGACCGAAGCCCGCGTGCGGCACTGTGCCGAACTTCCGCGTATCGAGGTACCACCATAGTTCTTCGGCTGGCACGTTCATGTCCTTCATGCGCGCCTCCAGAACATCCAGGCGCTCTTCGCGCTGGCTACCGCCGATGATCTCGCCGATGCCCGGGAAGAGCACATCCATCGCGGCCACGGTCTTGCCCTTTTCGCTGTATCCGAAATCGCCGGGCGCGTTGGTGCGCATGTAAAAGGCCTTGATCTTGGCGGGGTAGCCCGTTACGATCACCGGCTTCTTGAAATGCTTCTCCACCAGGTAACGCTCGTGCTCGCTCTGCAGATCAATGCCCCATTCCACGGGAAATTGGAACTGGCCTTTCTGGAACGGCTTGCTGCGCAGGAGGATGTTGATCGCATCGTCATACGTGATGCGCTCGAAGGGATCCTCCAGCACGAACTTCAAGCGATCGATGAGGCCCATTTCGGCACGTTGCGCTGCAGGCTTCGTCGCTTCTTCCTCTTTCAAGCGCGCATCAAGGAATTGCAGATCGTCCATGCTGTTCTTCAGCACACGGGCGATGAGGTGCTTGCACAGGCCTTCCGCCAGGTCCATGTCACCGTGCAGGTCCATGAATGCGCACTCCGGTTCGATCATCCAGAACTCGGCGAGGTGGCGCGTGGTGTTGCTGTTCTCCGCCCGGAACGTGGGGCCGAAGGTGTAGACCTTGCCCAATGCGAGCGCTGCGAGTTCCGCCTGCAGCTGCCCGCTTACCGTGAGGTGACTTTCAAGACCGAAGAAGTCCTGTGCGAAATCCACGCTATCGTTGTTCTCCAAGCGCGGTGGGCTGTTCGCGTCCAGCGTCGTCACGCGGAACATTTCCCCCGCTCCTTCCGCATCGCTCGCGGTAATGATCGGTGCGTGGAAGTAGTTGTAGCCGTTCAGGTCGAAGTACTCATGGATGCCGAAGCTCACCTGGTGCCGCATGCGGAACACCGCACTGTAGGTGTTCGTGCGGAAGCGCAAGTGCGCCTGCTCGCGCAGGAATTCGAGACTGTGCTTCTTGGGTTGGATGGGGTAGGTGGTGGCATCGCTGTCGCCGAGCACTTCCACCGAGGTCACTTTCATTTCCACACGTTGCCCGCTGCCTTGGGACGCAATGAGTTCGCCCGTGCATTTCACCGAGGCGCTCGTGGTGAAGCGAGCGCGTGTTTCCGGTCCCACCTTCTCCTGATCGATCACGCACTGCAGGTTGCGGATGGTGCTGCCATCATTGAGGGCGATGAAGCGGTCGTTGCGGAAGGTGCGCACCCAGCCGGCGACGGTAACTGTCTGTCCGGTCAGGGGTTCGTTGTCCAGTGCGGACTTGATGGTCGTGGATTCCATGTGCGTAGGGCGCGGCAAATGAACGAAGACCGCCCGTAACTGAGGTGTGGTCGCTTTTCGATGCCGGTATGCTACGGGTTGGGTCGTCGCGGTCGGCCAGGCGCCCTACCAAAGGCTGGTCAGGTCCCTTTGGGATACACCTTCCGGATCGCCTCCATACGGCCATTCACCTGCAACTTGTTGTAGATGCGGCGCACGTGAACCCGGACGGTCTCGGTACTGATATCGAACTTGTTGGCGATCTCCTTGTATTGCAAGCCAACGGCGAGCCCGTCGAGGACGCCCTTTTCGCGATCGCTCAGCAGTTCATCGTAAATGCGTTGGCGGGACTGCTGCTGGAAGCTGTTCACCACGAGCCGGGCGATCGTGCTGTTCATCGGTGAGCCGCCCTTGCTGATGTCGCGCACCGCGTTGAGCAGCTCTTCGGCGGGCGTGCTCTTCAACAGGTAGCCCGTAGCACCGGCGCACAAGGCCTCGAAAATGTAGGCCGGGTTCTCGAATACCGTGAGCATCAGGAACTGGACCTCGGGTTTGCGGGCCTTCCCTTCGCGCACCGCTTCGATCCCGTTACGACCCGGCATGTTGATGTCCATCAGCACCACGTCCGCCTCCAGCTCGCCAACACCTTTGATGAAAGCGTCCCCGCTGTCGTAAGTGCGCACCACGATCATGTCCCCGCTCCGCTCGATACGGCGACGGATCAGCTCTTTGAGCTCCTCATCGTCCTCGACGATGGCCACGCGAAGTGATGCGCCAGACACGCACGCAAGATAGGTCCATGCCCCGATTCACCCCGGAAAGGCCAGCTGGAGTCGTACAGCAGTTCCCCCTTCGTCGAGCACATCGATGCAGGCCCCCACGTGTTCAGCTCGTGCGCGCCTCGTGCGAAGCCCTTGTCCGATCGCCCCGCCATCGCCTGCGATGCCCACCCCGTCCTCCCTCACCTCCATGTCAACCCCGGTCGGGAATGTCCGGAACTTCACATGGATGTGTCGCGCCCCCACACTGTTGATCGCGTTCTCCATCGCCTCGCGAAGGAGCAGGTAGATGTCGCGCTTGGTGGCCGGATCGAGCGACCGGTCCGGGCCTTCATGCGCGCAATCGATCGTGTGGACCAAGCGGCTCCGTTTCAGCCTGCGCTCACAATGTGCGCGCACCCGATCAGTGAGGCCCGCCAATGAATCGTGGTGAGGGTCGATGGCCCATAGGTGATCAGCCAGCGAACGATCCGCCTCATTGGCTATGCGTTCGATATCTTCGATGACCTTCGCCCATGCCGGGCGATGGTCCATGGCGAACGTCCTGGCTTCGGAAGCCAGCATCACGAGTTTGACCAGGTCGCCGCCCAGCTCGTCGTACACCTGCCCCGCGATCCCCGAGTTCAACCGTTCCGCCTCGTGTTGCCGCTCGATCCGCCCGAGGAGTTGCTGCGCCCGCACGAGTTCCGCGTGCGCTCGCTTGAGCGATCGGGCCGGGAACACAATATGCCATATGAGGTATGAAAGACCTAACCCGCGCGCCGAGGCCATTGCTGGAAGTGACGCTCCCTTGGCCGCGTCCGAGCGATCCGACCTCATCACGGAGGCCCCGGTCCGTTGGGGACCCCCAGGTCCGGTTCCGCACATGGAACGAAAGTGCGGGTCTGATACCTCCTGGACAATAACCCATCTTGGGTATGGTTCCGCCTTTCGATCCGACCGTCCATCACGTGATAGAACGGACGAAGGCCGCGGTATCCCGCGACCTTCGTCCATGGAACCACTTCGCCCCGGTCACCGGCGCTCCAACTCCTCGATGCGGCGGGTGAGCTTTTCGATCAGCGCCTGTTGCTCTTGTACGGCCTTTACCAATGGTACCACGAATTCGGAATAGGAGAGGCTGTAAAGCTTGGCCGTGCCTGCGGGAGCGCTCACCCCGCTGAAGTCATAGCCGCACGTCTTCGCCGCGGTTTCCACCTCTTGCGCGATGAAGCCCGTCATCTGACGCTTCTCCAGATCGTACTTGCCTTCCCATTCGCCGATCTCCTTGTCTCCATACACCAGTTCGTTCTCCTTGCGCAGATCAAAATGGTAGGTGACCGGACGGAGCTGCTGGATGAACGCCAGACCCGGCACATTCTCCTGGACCCGATCCTTCACCCGGCCATCGCTGTAGTTGCTCCAGTTCTGTTGCCCACCGATCCAGCTCACACTCGTGTTGCCGACCTCGATGGTATTGCTGTTGCCGCCAACGTATCCTGACACATACCCCAAAGAGGTGAAGTTCGATGGCGATCCATTTCCACCGGCCGACGAACCGAGCGCCGTGTTGTAGTTCCCCCCGACGTTACTGTACAAGGTGAACGAACCAATGCCCGTATTGCCGCTGAAATTGTTGGTGTTCCGGAGCGCACCCGAGCCCACTGCCGTGTTCTGGCTGCCGAAGCCGTTGGCGTATAGCGCACCCGTACCGATGCCCGTGTTGGAACTTCCGCGGTTGTTCGTGTACAGCGCCTTGCTGCCCACGGCCACATTGTCGTGTGCTTCATAGATACCCTCGATCGAGTTGTCCGGTTGCGCGCCCAAGCTGTTGTTGAACAACGCGCTGTCACCCACGGCGACCAGGTTCGAGCGGTTCGCATTGCGGCGTAAGGCGTTGGTGCCGACAGCTACGTTGCTGTGCCCTGAAACGCCATCATGCAAGGCGCTGTATCCGAGGGCGGTGTTGCCCGTGCCCGTGGTGTTCAGGTACATGGCTTCATTGCCGATGCCCGTGTTCTGCTCGCCCGTACTCGTGAGGTGCAGGCTGTAGGCCCCGACCCCCGTATTGCTCCATGCGCTGGTACTGCTTTCCAAGCATGAATACCCCAGGGCCGTATTGAAGCTCCCGTCGTTGTGGATCCCCAGCGCGAAGGCGCCCAACGCCGAGTTGTAGTCCGAAGTGGCGCTGGACGCGTTCAACGCATCGCGTCCAATGGCCGTATTTGAACTGCCCGCCGTGGAAAGCAGTGCACCCGTACCCCATGACGTACTGAAGCTCGATGGGCTCAACCAGCCAGCCCGCTCATTGTTCACACGCACTTCGAACGGGATGTTGTCGGTTGTTCCAAGGTAGTTCGTGCCTGCGACCGTCGCCGCATTACCAGTGAGTGCCCATCCATCGCTGCCTCCACCCGGAGGTCCTTCCGGACCGACCAGTGAGACGCCCGCACCCCAGCCGTTCCCGTTCTTCGGTCCGAAAAGCCAGTTCGTTGCGGTATTGATGTAGAAATCGCCTTCCGTCCCATCTCCTGAACCCGGATCAGCATCCCCGTTCAGCACGGTCTTGCCATCCAATCCCGGAGTTCCATCCACTCCATCAACACCGGGAAGGCCGGCGGCTCCATCCACACCTGGTGTTCCTTGTGGGCCAGCAGGACCCGTAAGGCCTTGTGGACCAGGAGCACCATTCGCTCCATCTGCGCCGGGGGCGCCATCGGCACCTGGCTCACCGTCCGTACCATCAACGCCGGGGGCCCCTTGTGGACCGGTGGCGCCTGGCGCGCCTGCAGGACCCGTGAGGCCTTGTGGACCAGGAGCACCATTCGCTCCGGGTGCTCCATCGGCACCATCAACACCCGGTGATCCTTGCGGACCGGTAGCGCCCGGCGCGCCCGGCGCGCCTGCAGGACCCGTGAGGCCTTGTGGACCAGGAGCTCCATCCGCGCCGGGTGCTCCATCAGCACCATCAACGCCCGGTGCTCCTTGCGGACCGGTAGCACCCGGCGCGCCTGGCACGCCTGCAGGACCCGTGAGGCCTTGTGGACCAGGAACACCATTCGCTCCATCTGCTCCGGGTGCTCCATCGGCACCATCAACACCCGGTGCTCCTTGCGGACCGGTAGCCCCTGCAGGACCCGTGAGCCCTTGTGGGCCCTGTGCCCCATCAGTACCTGGCGCACCATCCACGCCCGGGGCACCTTGTGCCCCTGCTGGGCCGGCAGGTCCAGTGAACCCTTGTGCGCCTTGCGGACCAGGGGCCCCATCTGTTCCATCAACCCCGGGGGCACCTTGCGGGCCTGCTGGACCAGCGGGCCCGGTAAACCCTTGTGGACCTGGAGGACCTTGCGCACCATCACTTCCATCAGTGCCCGTGGCCCCTTGTGGACCTTGCGCACCAACGGGACCGGTCAAACCCTGTGGACCTTGCGCGCCGGGGGCTCCGTCAGCGCCATCAGCACCGGCGGGACCTTGCGCACCGGCAGGCCCGGTCAATCCTTGAGGACCTTGAGTTCCTGGGGCTCCGTCAACACCATCAACGCCGGCGGGACCTTGCGCACCGGCAGGACCGGTCAACCCTTGCGGACCTGGCGCACCATCAGCGCCACCGGGACCTTGCGCACCGGCAGGACCGGTCAATCCTTGTGGACCAGGTGCGCCTGGCGCACCATCAGCGCCGGCGGGACCTTGCGCACCTTGTGTTCCGTCAGCGCCAGCGACACCTGCGGGACCTGTCAACCCTTGTGCGCCTTGTTCGCCCTGAGGCCCTGGCGCGCCATCAGTGCCCGATGGGCCTTGTGGGCCGGGAGGGCCCAGCGGACCGATCTCTCCAGGAACGCCTTGCTGGCCAGCTGGTCCTTCTGGGCCTGCAGGGCCGGGGGTGTTGCTCTGCTCGGCATACAACGCATACGGTACGCTCAGCAGTTGGGAAACGCCCATGTTCGCACCATTCCACGTGGTTCGAACGAAGTAGGGGCCGCTCCCCCAATCAATTGTACCGATATCACCGCTGACAACCGTACCGCCGCCGATGGTCACGTTCATCAGCCCAAAACCGTTGCTTGTAACAGTGTGGTTCTCAGCATACGCCACAGGCCCGCTTCCACTGCCTTGTAGGACCTCCAGGCCGAGCGTTCCCGATGCGTTCGTTTGCACATTCCCGAAAACGTCCCGGAGGATCGCCTGATAGCCGAAACGCTGCGGAGCCTGCGCATGACAGACCGCGCTGATCAGGAGCAGGATGGAGAGGAGTCTTGTTCTCATTTTCTATCGGGTGGTGTGGATGCGGAATGTGTGGGTATCAATGCCGGAAACGCGCAACAGGTATTGGCCTGCGGCGAAGGGTGTCATGTCCAAGAGATCGTCCTGGGCGCTCAATTGGCCGCTCTGTAGGAGTCGACCGGCAGCGTCCAACAGCTCGTACCGATCGCCTGTGCGTTCGCCGGTGAACACCACATGGAGGAGGTGCCTTGTGGGGTTCGGGAATACGGTGATGCCCGGAGCCTCCTCTGGGGCAAATGCCACGGAAGTCGATACATCCGACCAAGGCTGCTCAAATCCTTGGGTGAGCACGTTGGCAGAACCCGCAACGGTGGCGAACACCGGCTCACCGATCGTATAGGTGATGCTTCCCACGGTGGCCTCTACCAGTTGTGTGCCGCTGGAACAGATGACCTGCTGGGCGTGTGATGCCGTACACCACAGGAGGCCACACCCGAAAATGAACTTGTTCATCATATGTGCTAAGGGTCAGCGGGGCGTTCTTCCTCCTTTCCGCCCCGATGCCGAAGCAACGCATGGGAGAAGGCGCTCGCAATACCCCGTGTGTAGTACACGCTCTTACCCGGGCGGGAACCAGTCCTTCCTGGACCGCAAGAGAAGCCGCCCGTGGCCCTTTTCCGGGGAAGCCCGATGGCCTGTTCCTGGTCTTCAGGGATGAGCCTGCCCGCTCACGAGAACACAAGCAGGTTTCCGGTCAGCCGATCCCACACCCCGCCAATTCGGGCCGATGCCAGGGACCAGATCCGTCTGATCTATTGCCCGGACCCTCGCGCACGCCAGGTTTGTTCCAACGCCGCCAGGAAGGTCTCTGCAGTCTGGGCCCCGCTCACCGACAACCGCCGGTCGAAGACAAAGAAGGGCACCCCGCGCACTCCCAGTTGAACCGCTTCGTGTTCATCCGCGCGAACAGCCCCTGTGAATTCCTGGTTATTGAGCAACTCAACCACTTCGTCCTCCTTCAGCCCCACCTCCTTCGCCAAGCCGACAAGCGTGGCATGATCGGCGATGTGCCGGCCTTCCGTGAAGTATGCCTTGAAGAGCCGTTCCTTCATGTCATCTCCCTTGCCTTGGCTCTTGGCGAACTGGAGCAGGCGATGCGCGTCGAATGAACTGCCCACGACCGTCCTGTCGAAATCATACTGGAGACCTAGCCCGGCGGCCCGCTCATGCACTCCCCGGGTACGCTCCTGCGCGTCCTCTATGGACATCCCATACTTGCGGCTGAGCATTTCATAGGTATTCTCCGTGCCTCGCGCAGGGGCATCCGGGTCCAGTTCGAAACTCTTCCACACCACGCGCAAGCTGTCGCGATGCGGGAATCGTGCCATGGCACTCTCCAGCTCTCGCTTGCCGATGTAACAGAAGGGGCAGACCACGTCACTCCATATCTCGATGGTGAGGTGCTGGCCTAGGCCGCCGACAGGGGTTGTTTCCATGAGGTCGATCTGCGCGAACGTACCTCCGCCGGCCATGGAGAGAAGGCCGACCAAGGCCCAGATGCGCCATGTGGAGGTGTTCTGTGACATGCGGCAAAGATGTGCCGCCCATCCTGTTGACGAAGCCGTTCATCACACCGGAAACGTTTTTACTTATGTTTCGTTTCCATTGTGCTAGATTTGCGCCCCGTTCGGAACACGGCCCCAGAACAGTTGATGGACCTCAAGAAAAAAGACATACTGGAACAGGCGAACCGCATCTTCATGCGGTTCGGTGTGAAGAGCATGACCATGGACGATGTGGCCACGCACCTGCGCATGAGCAAGAAGACGCTCTATGAGCATTTCACGGACAAGAACGATCTGGTGGAACAGGTAGTGGCGGGCGTGTGCAAGCATCATCGCTCCACCATTGACGCCATCTGCCAGCGCGGGCTGAACGCCATCGACGAGAACCACGAGATCACCACCTTCATCGTGGGCCAGATCGGCGGGGTGCATCCCAGCGTACAATTCGACCTCCAGAAATACCACCCGAAGGCCTGGGGGCTCCTGGAACATTCCGAGCAGACCGATATCCACCGCTGCGTGACGAACAACCTGCGCAAGGGGATCAAAGAAGGATTGTACCGGGAGGAACTGGACATCGAAGTGATCACGCGCTTCTACGTCGCTCGGATCGATGCGACATGGGACGGTCGGGTATTCCCACCAGAAGAGTTCAACATCAAGGACGTGCTCTGGAAGCACTTCGAATACCACATCCGCGGCATCGCCAGCAAGAAGGGTGTGGATTACTTGGAGAAGAAAGTGAAGAAAGAACGCGCGGCAGCTTGAATCATCCAACAATGGGCCGGGCTGGTGCCCGGCGGACCCCATGAAAAGCATTACCACCACCATCATCATCATCGCCAGCGCGCTCTTCGCGCAGGCCCAAGGGCCCTTGAGCTTGAGCCTCCAGCAGGCCATGGATCTGGCCGCCAAGCAGAGCTACACCGTGCGCAGCAGCGCGTTGGAGGCGGAGAAGTCCATCTCGCGCAGCAAGGAGATCACCGCCATCGGCTTCCCACAGATAAACGGGAAAGTGGAGCTGCAGAATTTCATCGATGTGCCTACCCAATTGATCCCTAACTTTTTCTCCGCTCCAGGATCAGGCGGACCGGAATTCATCGCCGCGCAATTCGGCGTGCCGTGGAGTTTGAACGCGGGGGTCACACTCACCCAGTTGCTCTTCGATGGCAGTTACCTCGTCGGCCTGAAAGCCGCTCGCGAACTGAAGACCCAAAGCAGCGAAGACCTGCAGAAGACACAGGCCGACGCGCGCAACCAGACCGCGAAAGCATACTTCGGCGTACTCGCCGCAGCGGAAGGAAGTCGACTCGTCTCGGAAGGAATACCCCTGTTGGAACGGAGCCTGATCGAAGTAACGGCCATGATGGACGCCGGGTTCATGGAGCAGACCGATGTGGACCGCCTGAACATCCAGCTGGAACAGGCCCGGGCCCAGAAACGGAACTTCGATCAACAGGGCGATGTGGCCCGGATGCTCCTTGCCCTCACGCTCGGTACGCCGCAGGGCACGCCGATCACCCTTACAGACAAACTGGAGACCATCCTGAATGACGCGGGAGAGATCGGCCTCACTGAAAAACCCCTCGATGCGAATTCACATATCGAACAGAGCTCAGCGAACACACTGGTGCGCTT
>JANOPI010000395.1:0-6419 GCA_031421755.1 Flavobacteriales bacterium | reverse complement strand
GCAGCTGAGACCTGCCGCGGGACTCCAGTTGTAGTTCGCACCGCCGTTGATGGTGAAGTTCACCGTGCCGCCGTTACAAATTGTACCGTTCAGGGGCGCTACGGTGGCGATGATCGTATCGCGCAGGTCGAAGATCAGGGTGTCCAGCGGAACGCTTGGGCAGTTCGGATTGCCGAGGACGAAACGGAGGTTTTCTACCGGTTCATTGAACGCATCAGTGAGTGGATTCACGGCCTGGTCCACGGAGGCTTGGCCGCCTGGGATGATGATGGTCTTTGGAACGGCCGGGTTCACGTTGCCGATCGCTGTGTAATCCGCACCGTTGGTGGCGGAACCGCTCAAGTAGTAATTGAGGCTGAGGGGGGTGGACTCAATGCTTGAACGGGTGAAGCGGAGCCACCCGGGATTGCAGCCCTCTACCATGTGCGGGGTACCGTTCGCAGTGAAAGACCCCATCGACACGGTCGGGCTCTCGATCTTCTCGATGAACACACCGCTGTCATACTTGCGATCGCTCGCATCCGCCACGATCAGCTTGAGGTGGTAGCTCTGGCAGGGCTGCACCACGGCCTCGGCCGCAAGGGCAACGGTGTAGCCGTCGTATTGTGTTTGGCTTCCTCCTGTGTTGTCCTGGTAGAAGGCGTTATTGGAACCAATGTTCACATTGTTGATGGTCACCGCGGTATTGGTGCCTGGGATCAACGCGATGTTGTGGTCGCTGCCCGCACCGGGATCCCCGGTGATCCCGGGCCCGCTGATGAAGAAGCCGAACACATCGTTGAATTGGGAACCGACCCACTCGTTGTACTCTTCGCTGCCGAAGGTGAATTCGAATCGCAGGCTGTCGCCGGTGGGGATGATGTCGAACTCGAACTTGCACGCATCGCGTGTGCTGCGCCCGGTCACCGCGTCCAACAGCGGGTCTCCAGGGGTGTTCTGCGCGAACCAATTGTTGTTGCCGGTGCTGGTGTTGGGTCCGATGGCATCGGTGATACGGCCGGAGGTGAGCATCACGCCCTCGGTGAGGTCAAAACCGGAACCGGAGTAGCTGTATTCACCGTAGCCCAGGCCATGGCAGTTGATCACCGGGTTGCTGATGGCTACCCCTGAGCCGGTAATGGCTGCGGCGAGCTGCTGCAGGTCGCTCTGGGCGACCACGCTCAATTGTGCCCGGGCATCCCCCGCGAACAGGCAAACGGTGAGGAGCGTTGCCGCTCCCCATCTTGTCGGATGTCCTGGTCGTGATGCGGTGTATCTCTGTTCCATGTGCATCACTGGTTGCGGGATGTCTCGCACAATGCTTCCGCCTCGTGAATGGACAGGGCCATCTCATTGCGGCGCTGGGCGGGCAACCGGCGGATCAGCGCGGTGGCGGCCATGGCGCGAACGCTGTCGGCTGCCCGTTCCGGATCGATCGGTTCAAGGATCAGGATGCCCGCTGGAACGCAGGCGAAGGAGATCCGCAGATCACCTCGTTCCTGCAGGTCGATGCTGAGTTGATCGCGCTCTTCATGGGTAAGGCCGTCCACGCGAAGGGCAACGCGGGAAGGATCCGATCCCGGGGCTTGGCCCACGAGCAGATCGGCCAGAAAGAGGAATACCAAAAGAGGAAGACTACGCGCAAGAAGCGTTTTCATGGTCCGAGGGTTCAAGGCCCTCCCGGACTTCGAGCCGATGAGTAGTCGGCCGTAAAGCTTATGCGGGAGAGCACCCCCTTTTACCGAGGACCCCGTGGAAAGGTTCCGACGGGCGACTTCCAGCCGCTGACGGACCTATGGATCGGATCGACGGGTCATTTCCCGGCAAGGCGCTGTTTCAGCACCGAATGCAGGGCGATACCGGTGGCCACGCTCACGTTCAGCGAGCCGATGGCACCTGCCATGGGGATGCACCCCCGGAGGTCAGCCTGGCCCAGGATGGCGGGGGAGATGCCGGTATCCTCGGCCCCCATCACCAGCAAGATCGGCCCTGTCAGGTCTAACGAATCCAAGGTGGCCTCGGTCTTCTCGGTACAGGCGACCACCCTCAACCCGTGTGCCCGGGCACGATCGATGCCCTCCTTCAGGTTCATCACCCGGCAAACGGGCTTTCGCAGCAGGGCACCGGCACTGCTCTTGATGGCATCACTGCCCAGGCGCGCGCTGTACTGTTTGGGCACCAGCAGGCCGTGGGCACCGAAGCACTCCGCGCTTCGGGCGATCGCCCCCATGTTGCGCACGTCCGTCACCTCGTCCAGTGCTACGATCAGCGGGTCTTCTCCTTTGTCATACGCTTGTTGGATCACCTCGTCAAGATCCTGTAGGGCTACAGCGCTGATGTAGGCGATCACGCCTTGATGGGCCGCCGGGGTCAGTCGGTCCAGCTTTTCGGGCGGCACGGGCTGCCATGGCACCTCGCGGGCGAGCGCGATCTGTTTGATACCATTGATAGCCTCCCCGCCCATATCACGGCGGATGAGCAACTTCTCGATGTGTACATCGCTGTTGAGCGCCTCCATCACCGGGCGGATCCCGCAGACCAGTTCGTTCGTCATCTGTTCGGGTGTGCCTTTTGAAGCGTGTAGGTTGAGTCTAGTATCTTGAAGCTTGAACCGCTTGCTCAGTTCTGGAATACCCGTCCGTTGCGCCAACTCTCCACGTTGCGGTACCAGGCGGTCTTGAAGTTGGGGTCGCGGCGCAGCACAAGGTCGTTGTCACTGTACGGCCCAGGGCGTTTTTCGAAAACGAAGCTGAGGCTCATCAGGTTGGTTTCTTCGCCGTAGGTCCACACCTCGGCCTCACCGGTCTTGCGGATCGTGTTCGGTGTGCCGAAGATGATGTGTACCAGACCGCGATCGGTCTTCCATCCTTCAGCCCAGCCGGTGAAATGGCGGTTGGCACTCTCCACCCGGCTGTAATAGGCATCAATAGCCTCACGGGCGCGGTCCCGGCTACCTGCGGCATCGGTCCAGAACTTCTCCACTTCGCGCCGCTGGTCGGTGGCTCCGGTTATGCGGTCCCACTCCTGCAGGCTGGTGATGTAGCGCATGGGCGGTACCATATCCGGTGATGTGCGCACAGTGGGGTAAGTGTTCGCGAAGGTGAAGAGGGTGAAGCCGGTGGTGGAGGCCGTATCGATGCGGAAATGGGTGAAGCCTGCGCTGTCAGCTGTATATTCGAAGGAGCCATCAGCGCCGACCGTCACGGACCAAGCGCTGTCCAGCTTCATGGCGGGTCGTTCGCTACCTGTAGTGAAGACCGGCATCGGGAGCTTGCCCGGTGGCTGGAGGTGCTCCGCCAAGAGGGTGCGGCCGACATGCTGCTCGCACAATACACGCACGTGCGTTCCTGCCGGTACATGATCGTCGAAAAGCGGTACTCCTCGTTCATTCAAGGGGAGGAAACCCTGCCGGTGCCCCGGCATGTCGCGATCCACGGGAATGAACACGGTGCTTTCCGTATCTCGATTCAGGTCGCGTGCGGTGATCTTCAGCACGAAAGCGCGCTGATCGTTGCGCTTCATGTCCAAGCTGCCGATCAGCTCCTTGTCCTCGGTCGGGTCCTCGCTGGTGTCCTTCACGTAGGTACTGGCGCTGTCAAGCAGTTGGTTGCTGCCGATCGCCGGGTAGGCCTCATACGTCAGCAGCACTTTCGCACGGAACGGCCCAGCGTCGCCACTGTTCTTGTACAGCAGGTCGCGGGTGCGGAGCTTGAACCAGATGGTTGATCGCGCTTCGGACTGATGATAGACCCTGGCTTGTAAGCGCACGGCTGCCGCACCTTTGCCATAGATGTAGGCGAAGTTGTCTCCACCAGCAACGGGGACATAGCTTACGCAGCCTGACAACGAAGCGAGCAGCAGACAGAACGCAGCAGGCAGTAGCCACACGAAAGTTGTCCGCCGCACGCGTGGTTCTGCTTGCTGCGTTCTGCTTGCTGCGTACTGCCTGCACATGCTCATTCGGTCACGTTCTGTTCTTCCACGGCCCTTGCGAGCAACGCGGCATTCTGGCTCTTGTTGGTCTTCGCGCCGAGGGTCTTGATCAGCTCCACCTGCCGAACGAGGTTACCGCTGCCGTCGCTCAGCTTGTTCATGGCGTCGTCGTAGCTCCCTTTGGCGAGTTTCAACTGGTTTCCGACCTTGATCAGATCCTCGGTGAAGCCGATGAATTTATCATAGAGCTTGCCGGCACGTTCGGCGATCTCCAAGTGATTTCGTGCGATGCGCTCGTTCTTCCAGATGCCATGCACGGTGCGCAATGTGGCCATCAGCGTGCTGTGGGTCACCATGACCACCTGTCTGTCGTAGGCCTCCTGGAAGATCTCCGGCCGCTCGCGCAAAGCCAGCAAGAATGCCGGTTCGATGGGCACGAACATCAGGACGAAATCCACGCTGTTCACCGCATAGAGCTTCGTGTAGTCCTTGGCTGACAGTCCGCGGGCATGGGCACGCATGCTCTCCACGTGCAGGTCCAGAAGCCGTTCTTTTTCGGTGGTGTCCGTGCTGGCCGCGAAACGTTCGTAGTGCAATAGGCTCACCTTGCTGTCGATGATCAGGTGTTTGCCTTCGGGGAGCATCACCACGGCATCCGGGCGCAGACGCGATCCATCGTCCAGGGTGGTACTCGATTGCATGGAGTATTCCTGTCCTGCTACAAGGCCGGAGCTTTCCAGCAGCTTTTCCAGGATCATTTCGCCCCAGGCGCCTTGCGCTTGCGCGTCTCCCTTCAAGGCTTTGGTAAGGTTGTCGGCCTCCTGGCTGAGCCGTTGATTCTGCTCCACCAGGCGCATGATCTCGCTCTTCAGCGCGAAACGCTGGCGCCCTTCTTCATCATACGCCTTCTGCACTTTCTCCTCGAAGTCCTTGATGCGCTCTTGCAGGGGCTTGAGGATATCGGTGAGTTTTACCTGTTGCTGCGCGTTCAACTCCTTGCCCCGCTCCGCGAGCAATCGGTTGGCGATGTTCTCGAACTCCGTGGTCATGCGCGTCTGCAACTGCTCAAGCTCGGTCTTCTGCTCGTTGAGCTTGGAGTCCAGGTTGCGCGCGCGTTCCTGTTCTTGGGCGTAGCGTCCGCTCAAACGCAGGAGCTCATCGCTGGAATCCTTCAGTGCTCCTTCTTTGTTGGCGAAGCGTTTCTCGTGGTCTTCGCGTTCACCACGTGCCCGCTCGCTGAGTTGTTTGAGGGCCTCCTCCTTTTCGCCGAGCTGGCGGGCGAATAGTCCGCGTTCCTGTTCACGCTCCAAGGCCGCCCGGTTCAACGCCTCGGCAGTGTGGCCTGTTGACCAAAGGTGCAGCAACAGGGCACCGAGAACCGCCCCCACCAGGAGCGCGATGAGCAAGGTGCCCCATTCCATGCGACGAAAGTACGGCCGTCAGTTGTCGTAGATCACCACCAGCGCGCCGATAGGGATCCGATCATAGAGCGCGATCACATCACGGTTGCACATGCGGATGCACCCATGGCTGCTGGGGGTGCCCAGTGAAGCTTCATCGGCCGTGCCGTGTATGTATATCCATCGGGCATAGCTGTCCACTTGGCCACCTTCGTTCAGGCCGCTCTCCATGCCGCTGAGCCAGAGTATCCGGCTGGTGATCAGGTCCTGTGTGGAGGCCGCCATGCTATCGGCTACTTCTCCCGTGGGCGCTCGGTCCTGCAGGATGCTCCAGGCGGGAAGTCCATCGCCGTGCCGCTCGCGTACATAATGCAATCCTGTAGGCGTGCGGTAGCTGTCTTGCACGCTGCCCAGGCCTTTTGCGGCCGTGGAGATCACGTAGGCGGCGCGCATCACCCGGCCCTGCACGTGGTACATCCGCTGGCTGCGCACGCTCACGTACAGCACATCCCCATCGACGTCAAGGCCGGGGTAGCGCACTTCCATGTATTCGAGGAGAAGATCAGCGAGCCCCTGATTGGCCTGACCATTGGCCGGTTGAGCGCGCACGTGCACGCATGCGAGAAGCCACGACCATAAGATCAACGAAGACCATCGCATCCT
Source organism: Flavobacteriales bacterium (assembly GCA_031421755.1). GTDB lineage: Bacteria > Bacteroidota > Bacteroidia > Flavobacteriales_F > PHOS-HE28 > PHOS-HE28. The sequence goes on along the minus strand of JANOPI010000395.1, from coordinate 444 downwards.
TACGGTTACTTGGCTCCCTGGTCGCATGGCTGCGTGGTTGTGGCTCAAAAGAGGCTGGTGAATCCGAAGTGTACTTTGCCACCGCGCAGTTCGATCGGGTTTTCGAATTGCTGTCCCAAGGCATAGGTGAGACTGAAGATCCCGGCTTTGGTCTCAAAGCTTGTACCCGCGCCGAAGCCGAGCGGTGAGTCGGTGAGCAGGAGGTCCACGCTCTGGTCCTCCCACCAGGCCTGGTCGATGAACAGGAAGAAGTTGCTGTTCTCCTCGAAAAGAAATCGGTATTCCACGGTGCCGATGGCGAAAGACGAACAGAAGATGCTGGCCTCATCCACCCCGCGCAGGCTTTTTATTCCGCCCAGCCTATAGATCTCGTTGCGGAAAAGTTGGGACTGTCCCGGGCTTGATCCGCGGTTCACCATGCTTCCGCCTTGCCCAACAAGTCGC
>JANOPI010000394.1:0-2771 GCA_031421755.1 Flavobacteriales bacterium | reverse complement strand
ACGCGCAGTTTCACCGATACAAACCTAGCCCCGTGCATCCGTGGACGATATCATATGATCCACTGATATTTCGCCGGGCGCGGTGGAGAAGCGCAGCTCCACGGTGGTGCCTTTGCCCGGTGCCGAGCGCACCTGCAGCTTGCCGCGCATTTCAGCGGCCCGACGGCGCATGTTGCCCAGGCCGTTGCCGCCCAGGTTATCCGTCCGTTTCAGGTCCAACTCGAAGCCGATACCATCGTCCGCCACGCGCAGCAGGAACCCGGGTCCATCCTTGCGCAGTTCGATCAGCAGGTTGTTGCATGCCGAATACTTCACCGCGTTGTTCAGCGCTTCCTTGAAGATGAGGTAGAGGTTCTTGCGCTGCGTCATGCCCAAGTGTTGCGCAGCGATCCCCTCTTGCACCTCGAAACGCAAGGCGCATTCACGCGCATCAGCCAGGCGCTCGGCGTAGCTGTTCATGCGTTGCACCACGTGCGCCAGATCGTCGTTCTCGGCATTCACCGCCCACACGATGTCGTTCATGGCCTCCAACACGGACGTTGTGCTTTCCGTGATGCGCCCCAGCAGTTCGTGCGCTTCGGCATGTTGCCCTTCGGTCTTGCGTTGGGCCACCGCGCTGTACAACTGCACACTGCTCAAGGTGGAGCCGATCTCGTCGTGCAGGTCGCGCGCGATGCGCTCCCGTACGCGTACCACTTTCACGGCTTGTGCCAATCTGTACCGGTAGAAGGCGACGATCGCACCGGTCAACAACAACGCCGCGCCTGTGCGGAACCACCACGTTCTCCACCATGGAGGGGTGATGATGAGGGTGATCGCCGCGCCTTGTTCATCCCACACCTCCTCGCTGTTGCGCCCCTGCACGCGGAACACGTAGTGGCCGGGATCCAAGTTGGTGAAGGTGGCCTCGTGCGCGGTGCCCAGCTCCACCCACTCCTCGTCGAAGTTCTCGAGGGTGTACCGGAACCGGTTCTTGCCCGGTGCCGTGTGGTCCATGCACGCGAAGGTGAAGGTGATCATGCGCTGATCGTAGGGCAGGGTCAGTTCGCGTATGTACTCGATGGCCTCGGGCAGTAACGCAGCTTCTTCGCCGGGCAGGGTGAAGCGACCGGTCGCCACTTCCTTGTTCGCCAGCCGCAGGCCGGTGATCACCGTGGGTGATGGCTTCGCGTCGGTGTAGAAGTCCTCTGGGTTGAAGGAAGTGTACCCATCAACGCCAGCGAAGTAGAAGCGCCCGTCAGGACTTTTCTCCGCGCCATAGCGGTTGAACTCGTTGCCCGCCAACCCATCGGCCTTGGTGAAGTTGCGGGTGGCGCCGGTGCGCGCCTGCCCACCGAGGTGGGGGTCCAGGCGGCAAAGCCCTTGGTTGGTGCTGATCCACAAGTTGCGGTGCGCATCAGGGAGAATGCCGTAGATCACATCGTCCGGCAGTCCATCCTTCGTGGTGTAGCGCCGGCATTTCCCGGTGGTGATGTCCAGCTTCACCAGGCCCTGCCCACGTGTGCCCACCCATACATGCCGCTGCGGGTCGTCCGGGTCCATGCACACGGAGTAGAGCAATTCGCCCGACAATGAGCTGGGATCTTTTTCGTCGTGGTGGAATTCGCGCCAGTTATTGGTGCGCGGGTCCAGGTTCAACAGCCCTTCCACCGTGGCCATCCAGAGGCTGCTATCCGGGGCGATGGTGAGCGCGGAGATCACCGGGTAGTACATCTCCTTGATGGGACGGGGAAAAGGATAGCGGCCGATGATCGTGGAGGTGCGCGTGTCCAAGCGGATCAGGTGATGGGCGGTCCAAGCCGGGGACCAGACCACGATCCAGAGCTCATCACTTGAACCATGGAATATCTCGCGCGGAAATTCGGTTGGCTCCAACGGTAGGATCCACTGTTCGCTGAGGTCCTTGGTCCAGCGCTCCACGCGCGCTCCGCTGCCATCTTTACTTACGTGCGTGTTCAGCCAGTATCGCCCCATCGCATCCACTGCGCATGCCCTGGAATGGATCCCCCGGCCTTGGGTGTTCAACTGTTGGCTGATCCGCACAACCGGAGGCTCGTTCGTGCCCGCATTGAGTTGGGTCCGTAGTTCAGCATCGAACAGGAGTTTGCCCTTGCTGTCCGCGCGGATGATCGAGCCGCTTTGCCCCAACAGCATCCGTTGGAAGCGCTCCTGCCGCAGGTTGTACTTCATCAACCCTTGGCCTTTGGTGCCGATGTACAGGTTGCCGTTGCGGTCCTCGCCGAAGCCGAAGAGCATGGGCTGTTCTGGCATGTCGGTCCGGTTGGTAGCCCGCAGACGCACCTCTTCCAGGCGACCACTCGTCAGATCGAACCGCGTCAACCACGTGTCCGATAGGGCCGTCCAAAACTGTTGCCGGCTATCGCCGAACATCCTATTACCCATGACCCGGTCCGGTCCGGTGTCCAACGTATCCAGCGGGTCACCGGTAGTTGCATCGAAGGCGATGATGGATCGGCCGCGCAGGAAGTACGCGCGCGAGCGTTCGTTGTCCAGCCAGATACACGGTATCCCGCTCCATGGGTTCGTGTGGGGTACTGCCCTTGGCAAGGCCCAGCTGCGCACACCTGCGGGCGCAGCGGATGCGGACGGAATGAAGAAGAGCGAATCGGTGTGTACGGACCAGATGTTTCCGTGCGAGGTCATTCTTACCCACATGGGTTTATGCAGGTCGAGTCCGGGATAGACCTCATGGTGGTCGCGCACGCGCCAACGGGCGGGCGCGGTGTTGTTGCCCGACCGCGGCGCGCGAT
>JANOPI010000393.1:0-8740 GCA_031421755.1 Flavobacteriales bacterium | reverse complement strand
ACACGGAACAGCCACACGGCCATTGAGCCGTCCTGGATCACGCTGGGCCAAGCCTGCTTGCTGATCATGATCGCCGTTCTCGTACGGTTCTGATCCCACCTTGGGAGGGCGGGGCCCCTTCTTCTTCTGGGCCGCTTGGTGGAACAACCGCCCTTCTACTGACGAACCCCGGCCAAGGCCGGGGTTCGTTCATTTCCGATCCGATATGTCGGTTGCTATCAAGCCTTCGCAGTCACTTTGGGTGCGGCCGCCAGGATCTCGGGGCTCGCGCCTTCCTTGTACTTGTTGAAGTTGTCATTGAACGCCTTGGCCAGCTTGTCCGCAGCCCCATCGTAAGCGTTCTTGTCTTTCCAGGTGTTCCGTGGATCGAGCACTTCAGAAGGCACGTTCGGGCAGCTGGAGGGGTAGCTCACGCCGAATACCGGATGCTCCTTGTACTCCACCTTGTCCAGTTCGCCCCTCAGCGCGGCGGTGATCATCGCGCGGGTGAAGCGCAACTTCATGCGCTCTCCGGTGCCATAGGCACCACCGCTCCAACCTGTATTGACCAACCAGATGCGCACGTTGTGCTTCTTCATCTTCTCCCCCAACATGCCCGCGTACTTCGTGGGGTGCAACGGCAGGAAAGGTGCGCCAAAGCAGGTGCTGAACACCGTTTTCGGTTCCGTAACGCCCGCCTCGGTGCCCGCCACTTTCGCCGTGTAGCCACTGATGAAGTGGTACATGGCCTGGCCCGCGCTCAGTTTGCTGATCGGGGGCAGAACGCCGCTCGCATCGCACGTCAGGAAGAAGATGTTCGTGGGGTGACCGCCTACACTGGGCACCGCGATGTTCTCGATGTAGTCGATCGGGTAGCTCACACGCGTGTTCTCCGTCTTGCTGCCGTCAGCGAAATCCACTTCCGCCGTTCCTTCCTTGAAGACCACGTTCTCCAACAGTGACCCGAATTTGATCGCGTCCCAGATCTGGGGTTCCTTCTCCTGCGTCAGGTCGATGCACTTCGCATAGCAGCCGCCTTCGAAGTTGAACACCCCATTCTCGCTCCAACCGTGCTCGTCATCGCCGATGAGCTTGCGGTCCGGATCGGCGCTGAGCGTTGTCTTGCCCGTCCCGCTCAAGCCAAAGAACACGGCCGTGTCACCTGCTTCGCCGATGTTGGCCGAACAGTGCATGCTCAGTACGTTCTTCTCCTGCGGAAGCACGTAGTTCAGCACGGTGAAGATGCCCTTCTTGATCTCGCCCGTGTAGCCAGTGCCGCCGATCAGGATCGTCTTTTTGCTGAAGTCGAGCGCCGCGAAATTGTGCTGGCGCGTGCCGTCCTTCGCCGCATCCGCTTGGAATCCGGGGGCGCAGATGATGTGCCACTCGGGGGTGAAGCTTTCCAGGTCAGCCTGGGAAGGGCGCAGGAACATGTTTCCCGCGAACAGTGCGCTGTACGGCAGTTCGGCCACCACGCGCAGGTTCAATTTGTAGGTGGGGTCGGCGCAGGCGTAAGCGTCCTTCACGTACACATCGCGGCCCATGAGGTAGGCGACCATCTTGTCCCGCAGTCGCTCGAAGTTCTCGCCGCTGATGGGGATGTTCACGTCGCCCCACCATACCGTGTTCTCGGTCTTGGCGTCCTTTACGCAGAACTTGTCCTTGGGGCTGCGACCAGTGAATTCGCCGGTCTCGATAGCCAGTGCACCGCTGCTGGCGAAAACGCCCTGTCCGTTCACGATGGCGTGCTCAATGAGCTCGGCCGGTTCAAGGTTCCAATAGACATCGCCCAGGTTGTTCAGGCCGATGGTCTTCAGGTCAGCGTTCGTCGGTTTCGTTCCGAACTCGTTCATGAGATGAATGGTTCTGTTGGTTTTCAGTTCAAGCTCCCGGATGTGTGGGCATGCGCTCGTTCATCGGGAATCGGGGCCGCGAATTTAGAACAGCCTGGAAAGGCAGGGTTGGCCACGGTCAGGCTGACTTTCGCAGGGAGCCTACCAGAAGTACCGTCCAACCGGCCATGAACAGCAGGCCCCCCAGCGGGGTGATGGGGCCGAGGAATCGCGTAAGCACATCCGTACCCATCATTTCCCGCGTGGCCATCATATAAAGCGAACCGCTGAAACAGACCACTCCGAGCACGAACAAGATGCGCACCAAGGAGATGAGCCGGGTGTCCAAGCGGCCTTCCATGGTGGCCAAGCCCAGCAAGGCCAAGCCGTGGTAGAACTGGTACTGTGCCGCCGTTTGCCAATTGTGGTACGCCCTGATGTCCACATGCTTCTCGATACCGTGCGCCCCGAACGCACCAAGCCCCACGGCCAACAAGAGGATCGCGGAGGCCCAAGCGAGCGTTCGGTTGTTCATGTGGTTCCCGGAAGAGGGCGCTAAGTTGCGCAAGTTGCCGTTCCCGGTCACCCCGGATCTTCGACCATCTTCGGTGCCGCAACCAACCCGCCCATGAACCTGCTGAGAAAACTCTTCGGCCGTAGCCATACCCCGGCAACAGACTGGCGCACGGTGCGGTCGATGCTGACCACCGCCGAGCGTGATCACTTGTTCCATACCGCTCGGGATCGCTTTTCCGGGCAGGGGGCGATCCTGGACCTGGGCACTTGGCTCGGGGGTTCCACTGCCGCGCTCGCCGCCGGGTTGAAGGAGAACAACAACGATCGGATTCGTTCGCAGAAAGTGCATGCCTTCGACCTGTTCGAGTTGAACAGCTACCTGAAGGAAACCTACCCGTACCCGGAGCTGGCCGATGTGCCCGCAGGTGCGTCGTTCCTTCATGTCTTCCAGCGCAACCTGGCCCCGTGGGCGGCGCAGGTGGAAACACATGCCGGCGATTTCACGAAGGATGACCAACCGCTTGGTCCCGTGGAACTGGTTCATGTGGACATCATGAAGAACTGGCCGCTCACCAATGCCGTGCTGCGCAAGTTCTTCCGCGACCTGATACCGGGCGTGTCGCTGGTGCTGCATCAGGATTTCGTTCACTACAATACCGTCTGGATCCATCTGGTGATGTACCGACTGCGCGATCATTTCGAGGCCGGTGCTCATGTGGCGGGCAGCACCACGGTGGAGTTCAAGCTGCGCAGCGCGATCCCGCCGGCACTATTGGACCACGTTTACGGATTCGGCGATTTCGATGCCGCCGAGCGCAAGGCCACCTTCAATTGGAGCCGTTCATTCATAAAGGATCCGTTCCTGCGCTTCAACATCGATGCCGCCGAAGCGATGACCCCGCTGCACATGGGAGATCGGGGCGCAGCGGAGGTTTTGCTGAACGATGCGCTCTCCGCGGAGGCCGACTACAAGGCGAAACATCCGGAAGAGCGTCGCCGATCGGAACTCGGACAGGTGAAGGCGCGGTTGGCGAATTCCTGAACCCGTGCGTGTGCCGGTAAAAATGAACGAACCCCGGCCTTCCGGCCAGGGTTCGTTCTTGATGCGATCGCGAGTTACTTCTTGTTCAGCATCTCCATCTCCTTGTCGAAGGTCTCCTTGAACTTCTCGTAGTCGTAGTCGATGCGCAGGCGCTCGTCCTTGCTTAGGCGCTCGTTGTAGGCGGCGAGCAGGTCCTGGGCGCTGAGTTCGATCGCGATATAGGTCTTGTAGTTGCCCGTGGCGTTCACCGTTACCTGCTTCTCGCAGATCGTCTTCACGCCGGCGAGTTTCTGATCTACCACTTCGCGGGTAAGCCCCTCGAAGCGTTCGGCCACCTCTTCCTTGTTGTTCAGCTCGCGGCTGTTCACATAGTTGTCGATCACCCGCTTCACTTGGGTGTTGATGTCGGCGGCCAACAGACCGCGGGCGGCGCTCAGGGCCTTGTTCTTCGAGGTCATCTGGTCCATGCTCTCACCCAGGGCGTTCTGGCGGAACACTTTGTCGTTGGTGAAGAACTCCGGTCCGGAGCACAGCACTTTCACTTCTGTTTCACCGCCGGGAGGCAGCGCGGCTTCGGCTTCAGCCTGTTTCTTCTTGCTCTTGCAGGCGCTCAGTGATCCCACCAACAGCAGGGCCGTAAGGGTCATGGGGATCGCGCGGGAGGTGGTCAGGGCTTTCATCTGTGTCGACGTATGTGGTGTCGTATCGTGTGTTTTGCGAATGGTGTGCCAAACTTGGGCATTGATCGTGGATCCTACAACAACGCGTTCATCATGGTGTTCACCAATTCCTTTCGCAAGTCGTTGCCGGCCTTCTTGTAAGCGTCCATGCCGGCCTTTGCGTAGTCCAGCTGGATGCCCTTTACGCCCTGTTTTCCACCTTCGGAAATGGTCTCGTTCGTCCGGCGGTCCTTGAAGGTGTAAGTTACGTCCAGCAGCGTGGTAAAGAAGCCATTGGACTCTCCGCCCTCGCGGGTGCTGGTTTTTACGTCCATGAGCAGGTCAGCATCCGAAGCACGGTCAGTGAACCGGAAGCCCCGCGTGGTCAATTCCTCTTTCAAGCCCAAGGCGATACCTGCGGAGATCGGCTGGCCCAGGTTCGTTTCCGAGGAGGTGATCTTCACCCGGGGCATGGTGCGGTCGATGGCCACATGCAATTCAGGTATGGTCAGGCTGCTGATGAGGGGTTTGACGAAGACCGGGTCCAGGTCCTTGCTCACCAGTTCATCCACGTTCAACCGTACGAGCAATTCAGCCGTGCCGCCACTTATTTCAACGCGCTGCACCGTGCTGCGCAGATGGCCTTCGGTGTCGGTGTTCTTGCTCTCCGTCACTTTGCCGTTCTGTCCCGGATAAGCGATGATGACTGGCAACTGCACCAGGTCACGGCTCTGCCTGCCATTAGCAAAGGCGGCCGCGATGAGCATCTCCCGCTTGAACCGGTTGTTGTAGTCCAATGCGCATCGATCTGGCAATGCCGTGAAGCGTACGCCGTTCGTGAGCCGCTGAAGGTCAGCGAAGAGCTCGTTGGCGAGTTGCACCTGTTTGTCCCCCACGGTCACTACGTCGCTCTCCCCCCAATATGCTTTCATGGCGATCAGCGCGCGCAGGTCCTGGTCGAACGCGCCCTTCAGATCACCGAGGACAAGCTGCTGCTGGGCCCGCATGTAGCCATCCGTGGCTTGCGCGATGGCTTTGGCCTTGCGCTCGGCTTTGATGCGCGCGTGCTCGCTCTTGCTCAATCTGTAATAGACCCAATACTCGTTGGCGTCCTGCCAACTGTCCACCATTTCAAAGCCTTGGATCTCCTCATTGGTGGTCGCCCGGATATTGCTGTTGTAAGTCTCGCTGAAACGCGTGCGCTCATCCAACGTGGAAAGCAGGCTGTTGCCTTCGATCCGCACGCTGATCTCCGTGGCCAGGTCATTCAACGCGTTCTTCTTGGCGCTCTCCTGGAAATCCCCGCGCGCCTTGGGGCAGGTACCGATGCCGATGTAGTCGAAGTCGCCCGAGGGACGTGCGGAGACCCACGTAGGCTTGGGAGCGACAACCTGGTCCACGGCGGGGTTGTTCTGCACCACGTCCTTCTTGCCTTTGCAGGCCACGACGAACAGGAGCGCGATCAATAGGTGCGGCTTCACGGCAGTTTGCTAGCGAGTTCGTTCATGATCTCCGACGACATGCCCTGGGTCACCAGCTTCAGCGCTTCCCCGCCCAGCATGGCCGTCGACTTCACCTCGCGCGGCGCCTGCAACAGGCTTTGCAGGCCGCGGTATCCAGACGTGTTCACCTTGCCGTTCATGGCCGGGTAGAGCGTGTTGGCTTGGCCATCGAACATCGCATATTGTACCTGGTCCGATAGTGTGCGGTCCACCACTTTGCTCATGAGCACTTCACCGGTCTCCAATGAAACGAGCTTGTAGCTGAAGGAGCAGAAGACCTTGTTCTCCTGCTGATGCTCGGTGTAGCGAGCCGGAGAATAGCTGGTGATCACTTTGGTCTTGCCGGGGCGATCCGGATCGGGGACGGTCTGTTGATAGCTCTTGAACCCATCCCGTGTGCCGCGCTTCACGGCCCCGACTTCCTCGCGGTAGTCCACCAAGGTGCCCATCAGCACGGCTTGTGCGCCCATCAGTTTGCCGGCGCTTACGGCCGTGGCCTCATCCACCACACCGCTCAAGCTCAAGCGCTGTTCGGCCAGGATCCGCTCGATGTTCTCCCGATCGACCACTTTGATGAACGGATCGTTGATGTCGGTGAGTGCCGTGGTGGCCAGGGCCTGAACGCGTGCGGACTGGTCCTTCTTCGTTCCGGCGAACGGGAGAACCGCGATCGCATATCGGCCCTTTTCCACCGCGCTGTTCTTCAAGGCGTTCGCGTCTTTGTAAGCCGCGTCCTTGCTGGTCACTTTGCTGAGGTCTGTCCACGCTTTCCGGTAGTGGCCTGCTTCGAGCGCCTCCTTCCCACTGGTGTACAAGGGCTCCAAGTAGGCCACATCCTGCAGCTTGCCCGAATCCTTGAAGGAAGGCTCTAGCGCCGTGATCTTCGCGAAGACCGCTTCGGCCGCTTTATAGTCCTTGGCGGCCATCAATTCCTGGCCCTTTTCATACTGCTCCATGAGGTACTTTCCCTTCACCTCGTTGAAGTCCGTGGCGTAGTTGGACGGTATATCGAGCACCACCCCGTACTGACCCACGCGGTCCGCATAGTTCTTGGCGGACAGGTACGCGTTCACCGCCGCCTCTTTGCTGTCACCCATGCTGAACGCCTTGAAGAAGGCGCTCAACTTGTCGTTCAATAGGAGCTGCCCGGTCTTCTTCAGGCCGATCTTGGCGTCCACGTTGCGCGTGTTGCGCATGAGGCTCTGCAGGTACATGTCCGCCGCTTCAGCGTACAAGCCATTCTCGTCGAGCTTCTCGCCCTTTTTCGCCAAGGACTTGGATCCCGTACACGATACGGCGATAGCCGCTACGGTGAGGGCGAGCAGGACAGAGGTGACCAGGGTCTTCATGGTGGTGAAGTTGAAGGGCGCTAGCGCGCCGGGGACTAACGGCCCTTGATGTAACGGTTCAGGTCGTCGATGGACGTCTCAAAGCTGAATGCGTCGTTCACTTTGTAATAGTTGCCGATATCGTGCGTGCGGTCGTAGGCGTACTTGGCGAACTCCAGCTTGGTCTCTTCAAAGCCGAAGAGGCCCATGATGCCCTTTACCTGGGCGGTGTTGAAGCAGTTGTTGTCACCGATCTGCCGGGCCAAACTCATCTTGCTCTCCTCGAAGCCCTTGCTCTCGATACTCGCCTTGGCGTCGGTGAACTCGCCATCGCTCATGGGCATCGGGCAGCCGATCGGGCCGTTGTAGCCGGGCATGCGGTAGACGGGATCCGCGATCGCGGCAGGTGCTGGTTCGTCCATGTCCGTTCCCGTGGTGGTCGTGGTGGTGTGGGTCGTCGTAGTGGTCGTCGAGGTGGATCCCATCACCGGATCCGTGAATCCCAAGTTGAAGTTGACGCCCACGCCGTTCACCCCCAGGTTCATGTTCACATTCTCGCTGGTACCGGTGCTCTGCGTGGTTGTGGTAGTGGTCTGCGAACCGCCTGTAAGCTGATGGCCACTGGGCGGGGTGCTTACAGGGGCATCCTCGATGAAGCCGCCGGGATGTGCTTCTTCCGCCGGTGAGGCTTTGGCGGTGCCCAGTTCAGCCATGCCCTGCATACGCAGCACGTATTCGCCCTTCTTGTTGGTGGTCACCTTCAAGGTGTACTCCTTGCCGTACTCCATCAATCCGTTCTGTTTGATCGGCGGGATACCGGATTCGGCGAACTTCACCACGATGGACGGGGTCTCATTGCGCATCCCAGTGGCCACCACGCGCGAGGCCGGTGATCCGTTCTTCACGTCCCCGTCGATGATCAACGTGAATTTCTCCCCCATTTCGGAGAAGACGACGATATCACTGGTCTGGGCCGTGGCGGTGCTCAAACTGAACAGTCCGATAAATGCGATGGTGGAGAGGCGTTCCATGTGGTCTTGTTTCTTTTCGGGTTGGCGAATTTAGTCGGGGGTGCGTTGGCAAGCGGTGTGCCATGTGAATGTGCCGTAGCCGGGTGGCTTCGGGATACCGTTCGCGCCGCACTTTTTCCATGGCCAGTTTCCCCCGGGGCACCGCGCAGGACAGGCCTGATCGACGGGCCATGGCAGGGGTTCGACTTGCCCGGCAAGGCTTCCTTGGCCCACTACCATCCGTCATTCAGCGCAAGCAGCCTTTCTTTGCCTGCCATTCCATGGACCTGTCCATCGTCATCCCCCTGATCAACGAGCGCGAATCGTTGCCGGAACTCACCGCACGGTTGCACGCGGTGATCGGGGCCATGGGCCTGGATTATGAGGTGCTCCTGGTGGACGATGGCAGCAGCGACGGCTCCTGGACCGAGATCGAACGGCTCCACCGGGAGAACGCGCGCGTAAAGGGTATCCGGATGGGCCGCAACTATGGCAAGAGCCCGGCATTGAACCAAGGCTTCCAGGCCGTGACGGGGCGCGTGGTGATCACCATGGACGCTGACCTGCAGGATGACCCTGAGGAAATCCCCGAACTCTACAGGATGATCACGCAGGAAGGGTACGACCTGGTGAGCGGCTGGAAAAAAAAGCGGTATGACCCGCTCTCCAAGACCATCCCAACCAAGCTTTTCAATTGGACCGTTCGCCGCGCAAGCGGTGTGATGCTGCACGATTTCAATTGCGGCCTGAAGGCCTACCGCAAGGAGGTGATCAAGTCCATCGAGGTGTTCGGGGAAATGCACCGGTACATCCCCTTCATCGCCAAGAAGGAAGGCTTCCACCGCATCGGCGAGAAGGAGGTGAAGCACCAC
>JANOPI010000392.1:0-6441 GCA_031421755.1 Flavobacteriales bacterium | reverse complement strand
TCCGGTCCAATCCCTAACGCGAAATGCGGCTCGTATGTTTGGGACAAATCAAAGAGAAAGTATGGCCATTCTCAAGATTCAGGACCCAACCGACGATTCTTCGGATCGGTTGCTGGATACACTACTACACCAAACCGAATCGGCCACAATAGGAGGTGCCGCATTTGCTTGGGCCACTGCGGAAGGAGTGGATATGTTGATTCGAAATGAACGATTTGAGTCCTTTTTGACCAAGGGCAATGGACGATTCGAACTTATAGTGGGAGTTGACTTCACAACAACACCCGCAGCACTGACTGCTTTGGACAAAGCGCAAAATGATCTTGAGGGGCTTCAGGTCAGTGTCTTTCTCACGCCCAAGGGACCAGGAATTTTCCACCCCAAGATGGCTTGGTTCGGAGGAGGCAAGGGTGGAAGTCTTGTTGCGGGCTCTGGCAATATGACCATACGAGGACTTAAACTGAGCTGGGAGGCTTTCTCCCTGACGCAGTTGAGCGAATCGGATTTGGCCGGAGTGCAAGGGGTATGGACGAAATGGGTTGATGCAAATCGCGCGCACCTTGTATCTGTGACGTCCGCAGAGGCTATTCGCCGGGCGGAAGAGAATCTTAGGTTGACAAAGCAGTTACGGGCTGCTAAGAAGTCGGAGGCGAAAACTCCATTGGTGCCCGTGCCTGCTCTGAAATCGGAATTACTGGTAACAGCGAATCCGATAGGTAAGGATCGTCCAGGTCAAGCGAGCTTTCGCAAACACATCATGTCGGATTATTTCGGAGTCAAAGAGGGGCAGAAGCCGACGATACTGTTCAGAGCTTTGAATCAGGATGGGAGCTTGGGAAGGATTGAAACTCGAGAACCAATCACTAAGAAGAACAGCGGCAATTGGTCTTTTGAACTGGACCAAGCGCATGGCTGGAAAAAGCTCGAGAACGACAAGAGATATCCCGTTGGTGTGTTTCTGAAGGTTGCCCAGAGGGCCTACTTGTACTACATCGTTCATCCCGATGCTTCCTATCATGGCCAAATCGCCGAATACCTCACCGAACATGGTGTGGTAACAGGCAACAGTCACCCCGCTGTTCCGCCTACGGATGATGCAAGTAAAGCAGATGGCGATTTCGTTCGCCGAATCCTTTCAGTTCGAGCTGTAGCGTTCACAGATGATGAAATCGCATAGCGCATCAATTACGGCAGACCACAAGCACTTCGGCTATCTCTGGAGTGTCCAGATGAAGGTCCGTCCGATTGAGCTTGCTGTGAGCAAGGGTATCTGAGCGGCGTATCTCGATGTTGCGGAAGTGTCGTTTCGCGATAGCCGTGATGTCTTCCAGCCTCATCACTCTCGGATGCACTCGATCACCTTCCGCTTGCGGTGAATAGGACAAGACCAGACTTGCTCCTCGTCCGGAAACCAACTTGAAGAGTTCCTCGAACGCTGCTGGTGCCTGGCTGCGGATGCAGAAGGGCGATTGATGACGGTCTTCTCTGTACGCGCCTCGACTGACCGAGTGTCCGCCCTTCAAGTTCGTACGCGACAGTTTCGGATGGTCTCCAAGACACATGGTTTCCAAGACATGGTAGAATCGGCTATAGTGGTCCCTCGTGTATGGTGGATCGGCATATACAACACCAACTGGTAGATCGGTCGTACGGAGGAAGTCGCAGTAGTCCGCACGGATGGCTGTGCTCCCCGATCGAGCTTTGGGCTTGGACACATATGTGGAAAGCCAATCTTGAACAATGCTCGCGCTATCAACGGATCGGGACTTCTCCACCGTTCGCCAAAGAGCAGCTTTGGGCTTTCCATCCTTCGACCGGGGCCGAAGGGGTTGAGCGAACTGCTTACCGACCGTTCGGACAAGATTGCTGGCAGTGCTCAATACGATGGCTTTGCCGAGGTCGTGAAGGTGTGCTGGCAGGGCCACCACCCTGGAGAGCAGAACATCCAGCGCGATGGCATGGTGGTAATTGAAGTAGAGCCCGCCATAGTACCGCGAGACCAAGGCCGACTTGCTCAGCTTCCGCTTGGACAGGCGGACAGCAACCTCGGCAAAGGCCTTAGATGCCTTTGCGCTGGAAGAGGTGGTCCCGTTCGCGCTCACCACGGAGCCCATTTCGATAAGGTCCGCAAGTGCTTCGGGTTTGCTATCACGACCCTGTGCGACGCATTGGGCTTCATAGTTGATCAATGGCGCGAACGCCTTAAGCAATTCTTGGCCAAGGTCATCGTCAGTGGCGGGTGTGAGCAAAGCGCTGAGGTCGGCCTTCTTGACCGGTGTTGACAGCAGCACAGAGGAAGCAAGGACCCGAGCATACTCTTGAATGTCGACGGCGACCACTCGCCGCTCAAGTCCTAGGAAAGAGGACACGACGCCGGATCCCGAGAACAAGTCGCAGACCAGCGCTTCCTTCGAGCTTACCTCGTTAACAGCGTCGCCAATTTCATTGAGCAGCCGGAGCTTACTGCCCAAGTAGTGGATCGGCCTGAAGACCTCTGAGGAGGCCTCCGGCGAATTGACATCGACCTGTGATTCGAAAGTTTCCACCACCGTGCGCACAACCCCGAACAGGGTTCTACATTGTTCGCGAAGCTACTCCGAGATTCTCGTCGATCGCCCCATGCAACTACTCATCGATTCACCGACGAACGACGTTCTCGTCCCCACTCCCAAACCTCGTGGCCGAACGATCAAAGCGCTCGGTGTTGGTAAGGGTGATCACTCGAACTACCTGATCCAAGGCGACAACTTGGATGTGCTGAACGCTCTCATGCCCTCACTGGAGGGGACGGTGCGTTGTGTGTACATCGACCCGCCATACAATACCCAAGAGAACTTTGCGCACTACTCTGATGTAGCGAAGCACCATGATTGGCTTGCGGAATTGGAAGAACGCCTGGTGCCTCTTTTTCGGACCTTGACCAAGGATGGTTCGTTGTGGATCAGTATCGATGACATTGGCTTGCACTACCTCAAGGTCGCATGCGATCGGCTGTTCGGCCGTGACAAGTTCGTCGCGACCATCGTCTGGAATCATCGCGAAACGAGAGAGAACAGAAGGGTGTTCTCGTTCAATCACGAGTACATCCTGGTGTATGCCAAGGATCCCATTCTTTTCAATAGCACCCGTGGCGACTTCCCCCTGTCAGAGGAGATACTTGCCCGGTACAAGAACCCGGACAAGGATCCTCGCGGGCCATGGCAATCGGTCTCGGCGAATGTGCAAGCGGGGCATGCCGTTGCAAGTCAATTTTATGATGTTGTCGCTCCGAATGGGAAGCGTCATTTTCTTCCACAGGGCCGTTGCTGGGCGTACAATGAGAAGCGCATGCGGGAAGAGATCAAGCAGGGGAATATCTGGTTTGGCTCCGATGGGAATGGCGCACCACGCGTAAAGAAGTTCTTGAAGGATGTACAGCGGGGTATGGCTCCCAGCACGTTGTGGACGGCCGAGGTGGCTGGCACTACGACCGATGCCAAGAAGCACATCAAATCACTTTTCCCGGACGGGCATCCTTTCGACACGCCCAAGCCTGAGAAACTGCTGCACCGCATCCTGCAGATCGCAACGCAACCGGGCGACTTGGTTCTCGATGCGTACCTCGGGTCCGGCACAACGGCATCTGTTGCTCACAAAACCGGTCGCCGCTATATCGGGATCGAATGTGGTGAGCACGCCGTTTCCATCTGCGCCCAACGCCTGAAGATGGTTTCCAAAGGAGAGCCGGGCGGCATTTCGACTGAAGTAGGTTGGTCAGGTGGCGGTGGTTTCGGCTTCGTGGAAGCCTGACGTGCCCACTCCTCATCCCTGAAAATCCACAACTTACTTGTGGATTTTCAAGGATGCGAGCACGCGTCTGAAGGGTCAGATAAGGTGTTCCAAGGACGACCTTCAAACCCTCTTGAACACGCTAATTTCGCTCTATGGCACCGACACCCGAAGAACTCGTAGCGAGGATTGAAGCCCTTCCGGAGGATATGCAGAAACAGGTCATTGACTTTATCGATTACCACTTGGCCCGCTTGAATCAAAGCGGTTCTCTTCCCAGTCAAGGTGGAGTGCCGGGACTCGCGAAAGGACGGATCACTATCGCCGATGACTTTGATCCACCCTTGACGGACGGCGGGTCCCTAGAGAAATGAACTTCTCGTCTGTACGGAGATCTCATTTCGCGTGAGGGATTGGACCGGAAAGCCCGGAAGCCGGTAATCCGGCTGAGGACTTGAAGGGGAAAGCCCGACCCGAGGCATTTGCGAGGGGAACGCCCAAATGATCTTCACCCAGCGGATGGCCACAACACAACACTCGCTGCGTTCTCTTCGGGGTCTCACTCCCCCGCTATCGCCCTTAATCGTTCCATGAGTACCACCGCCCGCTCCGTGGCGATCTGTGGCGCGAGGTGCCCTTCGATGGCTTCGCGTGTTGCGGGATCCCTCAACAAGGCTTGGGCCTCGTACCGGAGATAGTCGCGGATCTCCGCTGGGGCGGTGGCCACTTCTTCTTCCAACCGCAGGCGGGCATCGAGAACGAAGACGATGTCCTCGAAGTCCTTGCTGGTACGCATATCGCCGCCGCGGTCCTTGTGCGCTTCGAACTTGGTGCCGAGGAAATACGGTACCGTGAGCGTGGCGAGCGTGCTGCCATCGGGTAAGGCCATGCGAACGGTATGTTGCATACCCGGCAGATACCAGCGGTTGGTGGGCATCAGCGCGGGTACATCGGTGGGCATGATGTCCACCGTGACGCCATGGAAGCGGTAGCGGCAATTGACGGGTTCCTCCGGCGTGTGGTGGAAGCCGAGTTGCGCAAGACGTTCCTCTAGTTGCGCGTAGGCCGCGTAACCCGCCACTTCGATCACGAGATCGATGTCCGATGTGGGGCGCGGTGTATCGGCGCCGGGGTCATCGGCATAGAGGCTGATCACCGCACCGCCCACGAAAACCACCTGATCACGCAGGTCCTTCAAGCCATCGGCCACGAACTGGACAGCCTGGATGTTCACCGCGTCGCGCATCACTTCAGGCGCTTGGCCAGTTCCTTCTCAGCTTCGGTGCGTTCACGGGTGCGGCCTATGCGTAGCGCATCAGCAAGCGCCAGCAGTTCGTGCAGAGCAGGGTCGGCAAGCGCAGCGGCGGCGGCCCCGGGGTACAGCGGCGCAATGGCCTGGCCCTTCTGGTCGCCCTTTGCATAGGGCCACACGTAGGCATCGTCGGCCAGGAACTTCGCGCGCAAGGGTGCTGCCGCGTGCGCCGTGGGTACGCCACGCACCACTCCACCGGGTCGTACCGGGAATACGTAGGGCAGGCCGTGCTTCAGGAATTCCAAGAGTGCAGCCCGCGCCACACGACGTTTGGTGCCGTCCACCAATCCGGCCATGGCCGAACGCTTCAGTGAGTTGCTCACCTCGGCAGGACTCAGGCGCAGCGCATGCGCCAAGTCGATACCCCGCCAGTCGTCGTTGCCCAAGGCGACGATCTTTAGCAGCACAGCCACATCCTGTGGCCTCATTCCCTTGTGCGCATCCATGTTTCATGATTCATGAATCGCAAATCTACGGGCTTCACCGGAAGTCACGAACACCGCCCGCATCATGGAGTGGAAAGTCGCACTTCGGCCTCCTTGGGGACGGGGCCAACCCCAACTGACCAGCATCACGAACACGCCCAAGAAATCACCGAACTTTGGAGCACGAGAATGCCAACCCCTGAACTTGGAACCATGAGAACCATTCTGATCGCACTACTCGGTTTCGGAGCAGCCACTGCGGTTGCCCAGCAGAAGGAAATGTTCGTATCCATCCCTTGTCGCATCGATGCGGAAGAAGTGGCCTTCGTGTATGACGCTGACCGACAGATGCTCCCTTCAGGAGTTGTTGTAGTGCGCATCAGCACCCTCAAAAAGAACGGGACCCGCCGGTCATTCAACGAACTCACCACCGCCGATCGGAAGCGCTTGCAGAAACAAGCCCGACGCGCACACGCGTGCGAGATCGTGGTGATCAACGACTACAAGCGCCCGGAGGGTTCCACCATCGTGGATGCGACAATGGAAGCGCGCATGCAGCAGGAGATCCAATTTTACATGGTGCAACGAACCCGGCCTTGCCCGGAATGCACCGCAGCGGCGAACTGATCGTCGTCACATACTACCGAACCAATGAGCATCACGAGCATCACCCCCGACCTGAAGAAAGTTGTGGCCGGAGCCGCCGACTTCCTCCCCCTCCTCGGCACAGACTACATCGAGCTGTACGTCGGCAACGCCAAGCAGAGCGCGCACTTCTACAAGACGGCCTTCGGGTTCCAGAGCCTGGCCTATGCGGGTTTGGAGACCGGCGTGAAGGACCGCAGCAGTTTCGTGCTGGTGCAGGACAAGATCCGTTTGGTGCTGACCACGCCGCTCACCAAAGAGAGCCCGATCAATGATCACCTGCGTTTGCAT
>JANOPI010000391.1:0-14880 GCA_031421755.1 Flavobacteriales bacterium | reverse complement strand
TAGACGAGTGCGATAGCCGGAATACAGAGCAGGCCCAAGAGCTGCACACCGATGCTCAAGCCAAGCAGGTAGCAGATGAGGATGAGCCATCGGGTGTTGTGGGGTTCATGGGCCTCGCTCTCCCACTTCAGGATGGTCCAGAAAGTGATGGCCGTGAAGAAGGACGACATGGAATACACTTCGGCCTCCACCGCGCTGAACCAGAAGGAATCACTCCAGGTGTAGGCCAAAGCGCCCACGATACCACTGCCGAGCACGGCGATCATCTGTCCGGTGGTCAACTGTTCATCGCTGTCCCGGGTGGCGAGTTTTTTCGCCATGTGTGTGATGCTCCAGAAGAGGAAAAGGATGGAGAAAGAGGCACACAGGGCACTGAGCACGTTCACTGCCACGGGCACATTGTCCGTGCTAACGAAGGCGCTGGCGATCCGCCCGAGCATCATGAAGAGCGGGGCGCCCGGTGGGTGCCCGACCTGGAGCTTGTTGGCGGTGGCCAAGAACTCGCCGCAATCCCAGAAACTGGCCGTCGGCTCGATCGTTACGACATAAGTCCAGGTCGCCACCAGAAAAACGAGCCAGCCGGTGGCGATATTCAACTTCTTGAAGTCCATGCGGTAAGGTGGATGCCCCACGGGGTTCGAGGGTCGGCGAAAGTACCCAAAGTCCCTTGCCGCCTATGGTAAGGGAACGAAGGTGTTCAGGAACTTTCTAATTTCGCGGCGCTTTTCCGGTACGGGGAAGCGGAATGACCGATGGTGTAACTGGCAACACGTCTGATTTTGGTTCAGAAGAGTCCAGGTTCGAGCCCTGGTCGGTCAACTAAAGTAAAGAGCCCCGCGAGAGCGGGGTTCTTCGTTTGAAACAGTTGACTGAGCGGGGCGAGAAGTTCATCCCGAGCCTTTGCGAGGGACGGCCTTCATACGTCCCAAATGGCCGGGTCCTGGCGCAGCAACTCGCAAAGGCAAGCATAGAGCTCTGGGAGTTGGGCTTTGAATGAGGCGGGCTGCTCGAAGAAGTATTCCACCGCCACGGCGAAGAATTCAGCCTGGTCGGTACCGGCGTAGGCCCTGAACAGGCGCCCGTCCCCTGCACGGATCCGCACGGCCTCCTCCTCGGCCAGTCGGCGCCATTCGCGCCAGTGGCGCAGATCCCATTCGGCCATAAACCCGCTCTCCTTGCGGATACCCACCCAGAGCGCATGGCCCATTTCATGCAAGCCCAAGTTGCGCCCATCACAGCCTTCGCGGTACCCCTCGATGAAGTGTTTCCAGGAGATCGCCAGGACCCCGAACCCCGGATTCAGTTCACCCACGTGACCCCGGTCGTTCATGCGCGTTCGGAATCGGTCCGGTTAGATGATCACGCGGCGGAAGAAAAGCATCTCCGCATCCTTCCAGCCCCACATCAGCTGGATGGCGCACGCGGCCACCATCGCCTTCATATCGCGCGACACCTCCAGGCCTCGGCCGATCCACTCCTTGTCAGCGATCAGGTGCTTCACCCTGCGCCGGATGCGCCAACGTTGCCAAGCGTCAGCCCGTGCGTAGTAGACGAAGTTGCGCTGCAAGGTCAAGGTCGCCACATCGGACAAGGGCACCATGGTAGAGATGCGTCCACCCAACACACGCACAAAGCCGTAGACGACCACGGCGAACCAGAGCAACAGGAACAAAAGTGCGATGATCACGAAGACTGCTGCACCCCCCTGCCCCATGGCCTCTACATCTTCACCCGTTCCATCAGCAGGAACATGTCAAAGTGGTTGTACATCTCCATGTCCCGCTGGATGGTGGGAAAGACACAACTCAACGGCGCCAGGTTGCTGCCTTCCACATCGGTGAGCGTGGTGTATTCCTGCAGTACGTTCCGCGGTGGGTGGTAATAGTGGAAGTCGTTGCGCACCGCGTAGCTGAACGCACAATGGTTATCGAGCCACTTCAATTCGTGCCGGACGCACACGGTATTGTACCGGCGGTCGAAGTAGTGGAAGGTGGTTTCCTTCACCTCATGCGCCTGCTGGGCCTTGAAGATCACAGCACCTACCACCCTTCGCGTCGAATCACCGATCAGTTCGATGAACTCGATGCAGCCAGGTGGCATGGCGGCACCCGGCTCCAGCGGCTCCGCTTGTCCGTCCGCGGTCATACGGGCATACGAGGCCATCACCGGTAAGCGGTCCACCAACATCATGTACTGGCCGATGTTCGCCACCACGGCATTGGTATCGATCGGGCTGGTGGGCTGGGCAAAGGCTCCGGAAACACAGAGGGCCGCGAAAAAAGGCAGGGCAGCAATACGCATCGGCGGGAAGGTAGTGCCGCTCCTCACATCCGCGGAGAACGGATCCTCCAGGGCCCGACCTTCGTCACCCGATGAACGGACCAGCGAGTGGCACCTATTACGGAGATGATGCTTCCAAGCCGCACCCGGCCACGGTAGAATGGAGCTCAGCCCAGCGCATCGAAGTACGCGTGGCGGACCGCACCGAGACGTGGGACCTGCACGCCAAGGACAGCGCGTGGGAGATCAGCGCGGGATCGTTGCGCATTACGCACGGAACCCCGCCGCACGCGGTGATCATTACGGACGCCGCCACCATCAACGCCTGGACGGCACATTTCAAGGCGCAGCGCATCCGCAAGAGCAAAGAGAACCGTGTGCCATGGCTCCTCACGCTTCCATTCGCGCTGCCGATCGGGTTCATCGCGCTGTGCGCCGCAGCGTATTTCTGGTTGTTGCCCTACCTGAGTGAGCGTATGGCCATGGCCTTGCCGCCGGAGATGGACGCGAAACTGGGCGACCCGATGTTCGAGGGCATGAAGGCCGACCTCACGTTCGATGAAGCACGGAGCGCCACACTGCAGGCCTTCGCGGACAAGCTGGTGATCGCGCCTACCTTCAAGCTGCGCCTGCACCTGGTGAAGGACGACCAAGTGAACGCCTTCGCCATGCCCGGCGGGCATATCGTGGTGTACACGGGGATCCTGGACAAGATGAAGGAACCCGGCGAGCTGGTGGGATTGCTCTCGCATGAGGGCACGCACGTGGAGAAGCGCCACAGCACACGCGGCATCGCCCGCAACCTGTCGGGCACCTTGTTCCTTTCCTTGCTATTCGGGGACATGGGCGGACTGGCCAGCGTTCTCGCGCAGAAAGGGGATGAATTGAAAGGACTCAGCTACTCACGGGACCTGGAGACCGAAGCCGACACCATCGGCATGCGGCGGATGCACGCGAACAGTGTGGACCCGCAAGGCATGGTGAAGCTGCTCGAACTGCTTGAACGGGAGGCGGAGGACATGCCCGAGGGCGCGTCTTTCCTCAGTTCTCATCCGTTGACGAAGGACAGGCTTTCCACGGCACAGACAAAAGCCGATGAGCTGGGCGTGGGATCGGCAGCGAATCCCGAGCTTCAACGGTTGTTCGATGCGTTGAAAGCTCCCTGAACGGACAGGTCGTTTGTGGCGATGAACTTGTGGACCGCCGCAGCCAGGATGGCACCCACGATCGGGGCAAGCCAGAAGAGCCACACCTGTTCCACGTAAGGTCTGCCGGCGAAAACGGCTTGGCTCAACGAACGGGCGGGGTTCACCGATGTATTCGTTACCGGGATGCTGATCAGGTGGATCAAGGTGAGGCCCAGACCAATGGCGATGGGCGCAAAGCCCTTGGGAGCGCGGTAATCCGTGCTTCCGAGAATGATCAACAGGAAGAAGAAAGTCATGACCGTTTCGCAGATCAGCGCACTGATCATTCCGTACTTGCCGGGCGAAAGTGCACCGAACCCGTTCGCGGCGAAGGAACCGGGATCGGCACCGTTGCCGGTCGCGATCATCCAGAGCACCCCAGCACCCGCCAAGCCCCCGAGCACTTGGGCGATGACGTACGGAACGAGGTCCTTGCCGTCGAACTTTCCCGCCGCCCACAGGCCCACGCTTACGGCCGGGTTCAGGTGGCAGCCGCTGATATGGCCGATGGCGAAGGCCATGGTGAGCACCGTGAACCCGAAGGCCATGGAAACACCAACGAATCCGATACCCAGATCGGGGTATGCCGTGGCCAGTACGGCGCTGCCGCAACCGCCGAGCACGAGCCAGGACGTACCGAGGAATTCAGCAAGAAGTTTCTTCATGACGGGTGCTTGACGCCGGATGGGTGTGCGTGAACAACCCTTAGACTTCCCCGTCCGTGTTCGTCACACCTGTGGCCGGTCGATCACCCCTTCATGGCGATCCCCAGCTCCTTCAACTGCACGTCATCGATGCGGCTCGGCGCATCGATCATCACATCGCGGCCCGCGTTGTTCTTGGGGAAAGCGATGAACTCGCGGATGTCACTACGGCCACCGAAGAGGGAGACCCAGCGGTCGAAACCGAAGGCGGCTCCACCGTGCGGAGGAGCGCCGTACTCGAATGCGTCCAGCAGAAAACCGAATTTGTACCGGGCATCTTCATCGGTAAAACCGAGCACGCGGAACATCGCCTCTTGCATGCTGCGATCGTGGATGCGGATGCTGCCGCCGCCGATCTCCGTGCCGTTGATCACCAGGTCATAGGCGTTGGCTTTCACCGCGCCGGGGGCGCTCTCCAAAAGATGAGCGTGTTCAGGTATGGGCGAGGTGAACGGATGGTGCATGGCGTGCCAGCGCCCGCTTTCCACATCACGTTCCAGCAGCGGAAAGTCAACTACCCACAGCGGCTTGAAGTTCCACGGATCGCGCAGGCCGAGCTGGTCGCCCACATGCAAGCGTAATTCGTTCAACGCCTTGCGTGTCTTGTCCGCTCCGCCGGCCATGATGCATAACAGGTCGCCCTGCTTCATGCCGAAGTGTGCGGCCCATGCTTGCAACTGCTCAGGTCCATAGAACTTGTCGACGGTACTTTTCAAACCTTCCTCCGTCCACTTCAGGAAGACGATGCCCGTGGCTCCCACCTGCGGACGTTTCACGAAGTCGATGAGCGCGTCGGTCTGTTTACGGCTCCAACCCGCGCAGCCTTCCGCATTGATGCCAACTACGAGTTCCGCATCGTCGAACACCTTGAAGCCCTTCCCTTGAACGAGGCCGTTCATCTCATGGAACTTCATGCCGAAGCGCAGGTCCGGTTTGTCACAACCATAGTCCCGCATGGCGTCGTCGTAGCTCATGCGCAGGAAGGGTTCGCTGAATTCTTTGCCGAGGATCGCCTTGAACAAGTGCCTGGCCAGGCCCTCGAACGCTTGCAGGATGTCCTCGCGTTCCACGAAAGCCATCTCGCAATCGATCTGCGTGAATTCCGGCTGGCGATCGGCGCGCAGGTCCTCATCGCGGAAGCATTTCACGATCTGGAAATAGCGATCGAATCCGGCCACCATCAGCAGCTGCTTGAAGGTTTGGGGACTTTGTGGCAGCGCATAGAACTCGCCTTGGTTCATGCGGCTAGGCACCACGAAATCGCGTGCACCTTCCGGTGTGCTCTTGATCAGCACGGGTGTTTCCACTTCCAGGAAGTTCTGCGCACTGAGGTAGTTGCGCACTTCGATGGCCATGCGGTGCCGCAGCTCGATCCCCTTGCGCACGTTGGTGCGGCGCAGATCGAGGTAGCGGTACTTCATGCGCAGTTCATCGCCTCCATCGGTCTCTTCTTCGATGGTGAAGGGAGGGGTTTTAGCGCGGTTCAGCACCTTCAGTTCCGAGCAGAAGATCTCCACCTCGCCGGTAGGCATGTTGGCGTTCTTGCTCTGGCGTTCGATCACTTTGCCTGTTACCTGCACCACGAATTCGCGGCCGAGGCCACGCGCGGTTTCGCGCAGGGTGGTGTGGCTGTCCGCGTTGAAGGTGAGCTGCGTGATGCCGTAGCGGTCGCGCAGGTCAATGAAGGTCATGCCACCGAGGTCGCGTGCGCGCTGGACCCAGCCACTCAGGGTTACGGTCTGGCCGGCGTCGGAAAGGCGGAGTTCGCCACAGGTGTGGGTGCGGTACATGGTCGGATGAAAGGGCGGCGAAGTTAGATTTCGGTGCTCGGCCAAAGGAACTACCATGCGAACGTTGACGCTCCCGCCCTACCTGTTCGTACTGGCCTGCTTTGTTCCGGCAACAGGTGTGGGGCAGTCCCTCTTTTCGTACGATGTGCATCCTTACACTTGGCTGATCGACACAAGGGCCGAAGCACTTGGCCGGGCGAACATGGCCCTACCGGGGGACTTGCGGGCACTTTCCACGAACCCTGCCGGGCTCGTGGAACTGCAGGGCTTCGAACTGTATCACCGGCAGGCTTCGCGGTACTACTTTTTCGAGACGAGCAGCTTCACCCATGTGGCGGTCGGTTGCCGTCTTTCAGAGCGATTGGCATTCGGGTTCCGGTATGACCAGGATCTTGCCAGCAGTGAGGAACTGGACTTCAGCGACCCCCTTGGTGGACCTGTTGAGCAGCCCAGCCCCCAAGGGGTTTTCGGTGTCGCCACAGCGTATCGTTTGTTGCCGGGGCTGTCATTCGGGGCCTCTATCGCGAACCTTCACACGAACAACGAGCGCATCGCGACACCACATCTTGATGTGAGCTTGGCCAAGGTGGTGGCGGGGCTGCGCACGGATCGTGTCCGGAGCACGTTCCGGGCCGCTGCAGGGCTGGAGAACGTATTCTCGGCCGCCGTGGACCGCCAGCAGGATCTGGGCCGCGGCTTTGTACTGTATGAACGGTACGAACTGCCGGTCATCGCGCGCATCGGGGTATCCGCGAGCTGGGCCTTTCACCACGGGTGGATACATGACAGTCTCCCAACCATCGCGTGTACCGTGCAGGCGCAGTTCGACGATGACCTGAGGACCACGCTCCACACGGGGTTGCGCGCGGGCCTGGAAGTGGAGGCGCTGGGGATGATCGCTCTACGGCTGGGGTGGTACACCTTGACCATCGACGACCAGAACTGGCCGCAGACACAGAAGAGCACGCTTTCTGACCTTACGTACGGGCTGGGACTCCGGCTCCCGCTGGGCCAGATGTTCGGAGCGAAGTGCCCCTTCAGCGCATCATTCGACCTGTGCTCGATGCCGCAACCGGCCTTCACTCTGAACGAATTGGATCCGCATACCGAAGAACCGTGGGAACGATTCCAGAGCTGGGGAATTCGCCTCGTTCACGGTATCGGGCCCTTGCTGAAACATGCCGTACCGAAGGTACCTTCCACCCCCTGAGCACCCCATCCGTCACCGGACAGGCAGCGGACCGCCGCCGGATCGCATCTTCCACCAAAGCAACGCTCATGGCCTCACCGTTACGCCTGTTCCTTCCATTCGCACTGGCCGCATCGCATACGGTTCTTGCTTGTTCCTGCTTCGGTCCGCAGACCTTTTGCGAAACCTTGAACCCACAGCCCCCGCAATTCCCCGACCCCGAATGGTGGGTCCCGAGCGACATCATCCTGGCCGTGAAACTGGGCGACCATGAATACGCTGCTGATGTGAAGGTGCTGCAGGTGTTCAGTGGAAACCTGCAGGTGGCTGATCAGATCCGCGTGTGGGGTGATTGCGGCCTGCTCCGCCGGCACTACGTCACCGGCAACGTCGGGGACACCGTACTCTGGGCCATTCAGCACTGCGACCTCATGGGTAACGGATCGTGCGGCACGAGCTTCGAGGATCCGGCGGATTACCAGCTCTCCGTCTGCGGGATCTACTGGTTGAACTACGGGAACGGTATCGTTTCAGGCCCCCTGTTCACGGCGGGTGCGGAAGAGAGCGTCACCGTGGCAGAGTTCGGCGCCCTGGTAAATGGATGCCTGTCAACCGGTATTCCTGCATCCGTAGATGCCGACCCGCTGACCGTGCGATATGTTGATGGAAAACCGACGATCGAAATGATCCCGGGTCCGTCCGATCTCGTGCTCTTCGACCAGCAAGGTCGGCTGGTGTTCCGCCGCGCGTGGAACGGTTCACCTTTGCGGCTGGAAGGGCTGGTGCCAGGTGCCTTCACCGTGCAGGCATCACGTGGCGGTCTGCGGTGGAACCGCAAACTGATCATCCACTGAAGACCGACCAACGAACCTGACTTACCATGAACCGCTTCGCCCTGATCCTCATTACCGCGGTGGCAACAATCGGCACCACCCGCGCATGTGATTGCGCGATGGAACTGCCCGCAACGCTATGTGAAACGATGGATCCCGATTGGGCAGAACCCGACATAGTGGTACTCGGCGTGAAGTTGGAACAGATCTTTTATGGCATGCGTGTGCGCCTGCTGCAGGTGTTCGATGGTAACGCTACCGAAGGCGATACGATCACTGTTTGGGGAGACAATGGTGCGCTCTGCCGCTGGTACACGGGAACATGGGCCGTGGGTGATACGGTCGTTTGGGCCTTGCACAACACCGACTTCCTCGGCAATGAGATCAGCGGCGGTTTCCCGCCGGATCTGGAACAACCGGGCGATTACCACATCTCCGCCTGCGGCACTTATTGGTTGGACTACGTGAACGGGAACGTGGTCGGCGGCATCGCGCCCGGCGTTACCGGTGTTCCTATCGGTGAGTTCTGGCCGACCATCAGCGCGTGCATGAACACGGGTGTGGAGAGCCTTCAGGAACCGGCGTTCCTACTGGTGTGGACAACCAACGATGGTGTCCAACTGCAACTCGCGGTACCGGCGGAAGTGCGCCTCACCCTGATCGATGCGCAGGGTCGGGCTGTGCTGGACCGCCAATGGAACGGGGAATTCCTGACACTCGCGCGGTTTGCTCCAGGTGCGTACACCGCTCAGGTGGCCATGGCGGACCAGCGAAGGACAAGGACATTCATCGTGGGTGCGTTGACACGCTGATCCCGAAATACGTGGCCGGTACCTTGGACGCATAACCAGCGCCAATGCCAGCCCGCATCAACTCCCCCTTCACCCGCTTCGCCAAGAAGACTTCCACCTACACCGGCCGGCCGGCCACCTTCATCATCGCCGTGCTGGTGATCGTGGTGTGGGCCTGCACGGGGCCGCTGTTCGGCTACGGCGACACCTGGCAGTTGGTGATCAACACGGGCACCACCATCATCACCTTCCTCATGGTGTTCCTGATCCAGAACACGCAGACCTGCCTGCCGGCAGGCAGGACCGCGATACGGAAGCGCTGCAGATCAAGCTCGATGAGCTGATCCGTGCAATGGACCAAGCAAACAACTCACTACTCGATCTGGAAGAATTGGATGACAAGGAGCTGGACCGTATCCGGGAGACCCACGCTGTATTGGCGAGGAAGGAGCGTGTGGATCGGGCGGGGAAGGGCGGGACGTTATCGCGTCAGAGCGTCCCCCTCGCCTCCTGCTCCCGTTCGATCGCCTCGAACAGCGCCTTGAAGTTGCCCTTCCGAACGATCGGGACGAAGACGGTGGCCGAAGCTCTTGGCGCCTCCCGATCTACTGGGATGAGTAAGCTTGCGTTGCGTGAACGTTAGAAGGATTCGAATGTTTCTTCATGGGCTTGTCGAAATCGACCTGATCCGTTCGACATGTAATTGGACCGGGGCTGTTCCCGCTCCGCTAAACACCTTTGACCCATGAAGTACGCGATCTTGATCCACGAATCCGCTGCCGAGTTCGCGCAGCGCAACGATCCCGCCAAGGCTGGTCCCTATTGGGGGGCCTACACCGCCTATGGCGAAGCGATGGCGAAGGCCGGTGTAATGGCCGGTGGAGCCGGCCTTCAGCCACCACACACCTCCACTACCGTGCGCATGAAGGATGGTAAACGGCTGGTGCAGGACGGGCCATACGCCGACACCAAAGAGCAGTTGGGCGGTTTCTACCTGATCGATGTGCCCGATCTGGACGCTGCTTTGGAATGGGCCGCGCGCTGCCCTGCCGCGACCTTCGGTGGCGTGGTGGAAGTGCGCCCGGAGATCGTGATGCCCGGTTGACATGCACGCCGACGCGACCATCGAACGCGCGGCACGCGAAGCCTACGGGCGGCTGGTAGCGATGCTGGCCGCCCGCAACCGTGACATCATGGCGGCGGAGGATGCCTTGCAGGATGCCTTTGTTGCCGCGATCGCGCAATGGCCTACAGAAGGAATTCCGCAGCAACCCGAAGCGTGGTTGATCACCGTAGCGAAGCGCCGCCTGCTTGATAGCGACAGACGCAATGTGCTGCTCCGCGAAGCCGAGATCCACATCACCCGCAACACTCCCGTGAGCGGTGAAGATGTCCCGCGTTCTGCCACATTGCCGGACGATCGCTTGGAGCTGATGCTGCTCTGCGCGCATCCGGCCATCGATGCGAGCGTTCGTGCGCCACTGATCCTGCAAGCGGTTCTCGGTCTGGATGCCGGAGCCATCGCGAGCGCCTTCCTCGTTCCACCAAAAACGATGGGCCAACGGCTGGTGCGGGCCAAGCAGAAGATCCGTGATGCGGGCATGGCCTTCGAGCTGCCCGGGGCCGAAGTGCTCGAGGTACGGCTCGATAGTTTGCTCGACGCGATCTACGCCGCTTACGGTGTGGCTTGGGAAGACATGAATCAGGGCGGAGTCCCGCGAGAACTTACCGCTGAAGCGATGATGTTGTGCGATGCCATCGCTTTCCGCCTGCCCGACCACCCCGAAACGCTTGGATTGATGGCCCTGATGCGTTACTCAACCGCGCGCAGCAACGCACGTCGGGATGCTGCAGGGCGTTATGCGCCATTGAAAGAGCAGGACGTCCGCCATTGGGATAGAGGGCTTATCGCCGAAGCGGAACAGCTGCTACGGCGGGCCGCCGCACACGGGCAACTGGGGCGCTACCAATTGGAGGCAGCGATCCAGTCGGCGCATACCACGGCACGTTTGGCCGGTCGGGACGATCCCGTAGGATCGCTCACGCTTTACGAGGCGTTGATCCGGATAGCTCCCAGCGTTGGTGCCCAAGTGGCGCATGCGGCGGCGACAGCGGAAGTGCACGGACCGGAGTATGCATTAGGCCTGTTGGAAGCCATGGACCTGAAGACCACTGCGAGCTACCAGGCATTCCACGCATTGCATGCGGATCTGTTGCGACGGTCAGGTCGCATTGCGGAGGCGCGCGAAGCCTACAAACGCGCAATCGGGTTGAGCGAGGATCCTTCGGTACGGACATTCCTCGCCGAGCGCATGGGTCAGGCGTATCTCGCTGACCCGACCCCTCGAAGCCCCACAACGTCCCCCCCTCCTCCTGCTCCCGCTCGATCGCCTCGAACAGCACCTTGAAATTCCCTCCCGAAAGATCGGGACGAAGACGCTTGCCGAAGCTCTTCACGCTTTCCGAATGATCGGGACGAAGACGCTTGCGCTGGATGATCTCGAAGAACATCGTGGGGCGGTCTTCCACCGGTTTGCTGAGGAGCGAGCAGATAGCCTTCGTCGTCGTGGTCCTAAATTCTCGTTGAATTTGGTCGTGCGGAGATGTCCCGTTCAACCTTGGATCCACCCCTGATGCACGCACATCCTGTACAGCACGGATGCGATGAAGAGCACGAAGCCCGCGATCGCGAGGTAGTTGTAGGGGGTACGGCCTGTCGAGCGGGCCAACAGCAATCCCACTAGGCCAACGAACAACCCGGCGGTTCCAACCTATTTGCTCGCTTGCCCATCCATGAGATCTATGATCAAGGCCAGCAATGCGCCAACCACTGCGAGGCTCAGCAACAAAGGTTGCTTCGCCCGGGCTTCCGTAGATCCGTTCATGTGGGCGAAGGTAAACCGCGACCAGTCAACGCAAAGGTCGACTTGCGCTACAACGTCCCCCGCGCCTCCTGCTCCCGTTCGATCGCCTCGAACAGCGCCTTGAAGTTGCCCTTCCGAACGATCAGCGGCCTACCGCGAGCACAACCGGGATAATTGCAAGTGTTGACCGCATTCGTCCATTGGTGCGCAGCGGTGATAGCGGGAGCTTTGTCCCAACGATAAACGATCATGAAAACACATCACCACTTCCGCAGCGCACTGTTCGCAGTGCTCTGCATCACCGCCACTAATGGCGCCACTGCGCAAGCCGATTGCTTCGGCGTAACCGTGGACCACCTCTGGTACGCGGCCTTCACCGACACTTCC
Organism: Flavobacteriales bacterium; assembly: GCA_031421755.1. Lineage (GTDB taxonomy): Bacteria > Bacteroidota > Bacteroidia > Flavobacteriales_F > PHOS-HE28 > PHOS-HE28. The sequence continues at coordinate 2,855 of JANOPI010000391.1, read as the reverse complement.
TTGGAATTGCACGTGCAGAACCCCGGCACCACGCAGATCAACTATCCGTGGTTCAGCATCCTGGACAACAACGGAGATACGGTAGCGCGCAGCTTCGGATCGTTCTTCGTACTGCCCACAGGAACGGTGCGCAACAACCTGCCGATTCTTCCGGGTGCAGGTCAGCTCACCTCTCCGTTCACGGGAACGGTATTGATGCACTATGCGGCCTTTCCGGGCGATAGCACCTGTTCCATTCCTGTGACGAACCTGGAACTTTGCCCTCCCGCACCCTGCACTGAGGTGATCCTATATGTGTACCAAGTGGACACCATTGGCGAGGCGCACATGGGATGGGCTGTGTTCGATACGGCGAACGTACCGGTGGCTACCAGCTCAATGCACATCATTCCTGGTGATCCATCCTCGTACATCGACACCCTTTGCTTGCCGACGGGCAGCTATGTGCTGAATATCGACGACGTCACGTTCGTACCGTCGGGCACCTTTGTCGCCACCTTCATGCGCGGGCTGTATGATCTGGGTGGGCCGAACGTGCAATTCTTCGATGAAGGATCATTGGCTTTCGACTTCTTCCCGGCGTGCGTGGATGGGACGAACGCCATCGAAGAGTTTGCATCGCAGCCGCTCCTGATCGCGCAAAGCGGCACACTGCTTACCGTCACCGATCCGCGTGGCAACCCGCTCGAAGAGATCACGATCTTCAACGCACAAGGATCGCTGATCGATCAGCGCCGAACGAAGGCCGCAACGAGCGCGCTCGATATGGTTGGGCATGCATCGGGCGTGTACCTGCTCCGATCAAGCGCGAATGGCGGAATGTGGGCGCAGCGGTTCATCCTTCCATGACATACGGGAAAACCGCAAAGCTTCGCTCCGCGAAATAGGAATGGACAGCGTGCATGGTGAAGCGCTTCCGTTGGACACGAAACCGTACTGACTGCAGATGGATGGCAAAAACGTAAAAGCACGATCGATGGTGAAGGCGTGAATGGACCGATGGTTCACTTCGCCTTCATCCTGTTCCCCTTCGCCTCGTGCGTCACTTCAGCCAAGCCAAGCGCTTCCATCAACGGCGGCAGGTACACACCGAAGCGGCCGCGTAGCCCTTTCTTCAGGCCGTACCATCCTTTCACCGGGTTCTTCTCACTCCGGCCCCACGCTTCCACGGTGCCTTCTTTCGCAGGTTTCTGTTCGTCGGCGCCGCCGAGGTCCATCCAGTCACCGTGCTTCTTCAGCATTGCATGGAGATCGGTGATGCATCGGAAGTCGTAGAGCAGAACCGTTTTGCCCACGGTACAGACAAGCACCTCCTTTCCATCCTTCTCTTCCACATGCATCGTGTACTCTGAAGAACCGGGCGGGGTCTTCAGATCCCAAGGCTTGTCTTTGGTGCGTTTTTCCATGGTAATGGTTGTTGCACTACAACGTCCCCCGCGCCTCCTGCTCCCTCTCGATCGCCTCGAACAGCGCCTTGAAATTCCCCTTGCCGAAGCTCTTCGCGCCCTTGCGCTGGATGATCTCGAAGAACATCGTCGGGCGGTCTTCCACCGGCTTGGTGAAGAGCTGTAGCAGGTAGCCTTCGTCGTCGCGATCGATCAAGATGCCGAGTTCAGATAGCGGCGCCAGATCTTCATCGATCGGTCCCACGCGCTCCAGCAACCCTTCGTAGTACGAGGAAGGAACTTTCAGGAATTCGACACCGCGGCTCATCAGATCACGGACGCTCTTGATAATATCGTCCGTGGCGATGGCGATGTGCTGTACGCCTTCGCCGTTGTAGAAGTCGAGGTACTCCTCCACCTGACTCTTCTTCTTGCCTTCGGCCGGTTCGTTGATGGGGAACTTGATGCGGCCGTTGCCGTTGCTCATCACCTTGCTCATCAACGCGCTGTACTCCGTGCTGATGTCCTTGTCGTCGAAGCTGAGCACGTTCGCGAAGCCCATCACCTCCTCGTAGAACTTCACCCACTTGTTCATCTGGTTCCAGCCCACGTTCGCCACCATGTGGTCCACGTACTTCAGGCCGGCCGTCGGTGGATTGTAGGCGCTCTTCCACGGCTTGTAGCCCGGCAGGAAGGTGCCGTGGTAGTTCTTGCGCTCCACGAAGATGTGTACCGTGTCGCCGTACAGCTTGATGCCGCTCTTCACCACTTCGCCATCGGCGTCCTTCTCCGTCATCGGCTCGAAGTAGCTCACCGCGCCGCGCTTCGTGGTCTCTTCCCACGCATTGCGCGCATCGTCCACCCACAGCGCGATCACCTTCACGCCATCGCCGTGCTCGCGCAGGTGATCGTTGATCGGGTTCTCCTTCGTGAGCGGTGTGGTCAGCACCAGGCGGATCTTGTCCTGCACCAGCACGAAACTGCTGCGGTCCTTCACGCCGGTCTCCAAACCCGCGTAGGCCAGGCTCTGGAAGCCGAAGGCCGTCTTGTAGAAGTGCGCGCTCTGCTTGGCGTTGCCGACGTACAGTTCGATGTAGTCGGTGCCGAGGAGCGGCAGGAAGTCGGCGGCACCGTCAACGATCTTCTTCAGGTCCGGGGTCACTCGGCATGACAAACACCACGCACATGGCCATTGAAAGCGCAACCCCGTACCTGAAGAAGATCGTTGATGGAGCCGCCGACTTCCTGCCGCTCCTCGGCACCGATTACATCGAACTGTACGTCGGCAACGCCAAGCAGAGCGCGCACTTCTACAAAACGGCTTTCGGCTTCCAGAGCCTGGCCTATGCGGGTTTGGAGACCGGCGTGAAGGACCGCAGCAGTTTCGTGCTGGTGCAGGACAAGATCCGTTTGGTGCTGACCACGCCGCTCACCAAAGAGAGCCCGATCAATGATCACCTGCGTTTGCAT
>JANOPI010000390.1:0-1527 GCA_031421755.1 Flavobacteriales bacterium | reverse complement strand
GTCTCCTTGGTGACCAGGCCCAGCAACACGTCCTCCTGCCTCTCATCGATGCGGATGTGGCCCTTCACGGCCAGGCTGATCATGGCCGGGGTGATGTGGTCGTTGTCGACACTCCCCTTCATCACCATGGCCACGGATGCCGGTGACAGGCCATCTGGCGGCTCGAAGAGCGGGATCACCGTGGGCATGTCCGGATCGCGGCCGTGGCGGGCCCAGGTGATGAAGTAGTAGAGCAGCAACAGCAGGGTGATGATGCCACCCACCAACGGCACCGCGTATTGCTCCCAGAACGTCGGTGGTGGTGGTTCGGCCACCACGCCTTTCTGGAATCCCACGGCCACGGTGAGCCCTTCATAGTTCTCCATGGCGCGCCCCTGGAAACGCACCGTGTGCGCGTCGATGATGGAGTCCGAGCACGCGTTCTCCGTGCTGCCGAAGGTCCCCGTGTAGCAGGCGGTCTGCTGCACCCGGGCGGTCGCGGGCAGGTGGATCAGGGCCGATATACTGTCGATCGGGAAGGCCCAACCGTTCCCGTTCACGTTCCAGTAGATCTCGTCATACGCGGGGAAGAAACCTACCTGTCCCTGGGTGGTATAAGTGATCCGGTAGCCGTATTCGCCGCGCTCGAGGTACACGTCCTTGTCGCCCACGTACAGCACGAGGTCGTCCCCTTCGATTTCGGTATGATAGGGTGAGGTGCCACCGTCCACTTCCACCGCATCGAGGTCATAGCGCACTCGGTTCTCCCGGCCGTTGTGGTCCACGAAGGTCAACGGCAGCTTGCGCACGATGCCGCGTTTGAACTCGAGGCCCTCCGCATGGATGTTGATGTCCTCCGTCACCGTCAACCGCCCATCGGGCGCCACGCTGAGGTCCACATGGAACGAATTGATCCGTTCGGTCTGGCCATAGCTGTACGCTACACCGACCACCGAAGCCAGCAGCAGCCAGCGGCGCATCACGCGAATTTTACCGATGGGGCGATCTTCTCCGCCGGGTTGTCCAGCTCGAAGAGCATCGACTTGGCGAAGCCGAACGCGTTGGCGATCAAGTTGCTCGGGAAGCTCTCGATCAGCGTGTTCTGCTCCCGCACATTGCCATTGTAGTAGCGCCGCGACTTTTCGAGGTCGCCTTCCACTTCGCGCAAGGTGTTCTGCAGCTCCAGGAAGTTCGTGTTCGCCTTCAGGTCCGGGTAGCGTTCGGCTACCGCGATCAGGTTCATCAAAGCGCCGTTCAGGTTCTTCTCCGCCGCCTGGTGGCCTTCCACCGTGGTGGCCTGCTGCGCAGCGGCACGCGCCCGGGTCACGTTCTCGAATGTCTCCTTCTCATGCGCCGCATAGCCCTTCACTGTTTCCACGATATTGGGGATCAGGTCGTAGCGCTTCTTCAGTTGCACATCGATGCCGCTCCACGCCTCGGCCACCAGGTTCTTCCACTTCACCAGCTGGTTGTAGATCGCGATGGCATAGAAGGCCACGAGAAGGATCAGGGCGACGAAAATGGCTACTGCTATCATGTGGTTTATTT
>JANOPI010000389.1:0-4307 GCA_031421755.1 Flavobacteriales bacterium | reverse complement strand
GCGAGGTACTCGCTGGTCATATAGCCCTGGTTGAAGCGGCGCGCGTTCTTCATCTTGGCGATGAGGTCGGCGGTCATGGCCTCACCGGTCTTGTAATGCTTGGCGTAGTGGGCCAGGATCGTCGGGTCGGTGGCGAGCGCTTCGTTGATCTGGCTGGGGAACTCCACGAAGTCCGTGGTGGTGGCGGTGCCAGCGAACATCGGGTATTTCTGACGGCTGAGCATGCCATGCAGGGCGTGGCCGAACTCGTGGAAGAGGGTGGTGACATCATCGAAGCTGAGCAGGCAGGGCTGCCCAGCTGCGGGTTTCACGTAATTGCAGTTCTGGGTGATCACCGGCTGCTGGCCGAGCAATTCGCCTTGGTCCAGGAAGCTGTCCATCCAAGCGCCCCCCTGCTTGCCGTCTCGGGCGTAGTAGTCGCCATAGAACAGGCCGATCACCGTGTTGCCCGTGTCGATGATGTCGAACACGCGTACATCCGAATGATACACGGGCAGATCCGTCCGCTCCTTGAAGGAGAGACCGTACATCTCGTTCGCGGCATAGAAAACGCCATTCACCAGCACGCTATCGAAATTGAAGTAGGGTTTCATCGCGGCCTCGTCCAGGTCGAATTCGGCCTTGCGCACTTGCTCGCTGTAGAAGTCCCAATCCCATGGCTCCAATGTGAAGCCCCCCTTTTGTTGATCGATGAGTGCTAGCAGCTTCACCGCTTCCGCCTTGGCGTTCTTTGCGGCGGCGGGCGCAAGACCGGCGAGGAGCTTGAGCGCGGCCTCTGGCGTCTTGGCCATCTGGTCGTCCATCACGTAGGCGGCCCAATTGGGAAATCCGAGGAGCTTCGCCTTCTGAGCACGCAGTTGGGCCATGCGCACCACGAGGGTGCCGTTATCTGAATCACCGCTGCTGTTGCGGGAAGTACTGGCTTTGAAGATGCGTTCGCGCAATGCCCGGTTCTTCAAGGACGAGAGCACGGGCTGGCTAGTGGTGTTGATCAGTTCGATAAGCCACTTGCCCTCCTGCCCCTTCGCCTTGGCGGCTTCGGCGGCAGCCGAGATGGCCTCCTCGCTGAGCCCGTCGAGGTCATCCTTGTTGTCCACGATGATGGCCGCGATCGATCGCGCCTTCAGAATGTTGGCGGAGAACTTCGTCTGGAGGTTGGACTCTTCTTCGTTCAGCTTCTTCATCTGCTCCTTGCCGACCTCGTCCAGCAAGGCTCCGGCGCGGATGAAGCGGGTGTGGTAGCGCTCAAGCAGTCGGGCGTCCTCGGGCGTCATGCTCATCGCCGCGCGGTTGTCGTAGACGACCTTCACCCGCTGGAAGAGCGCTTCGTTCATGGTGATGGCGTCGCTGTGCGCGGTGAGCTTTGGAGCCACCCGCTCTTTTATCGCCTGCAGCGTGTCGTTCATGGCACTACCCGTGAGGCCGAAGAAGATCTTCACCGCTCGGGTGAGGTCCAGTCCGCTTTTCTCCAAGGCAACGATCGTGTTCTCGAAGTTGGCAGGTTCAGTGTTGTTGATGATGGCCTGCACCTCATCAAGCTGCTTCGTCATGCCGGCCTCGATGGCGGGCTCATAGTCGCTGTCCTTCAGTTTGTCGAACGGCGGTGCTTGGAACACCAGGGTGCTCTTAGCGGCAAGGGGGTTATTGGCGGTGGTTTCCACGGGTTTTTCAGCCGGTGCTTCCGGTGTGCTACAAGCGAGGGCAAGGGCAATGGACAGAACGGCGAGCGAAGAAAGGGATGGTTTCATGGTGCGCGAAAGGGTGCGCAAAGATGTGGGCAGCGCCCGTTCCTATAATGCACCGCCCGCGGATCCCGGAACCGATGACAACAGACGCCTTGGGCCGTATCGGAACGTAAAGGTGTCAAGGGCTTCCAGCCCTTGCGAACGCACCGGCTGGAAGCCGATTTCCGCTTCAGGGAAGCTGCTCCACCCGCACGTTGTTCGGCGTGGTGCTGCCGACGTTCACGAGTATGGGATCGCGGTCGTTGGTGGCACCGGTGTACTTGGCAAGACCGTCCATATTCACATCCGTGCGCAGGTAACCGGCCACGGTGTTGTTCGGTGTGGTGCTGCCCACGATGGTTAGGACCGGGTCACGGTCGTTGCCGCTGCCGGTATACTTCACGCTCACATCGCCCGTGGTGTTGCCCGCCCATAGCAGTAGCGCGGCACCGCTCGTCTTGCGTGCTTCGATGCCGTAAGTGCCCAGCGCCGTGGCAGTGAAGTCGACCACCGTGGTTGTACCATTCAGCGCGATGCCTTGGGAAGTCATGCACGCGTTGTGGTTCCTGTGCCTCACCACCACGCGGTATATGCCCGCCGTGGAACAGAAGCCGAGGGGGTTCACGCCATCGGTAGCGGTAACATCTCCATCGCGCTGCAACAGAGCGGCCTTTCGCTCGATCACCATCGTTCCAGTGGCCACATCACGCAGCTCGACAAGCACCCAATCCACGATGGCGTTCGTGCCGGTGGTGGCGAAAACGCCTGTTGTCGTGGCATTCTGGCCGGTAATGGTGAAGCCAATTGCGGTGTATGGTTCGTTCAGCGGCAGCCATCCTTGCACCCGTAAGGAATCCGTCATCAGTCCCTCCAGGGGCTTGTACGGTCCTTCGAGCAACAACTTCGCGGCGACCAGGATCGGCGGTGCCACTTCACACGGTGCGCTCAGGGTAGTGAACGCGTGGTTCTGCGAGAATTCCGAACCACCTCCACCCTGCGAGCCCCCCGCGCAGACGGTGCGCACCTGAACATCGTAGCCGGTGGAAGGTGAAAGCCCACTGAGCGCGTGGCTGTTGGTAGTAATACCGGACACGGTGGTCCACGTGCTTCCTGCCGTTGGTTTCCATCGCAGTTCGTAGCTGGTGGCGGTGAGCACAGCGGGCCAGTTGATGATCGCGCCATTGTACGTGATCGCTGTGCTCGTCACATTGTCCGGTCGACCACAGGCGTTTCCATAGAAGCTGGCGTAAAGTGAATAGCATTGCACACCGCTGAATGCACCGCCTACGCCGATCACCCGCAACCGGTAGGTACCAGCCGAAGCGGCGTAATTGATGGATTCGTAGCTCATGCCCGTACTTGTGGATGAAGCGAGCACAACTCCGCTGTTGTTCAAGAGGAACAGGTCGTAGTTCGCCGCCAGCCCGCTGAGGAAGATGTTCAGGTTCCCGGTCACGCCCAACGTGAAGGTGTAATGGTCCTGATCGCTTGTGATGGCAATGAGCGCGCTAACTGTTGCAGGTAGCGTGATAGGGGCCGCGGTCTGCCAGGTCTCGTTCGGTTCCAATGCATCCGGACAAGGCGCGGGCGTAGTGAAGTTGGTGCTCATTGACCAGGGCGACGTGTCCGTGGCGCAGACAGCGAGTACCTGGAATTCGTACGCAGTGACGGATGACAGGCCGGAGAGCGCATAGCTGGTGCCGGTGAGGCCGGTCACATCATTCCATGTACCGCTGCTTTGGGCCTTCCAACGCAGCGAATAGCTCACAGCACCGGTATTGGCCCAATTGAGTGTGGCACTATTCGCATTCAGCGGTGTAATGGACCGTTGCCCCGGCGCGTCACAACTGGATCCACACACAAGCAGGCAGGTTGCGGCGTTCGTGCGGTCTACGATCACCTGCTTGGGCTGCGGACCGAACCCGAAGCTGAGATTGATACCGGTCCCACCGATAAGGTGACAGTAGCTCATGACCGTTCCACCGCCGACCGGCAACCCAGCGTTCGGGCAACCGCCTTCGGAGTACCCGGCCGTGGGTCCGCAACCGTCGATCGCCGTGTTGTTGCCGTTCCATGAACAGGAGTGGGTATGATTGCTTCCGAGGTTGTGCCCTTGCTCGTGCGTTACCACCATCACGCTCCAACTGTATGTGGGCACATTGTTGAAGGAACTATTGATACCGCTGTAGGCCATGCGCGAGCTGGTGCCGCCGCACAGGACGTTCAACCAGGCCACACCGCCGTATCCGCCGTAGTCCAGCAAGTGCGCCACATCGCCGTTGAAGGTCGTGCGCGTTGCGGCGAACTGGCTCAACCGCGCACTGCTGCTCGTGCCGTTGTACGGGCTGGGCACATCCCATACGAAGGTTTCCAGCAGGCTCACGTCAACGCCATCATTGGCGAAGATCGTGGCGCTCTGGTTGAATAGACCGGTCATATAGTTCACCGTGTTCGGGATGCTGCTCCCTTTGTTCAAGTAGATGTCATGCGCGGCTTCCCAGTACCAGCGCACACAACGGGTGCTGCGATCGCCCGACGGAACGTCCTCGGTCCCATGCGGCTCGTGTGGTGCATCAGGAGTGC
>JANOPI010000388.1:0-10759 GCA_031421755.1 Flavobacteriales bacterium | reverse complement strand
GTCGCGTGATCATCCGCAACAACCGCTTGAAGCGATTGATGGAGATCAAGGCGCCGGAGGTGATCCTGCGCAACGAGAAGCGCATGTTGCAGGAAGCGGTGGACAGCCTCTTCGACAACAGCCGCAAGAGCAGCGCCGTAAAGAGCGAGAGCAATCGCCCGCTGAAGTCGTTGAGCGACTCGCTCAAGGGCAAGCAAGGCCGCTTCCGCCAGAACCTGCTCGGTAAGCGTGTGGACTACAGCGCCCGTTCTGTGATCGTGGTAGGTCCTGATCTGAAATTGCACGAGTGCGGACTGCCCAAGGACATGGCCGCCGAGCTCTTCAAGCCCTTCATCATCCGCAAGCTCATCGAGCGCGGTATCGTGAAAACGGTGAAGTCCGCCAAGAAGATCGTGGACAAGAAGGAGCCTGTGGTGTGGGACATCCTGGAAAGCGTTCTGAAGGGACACCCGGTGCTGTTGAACCGCGCACCAACCCTGCACCGCCTCGGTATCCAGGCGTTCCAGCCCAAACTGATCGAAGGCAAGGCCATCCAGCTGCATCCGCTGGTGACCACCGCCTTCAACGCTGACTTTGACGGTGACCAGATGGCCGTACACGTGCCCCTGGGCCATGCCGCCATCCTGGAGGCCCAGTTGCTCATGCTCGCCAGCCACAACATCCTGAACCCGGCCAATGGCGCGCCTATCGCGGTGCCAAGCCAGGACATGGTGCTTGGCCTCTATTACATCACCAAAGGCCGCAAGAGCGACGAAGGCCGCACGATGAAAGGTGAAGGCCGCGTGTTCTACTCCAGCGAGGAGGTTACCATCAACTACAACGAGGGAGGTATCGATCTGCACGCCTGGATCAAGGTGCGTTGGGCCGACCCCAAGACCGGCAAGACCCAGCTGATCGAGACCACTGTGGGCCGGGTGCTCTTCAATGATGTGGTGCCCGATGAAGTGGGCTACATCAATGAACTGCTCACCAAGAAATCACTGCGCGACATCATTGGCCGCGTAATGAAGGAGTGCGGTACGGCCAAGGCCGCCAAGTTTCTTGATGACATCAAGGAACTCGGTTTCATGAGCGCCTTCCGGGGCGGACTGTCCTTCAACCTGATGGACGTTGTCGTACCGGACGAAAAGGAAAAACTCGTGAAGGCCGCGCAGGCCGAAGTGGACGAGGTGCTGGGGAACTACAACATGGGTCTCATCACCAACAACGAGCGCTACAACCAGACCATCGACATCTGGACCCACACCAACAGCAAGCTGACCTTCGGCTTGATGGAGCGCATCAAGAAGGACAACCAGGGCTTCAACTCCATCTACATGATGATGGACTCCGGTGCCCGTGGTTCCAAAGAGCAGATCCGCCAGCTCTCCGGCATGCGGGGACTGATGGCCAAGCCGCAAAAGAGCGGTGGCGGCGGCGGTCAGGACATCATCGAGAATCCGATCCTCTCGAACTTCAAGGAAGGTCTGTCCATCCTGGAGTACTTCATCTCCACACACGGTGCACGTAAAGGTCTTGCCGATACCGCGCTGAAGACCGCGGATGCCGGTTACCTCACCCGCCGACTCGTGGACGTTGCGCAGGACGTGGTGATCACGATCGACGACTGCGGAACGCTCCGTGGCCTCATCGCCTCAGCCCTTCGCAAGAACGAGGAGATCGTTGAATCCCTTTACGATCGCGTGCTCGGTCGCAGTGCTGTGCATGACGTGTTCCACCCACAGACCGGTGATATGCTCGTCGCCAGTGGGGATAACATCACGGAGGATGTAGCGCGCGCCATTGCGGACAGCCCGATCGAAGAGGTGGAGATCCGCAGCGTGCTCACCTGCGAGCAGCGCCACGGTGTATGCGCCAAGTGCTACGGTCGCAACCTCGCTACCGGACGTATGGTACAGCTGGGCGAAGCGGTCGGTGTGATCGCGGCCCAGTCCATCGGTGAACCGGGTACCCAGCTCACTCTCCGGACCTTCCACGTGGGTGGTGTGGCCGGCAAGATCACCGAGGACAGTCAGATCCTGGCCAAGTACGACGGCAAGCTCGAGATCGATGAACTCCGTACCGTGAGGAAGAAGGACAAGAAGGGCGAAGAAGCCGAAGTGGTGATCAGCCGCTCCACGGAAATGCGCATCATCGACAACAACACCGGTATCGTCCTCACTACGAGCAACATCCCGTACGGGGCGATGCTCTACAAGACCGCCGGCAAGAGCGTCAAGAAGGGCGACCTGATCTGCAACTGGGATGCGTACAACGCGGTGATCATCTCTGAACTCTCCGGTACGCTGGCCTTCGAGAGCATCGAGGAAAGCGTCACCTTCCGCGAGCAGATCGACGAACAGACCGGCTTCACCGAGAAGGTGATCGTGGAAAGCCGCGACAAGAAGAAGAACCCGATGATCAAGATCATCGACGCCAAGAGCAAGGAGGAGATGAAGAGCTACTCCCTCCCCGTCGGTGCGCACATCATCGTGAACGAAGGCCAGAAGATCGATGCCGGCGACATCCTGGTGAAGATCCCCCGCAGCTCCGGCAAGGGTGGTGACATCACCGGTGGTCTGCCCCGTGTGACCGAACTGTTCGAGGCCCGTAACCCGAGCAATCCTGCGGTGGTCAGCGAGATCGACGGTATCGTGAGCTACGGCAAGATCAAGCGTGGCAACCGCGAGATCATCGTGGAGAGCCGCACCGGTGAGCACAAATACTACCTCGTACCGCTGAGCAAGCACATCCTGGTGCAAGAGAACGACTTCGTGAAGGCTGGCCAACAGCTCAGCGATGGTTCGATCAGCCCAGGCGACATCCTCGACATCCAAGGACCTACAAAGGTGCAGGAGTACCTGGTGGACGAGGTGCAGGAGGTGTACCGCATGCAGGGTGTGAAGATCAACGACAAGCACTTCGAAGTGATCGTGCGCCAAATGATGCGGAAGGTGGAGATCGAGGATCCGGGAGATACCCGCTTCCTTGAGCGCCAAGCCGTGCAGAAGGCGGACTTCATGGAGGAGAACGATGACATGTATGAGAAGATGGTGATCACCAGCGCTGGTGACAGCCCTAACCTGAAGGAAGGCCAGATCCTCTCGGCGCGCAAGCTCCGCGATGAGAACAGCGCCCTGAAGCGCAAGGACCTGAAGCTCGCTGAAGCACGCCCGGCCACGCCGGCCACGAGCCGCCAGCTGCTTATGGGTATCACCCGCGCTTCGCTCCAGACCGACAGCTTCATCAGCGCCGCCTCCTTCCAGGAGACCACCAAGGTGCTGAACGAGGCCGCCGTCGCCGCCAAAGAGGACAACCTCAAAGGCCTCAAGGAGAACGTGATCGTAGGTCACCTCATTCCCGCTGGTACCGGCAGCCGCCGCTTCCAGAAGAACCTCGTGTACAACAAGGAGGATTATGCCAAGCTGCTCTCCGAGCGCATGAGCACGCAGGAGATCGAAGGATGAAAACGAGTGGCGAGTAACGAGTGGTGAGTGGCGAGTGCTGTTTACGACAAGCACTCGCCACTCGCTACTTACCACTCGCTACTACCCTTACATGGCAGACGAAAAAACACAACCCCGCCCGGCCAACCAGCTGAACATTGAGATCAGCGAGGAAGTGGCCGATGGTATCTACAGCAACCTGGCGATCATCACGCACAGCAATTCGGAGTTCGTCGTGGACTTCGTGCGTGTGATGCCTGGTGTGCCCAAAGCGAAGGTCAAGGCACGCGTCCTCCTTACGCCACAGCACGCTAAGCGCCTCATGCGCGCCCTGGTGGACAATCTCCAGAAGTTCGAAGCGGTACACGGCCAGATCCGCGAAACGGAAATGCCCGAGATACCGATGAACTTCGGTGGACCGACCGCGCAGGCATAGGCCAAGACTTCAACTGAACGGAAATGCCCCTGACTTGTCGGGGGCATTTTCGTACCTATGGGTTGGTATGGACACGAATAGACGCTCCATGCCGTTAGACCGTCCATCCGTGTCCATAGGAAGGCAGTAGTTTGACCAGAAGGGAAGGCGGGCACCAGTAGACTTTCAGAAAGACACCCTGAGCGAGGAACGCAAAGCGAGTACACCGATCAAGAAAAGAAGGCACCATGGGATCCAATACGGCCTGATGAACGCGTTCCAGATTCCTTCCGATACCGTCACCATTTTATGGCTTGTGGTTGGTTCGGACAATGCGATTGCCCATCCCGCAGTCCAAGTAGAAGACGTTGTTGGTCGCCTTGGCTTTCTCAGGTTCGGGTTCAGGATAGTGCAAGGTCCACAGATCATGATCGTCCAGTTCCCAAGCTCTCACCGTTCCACTGCAGATCTCGATCGCATCAATGATGGTCGCATACTTCGTGTTCGGTCCGAATCGGACATGGATCCCACGGACCGTATCGCCCCGGCTTTCGAGTTCCCTGAGCGAATCGCGAAACGAAAGCATGGTTGCGTCAATCTCAGCTTGACGACCATCACATCTGAGATCGATCCATTCCTGGCGGAGTTCCCTTGGCGCAAGCCGGAGCCAGTTATCATGCTCGTCCCGTTGGTCTGTCGGGATCGGAAAGGTCATTGTGATGCACCGCTCCTGTTTCCAAACGCCCTGGCGATAGAGATGCCAACCACACAAGGGAAGGAGCAGTCCCAGGCTCCAGATACCCGGCATGTACAGTAGGCGTTTCTTCACGGTGATACAACGACGGAAGACGTCCTGCTCTTGCGCCCGCTGCCTGAAGTACTCAGCCGGCGGCCTTAGCCGTTGAAGAACTCATCCACCCGCGTGCGGTCCTTTTCATTTCGGGTATGCACTTGGGCGAACATCCGCCAAACGGTTCCGGATCGTAGACCGATGATCGTCACGTCGTCGTTGGCCGTATAATCGGTGCGACCGAATGTTCGCCTGCCCGCGACCCCTTGGCTGCCTTGAAGCTGCATTCCACCACCCTGGATCCGCGCATGCAAGTTCTCGCCGGTGGTTCCCGCGCCTTTGGGCTGCACGTGGGCCATGAGCACACTATGTGGGGTCGGATCACAAACGAATGTGCAACCGTTCAAAAGCGTGGTGAGCACAATGTCCGGTCCGCCGTAGCGGCTTACGGCGAGCGCCGGAACAACATTGCCAACGATCGTTGCGCTGTCCGACCCGACGACATCCACGTGCCAGGCCATCAGTGGGGCGGGGCTTCCGACAAGATCGCCCCGCACGGGCGAGAACTTGAAGTTCTTGGAGTCGTGCATCCGTAGTCTACCCAGGATCCCGTCTGGCCTGGCTGTTCGGTTGTAGATCGTCTTGCCCCTCGAGTGCACGTACCCGACGCCGCCGAACCAGTAGGGCGTTGGTCCCGATTGGCGCACGGCCCGTACGACCAATACGTGATAGTCCCTGAAGAAATTCTCCGGGTTGCCGTGCAGTTTTCCGAGGGCTTCAATCGGTGTCGCCATTGGTCTTTCCGTCAGGATTTCGAACGGTCATCTTGAAAGGTCGGTGTGTCCAAGGATTGAACGGAGGGAGGGAGCATCTCTTCGAGGCCGGACCACGGTACGAAGCCGCTGATGCCCTTACCGAGGCTGAAGATAGGAGACTCCTCGTGCGCCCCAATTGATGGAACCGGCGGCTCCAACGGCATCCGCAGGCCGACCGCGGAACGGAGCGCCTTAAGGAACCCGGTCGAACTATCCACGGTGGTTATTCCTGTGCCTTCTGCTGAAAGATCACATACCCGAAGCTGACGCTGAAGACCCAGGGTTCGGCAAGTCCGTCCAGGTAGCTGGTGTTGAGCCAGACCGGCCCCAAAGGACTTTGCCAGATCAGCGATCCGCTGCCGATGAAACTGCGCTCGCTGATGGCGGTCCCTGCCTCCGCCTGGTCGATGTCGTTGCGTTCGATGGCCTTATAGGGTTGGAAGGCGTATGCTTCAAGCCGGAGATCGAACTTGTTCTTCGCCACGGCGATGATGGCCCGCGCTCCTCCGGCCACATATTGCTGTGCACGGAAATCCGCCAGGAAGTAGGTGCGGCTTTCCGGCGTCGGCTGGAAAACCGGTGACCTCAGCACCGACGCGGTGTAGTTCTGGAAGAAGTCCTGCGTGCTGTACACCCCTTCCAGCATGAAGCCGAAACGCACTTTCCGGCGCGGCAGGAAATACTTGTCCAACGTGACTTTCGCCGTGATCCATTCGTGGTGCTTGTTCAACGGAAGGCGATCGGTAATGGTGGTACCCGGCATGGTGCGCTCGTCGCCCCCCACGTACCGCAATTCGGCCCGGAGCAGTTCCCCGGAATTCGGATGCTGCTTGCGGTTCAAGCTGTTCCGTTCCAACACCAGGCCCACCAGGCCGTGGTGGAATTCGGTGACATCGGCCGTGTCCCGGTTGCCGAAGTCCTCGGTCTGGTAGTATTCATCGGTGGTTTCCGCATACCGCGCATCGAACCGCAACAACCCCTTGTTCCCCATGCCCATGCCCACACTGGCCCCACTCCAGAGCTCGCGATTCACGATGTACGCGGGCTTGGTCTCCTGGAAGAAGTTGTTGAAGCCGCTGAACCAATCCCAGCGATGCAACGTGAAGGCCGGTTCGATGTACAGCGGGATCCGTGTGCCCAGATCCATCCGCACCTTCAACTGGCCTGCGGCGTAAAATCTGCCGAAGTACGCCGAGCCATCGACGAAGGAACTCGTGCGGCCGAAAAATTTGTACCGGAGCCCGAGCATACCCGTGTTCACCGGCCGCGAGCTGAATATCCCGCCGAACCGCGCCTCGATCCGTTTCTCGCGTTTCACAAGGATATCGATATCGAAATTCCCGCGCTCCACGTTCCAGCGCATCCGGGGGAAGAGGTCGGCCACGTTCTGGTCCGCGTACAATCGGAAGTAACGCTCCTTCAGTTCGGGTGCCGTTGCCACCCCGTGGTCTTTCCCCAGGACCCGCTCACAATAGGTGATCTGCTTTTCATCCAATCCCTCGGCCCTGATATGGCCGAACGCTGGTGGCGGATAACGGCGACGGAACGCGGCGCGGCGGGCGCGCAGTTCTCCCCGGGGATAACGTCTGGCGATGCCCTCTTTGATCTCCGGCATGCGTTCCAGAGCGGCCGTGTACCCGTCCATCACCGCTTGCCGTGCCGTAGTGAAGTCGAACAATGTGGTTTCCGTTTTCGGCTCGATGATCAGGCCCGGTTCGCAGGGTACGCTGTAGTTGGTCTTCTCCATCATTATCGCGCGCAATTGGCTCATCAGGTCGTCCTCACTCGGTGGACCGGAATTGAAGGCCACGTTGCTGCCGATGATGTAGTCCGGCATGAACTCCGCGTACATCACGTCGCTCGGGAAGTTATTGTACATGCCCCCGTCCATCATCAAGTGGCCATTCACTTTGATCGGCTTGAAGTAGAACGGATAGCTCATACTTGCGCGCACTGCCTGGGCCAGATCCCCCTTGGCGAAAACCACTGGCCGCTGCAGCGTGAGATCGCTCGCCACGCAGCGGTAAGGAATGAACAGGCTGTCCATGTCATATCCGCTCAATGCCGACGGCCCGCTGAACCCGATCATCTGCGACCAGTCCGTGAGCACCGGTGAGCGAAGGTTCGTTGGCAGGGAGGCTTGTATCGTGGTGTCCAAGGCGAACCGCAAGGTCAGCGCCGAGGCATCCGGCGCATCTTGCTTGAAGTGGTAGACAAAGTCGTCCTCTACACCACCTACCGCCATAAGCTGGTACGCGTCTGATTGAAAGAGCGAATCCATCTCATCAGGCGTGAGACCAGAGGCGTACATCGCGCCCACCAAGGCCCCCATACTACTGCCGGTGATGTAGTCGATCGGGATGTCGTTCTCCTCCAGCGCCTTGATCACCCCGATATGCGTGAGGCCCACGGCACCACCGCCGCTGAGCACAAGACCGACGCGTTGACCGTGCGACGAAAAGGTCAGAAAAGCGCAAAGGAGTAGGAGGGCTTTGCGGTACATCGATGATCCCCCGCCTTCCCCAATCGTTCCGGCGGGCACGGCGAAAGTAAGGCGGCCTATACCGCAGCCGTTCCGCCGCCCATCCGGGCCAATAGACCATTGAAGTAGTCCGGTGCCTTCAGCAACCGGCTACCGTACCAACTGAAGTACTCACCGTCCACCACAACTACCGGTGTGCCGGGGCAGATCAGGTTGAATTCTGCGAAATGCTTCCCAGCGAACGGGTAGGGCTCGGACGATAGAAGAATGATGTCCGGATCCGCTTCCGCCAGTTCCTGGGCGCTGATCTCGGGATAGCGCGCGTCCCCTTCATCGAACACGTTCACCAGCCCGCAGCGCTTGAGCATATCGTTCACGAAGGTGCCATGGCCGGCCACCATGAAGGGCCCGCGCCAAATAAAGTAGGCGACCGTTAGCGGCGGGTCGATGAAGTGTTGCTTCGCGAAGGCCGCTTCGATGCCTTTGCTGAGGGTTTCAGCACTGTTCGTGGTGCCCGTCAGTTCGCCCACACGCTGGATCATGTCCAACGCATCTGGCAGATGTCGAACGTCGCTCATCCACACCGGGAATTCCTTCTCGAGTTCTTGGATGTCCTTCCGCTCGTTCTCCTCCTTGTTGCCGATGAGCAGGTCGGGCTTCAGCGCGCGCACCTTGTCGAAGTCCACCTTCTTGGTGCCACCCACGCGGTGCTTGGTCTTGAACCAGGTCTCCGGATGCACGCAGAATTTGGTGATGCCCACGACGCGTTCGCCCAAGCCGAGGTCGTAAAGAAGTTCAGTTTGGGAGGGGACAAGTGAGATGATGCGCTGGGGATTGGACGGCACTTGGACGGTGCGGTGCATTTGGTCGGTCACCATGTGATTGGCGTTAACGGGAAGCATCAATGGAGTCCCGTAATAGCGCATGCTTTAGATGAGATCCAATCTCGTGGAGGAATTCGTTCGCTCGAGAACGAGTTTGCAGGTCGCATTCAGCGGTGGCCTTTGCTTCCACTTGGTTCCCATACTTCAGGAATGCTTCCCAAGTATCTTCCTCGTGTTCGATAAGGATCTCCATGGCAATGGCATCGGTCCACAAAAGCAGACCCTCGTGACCATCACAGCCATTCTCCCAACAGCACGATAGCAAGGAGCACGGTCGCTTCAGCAGGTCTTCATACAGGACAATGCCGAGCGGCTCAGCGTAGTAGCCATAAGCCTTCGAGATGCTTCGGAGCAGAACGGCAGAATAAAAGGCGTGATTCGGCGAATGCTCAAAACTGTCGATCAGTGCCAGTGCGTCAGGTTCATCGTTCAGATCACATGTTCCGTTTTCGGCGATGCTGCGTGCTAACGGTGAAGCGGTCGTGTACCCTGCCATCATTCTGGGGTCGCATGGATCCAACGCAAGGGTGTCCTGGTTTTTCGAAACGAAGAGATAGTCGCCAACGAGCAGGGTAGAGTCGATGCTTGGGTCAGGCAGAGTCGAAACATCATCTACCAAAGGACTGCAACTTGTCAAAGCAGCGACCAAAGTCGTCAGCGACAGAACGATAGTCGGTTTTACCAGTACCACGTTGATCGTCCGAGCGCTTTCTGCGGCTACTTCAACTTCCCTATGATATCCTGCTTCGTCAGGATCCCCAGTCCGTTCGGCATCTGCACGAGCACAGCCGGTGAGCCATTGCCCAGCTTGCTGGCGATGTCTTCCAACGTGGTGTCGGCATTGAGCACTGGCAGAGCAGGGCCCATTATCACGCGGACTTTCTGCGTGCGCACATCAGCGTCTTCCAGGATCGCATCGAAGAGGCGTGCATCTGTGATCGTGCCCACGGGTTTGCCGTTCTCCATCACCGGGAGCTGATCGATGTTGTGCTTGCGCATGCGGTCGATGGCATACAGCACAGGCTCTTCGGCTTCCACCGAGATCAGTCCCAGGTCCTTGCCTTTCAGCAGATCACCGGCAGTCGGCTTCTCTTCCACGAGGAACCCGCGTTCGCGCATCCAGTCATCGTTGAACATCTTGCCCACGTAGCGCGTGCCGTGGTCGTGGAAGATGACCACCACCACCTCGCCCTTCTTGAAGTTGTCCTTCAGCTGCAGCAGGCCCGCCATGGCGCTGCCCGCGCTGTTGCCCACGAAGATGCCTTCGTCCTTCACGATCTTCCGGGTGAAGATGGCGGCGTCGCGGTCGGTCACTTTCTCGAAGTGATCGATCAGATCCATATCCACGTTCTTCGGTACGAAATCCTCGCCGATGCCTTCGGTGATGTAAGGGTAGATCTCGTTCTTGTCAAAGATCCCGGTCTCCTTGAGCTTCTTGAAGACGGAGCCGTACGTGTCGATGCCCCAGATCTTCAGGTTCGGGTTCTTCTCCTTCAGGAATTTCGCCGTGCCGCAAATGGTGCCTCCCGTGCCCACGCCCACAACGAGGTGATCGATCTTGCCGCTTGTCTGCTCCCAGATCTCAGGGCCGGTGCTTTCGTAGTGCGCTTGTGCGTTGCTCGGGTTATCGTACTGGTTCGCCTTCCAGCTGTTCGGTGTTTCGTTCACCAAACGCGAGGACACGGAGTAGTAGGAGCGGGGATCTTCCGGATCGACGTTCGTGGGACACACGATCACCTCTGCGCCGAACGCGCGAAGGATGTCCACTTTCTCGCGGCTCTGCTTGTCCGTAGTGGTGAAGATGCATTTGTATCCTTTGATGATCGCGCCGATCGCCAGGCCCATGCCCGTGTTGCCGCTAGTGCCTTCGATGATGGTGCTGCCCGGCTTCAGCAGTCCGGCCTTCTCCGCGTCTTCGATCATCTTGATCGCCATGCGGTCCTTGATC
>JANOPI010000387.1:0-9557 GCA_031421755.1 Flavobacteriales bacterium | reverse complement strand
CGATCATCGGAGCGGGGCCTGCGGGTGTTTCGTGTGCGTGCGAGCTGCGGTTGCTGGGCCACGCGGTTGACATCTACGAGGCGCGTGAGAAGCCGAGTGGCTTGTGCGTTTACGGTGTTGCACCTTACAAACTCACGAACGAAGAAGCGGTTGATGAGGTCGTCTACCTGCAGGAGCAGTTCGGGTTCATCGTCCACTACAACAAGCCAGTGGCCGGTCGCGCCGACTTCGACAAGTTGGAGAAGGACTACGACGCCATCTTCATCGGCATCGGCTTGGGTGCTACCTCAGCGCTGGGCATTTCTGGCGAAGACAAGAAAGGTGTGATGGGTGCGCTGGAATTCGTGGAAGTACTGCGGAACAAGCATCACGCTACACCGGTAGGCAACAAGGTTATCGTGCTCGGTGGTGGCAACACAGCAATGGATGCCGCCAGCGAGAGTTGTCGTATGGGCGCGGAGAGCGTGATCATCGCTTATCGCCGTGGGCCCGAGGAGATGGGTGCGTACAGCTTCGAGTTCGACCTGGCGAAGAAGAGCGGAGCAAAGGCGCTGTTCAATGTGACGCCGGTGGAAGTCTTGGGCAATGGATCAGTGACCGGCGTGAAGTTCATCCGCAACAAAGCGGCCTATGGCAAGATCGAAGCGATCCCGGGCAGCGAGTTCGTTGAGCCGTGTGACATGGTGCTGCTCGGGACCGGTCAGGGCAAACAAAGCGAACTGCTCCAGCAGGTCTCGGATCTCACATTGGATACGAAGGGTCGCATCGTTGTGAACGAGCACTTCCAAACGACCAACGCGAAGTACTTCGTTGCGGGCGATGCAATGAATGGCGGCGTGGAAGTGGTGAATGCTGCGGCAGAAGCAAAAAGAGCAGCACACGGTATTGATGCGTACCTCGAACGCTGAGGGCGCGGCTGTCGTACATTTGAAAGACACACTGGAACCATGCAACTCACCGCGATCATCGAACGCTCACCGGACGGATGGCTCGTTGGGCAACTGGAAGAACTTCCTGAAGTGATCTCCCAAGGACGCACGCAAGAGGAACTCATGGAGAACCTTCGTGATGCGATGGAGCAACTTTTCCTAGCGAACAAGGAGCAGGCAGCGATGGACAACGCAGGACGTGATGTTTCCCGTGCCGACCTGAAAGTCGCGTGAATGAAACGCCTTGTCCTGATCAAGCACCTGGAACGTAACGGTTGTGTGCTGATGCGGGAAGGAGGCAACCACGCGATCTGGTTCAACCCGGCGAACAAGAAGCGGACGGCTGTTGGAAGGCATCGTGAATTGGCGGATCTCCTGTGTGAGAAGATCTGCAAGCAACTGGACATTCCACCTGTAAAGTGATCCTCGCGAACAAAGCGCAGGACAATCAACGCGATCAGCTTATACTCACCACTATGGCAGACCTGAGAACGAACCTCGCGGGTATCAAAAGCCCTAATCCATTTTGGTTAGCGTCTGCACCGCCCACCAACAGCGGCTACCAGATCATGAAGGCCTTCGACGCGGGCTGGGGCGGTGCCGTGTGGAAGACCCTAGGCGTACCGGTGGTGAACGTGAGCAGCCGCTACGGCGCAGTGAACTACCGCGACAAGCGTATGGTGGGCTTCAACAACATCGAACTCATCACCGATAGGCCGTTGCGCGACAATCTGCGCGAGATCAGCGAGGTGAAGAAGCGTTTCCCGGACCATGCGGTGATCGCTTCGCTGATGGTAGAGACGAAGGAGGAATGGCACCAGATCGTGCGCGATGTGGAGAACGCCGGTGCCGATGGCATCGAGTTGAACTTCGGTTGTCCGCATGGCATGTGCGAACGCGGCATGGGCAGCGCGGTGGGGCAGGAGCCGAAGGTGTTGCAGATGATCGTGGAGTGGGTGAAGGAGGTGGCGAAAGTCCCGGTGATCACCAAGCTGACGCCGAACATCTCGGACATCACCCGTCCGGCGCGTGCGGCAAGGGCCGGTGGAAGCGACGCGATCTCGCTGATCAATACCATCCAGAGCATTGTGGGAGTGGACATCGACCGGTTCGTTCCGTACCCGATCGTGGATGGCAAGAGCACCAACGGCGGCTACTGCGGTCCGGCCGTGAAACCGATCGCGCTGAACATGGTAAAGAACTGCGCGCAGCACCCCGAGGTGAATCTGCCCATCAGCGGCATCGGCGGCGTGGAGAACTGGCGCGATGCTGTGGAGTTCATCCTCCTCGGCGCTACGACAGTTCAAGTCTGTACCGCCGTGATGCATTTCGGCTTTGGCATCATCCGCGAGATCCTGCCGGGCTTGGAGCGCTACATGGACCAGAAGGGTTTCAAAACGATCGAGGACTTCCGTGGCAAGGCGCTGCCGAACATCATGCATTGGGATGAACTGAACCTGAAGTACAAGGTCACCGCCAGCATCAACGAGAGCAAGTGCATCGGCTGCCAACTCTGCTACACAGCCTGCGAGGATGGCGCGCACCAGGCCATCGCCCTAAGCAGCGATCCCTCGAACCGCATCCCAAGTATCATCGACGAGAACTGTGTGGGCTGCAACCTCTGTTCGCTCGTTTGTCCCGTGGAGGATTGCATCACTATGGAGCGCCGCGATGATGGCAAGGAACACCTGACATGGGGCGAGCGCACAGCAGCAGGGAACATCCCGAAGACCTTCGATGATCCGCTCGCCGGCGGGCTGCACCATTGGGTGCCGGAACCTGCGGAGGCTTTGTTGAAGAAGAAGCCGAGACACTACAAGGGCTGATCATCAAGCAAGCAATGGAATACGTAGTTCTCGCGATCTTCTTGGTCTTGGTTATTGGTATGGCATGGCAGGATGGCAGCAAACGCACCTGTGGTTTCTTCGGTGCGTTGGCGATATGCTTTGTGCTCACCCCTTTGATCGGATACTTCGTAGTCCAGCTTTTCCCGTTGAGAACTCCTCTAGGTTGCGGCTGGTGCGGCAATGAGCGGAACGAGTCGGAGTTCTGCGGTGTCTGTGGTAAGAACCAAGCCGGTGACCAGAAGCAATAGTCAGAACAAGGGTCGATCGACCAACAAGATGCCCATGGACGAACACATGCAAGCCGCCATCGCCGAAGCCCGCTTGGGCCGGTCACAGGGCGGTATTCCCATCGGTTCCGTGCTGGTGCGCGACGGTAAGATCATCGCGCGTGGTCACAACAAACGCGTTCAGGAGAAGAACCCGATCCTGCATGGCGAGATGGACTGCCTGAACAACGCGGGCCGTATCGGCAGTTACAAGGGCACCACGATCTACTCCACGTTGATGCCCTGCTACATGTGTGCGGGCACCATTGTGCAGTTCAAGATAGCGAAGGTGGTTGTTGGGGAGAGCCGCACCTTCCTTGGGGCCAAGGAATTCATGCAAAGCCATGGCGTGGAGGTGATCGATCTGGACCTGCCGGAATGCGTGCAGATGATGGAGGAGTTTATTTCGGCTGAGCCCGCGTTGTGGAACGAGGACATCGGGGAATGATCAGCCCTGCGCATCCATCAGCGCTTTCGCCCGGATGCACCAGAGCAATTCATTCACGAAACCCGTCGCGCGTTTCTCCATGGCTTCTGATTCAACGGGAACGCCTTCTTCATTGAATGCGGCACCTACCTTCGGAACGGGGAACATGGCCGGAACCGTCCATGCGCGCATTTTCCACAGCGAGAACTGCAAGGCTGTGATCACTTGTGTGCCACCAAATGACCCATCGCTGTTGGTGCAGATCGCGACAGGCTTGCGGTGCCACTCATCGTAGAGCAGATCCAGCGCGTTCTTCAGTGCTGCGGGATAACCACCATTGTACTCGGGTGTAACGATGATCATTCCTTCGGCAGCAACGATCCGTTTTGCGAATTCCACCGCACTGGGCGGCTGGGGATCCAGATTTTTCAGCCGTTCATGGAAGATAGGAAAGTCGCACTCGGCGAGATCGATCAGGTCCACTTCCCCGAGTTGGTGGTCCTGGATGAAACGTTGTAGAAAGAGGGCGGTGCGGTGGCTTTTGCGGCCGGAACGCACGCTGGCGGAAAGGATGGCGATGTTGGGCATGGCGTCGAACCTAAGCTGAACATGCCTTCCTCATCCGATGATCTGCGCATTCGGATAGCGCTGTTTCCAGAAAGCCAGCGCATCCAATTTGGACAAGGTGATCACGGTACGGGCATCCAAGCGGACCTTGAACGTTTTCAGCCCGTCCTTGATAGGCTGGTTCAGGATGAGTTTTTTGCGACGTGGCATCAGTAGGTGTTTGAGCTTCTCCTACAGATCCGTGCCGCAATAGGGCGTTGACCAGCACACCCCTGTTGAGCCTTTACAAGCCCACAATACAGCACGCCCGCACCTTTTTACCCCGGGGGAAAAATTGGGGAAAACCGAGGATAGGAATCCCCGATCCGGTCAACAGGTAGCGCTTTCGGGGACTACTGCGCGGGAATTCCTTCCGTTGGCGGCAAGGCCGAAACGGGGGAGGTCTCCACTGTGCGACCGAAGCGGTAGCTTATGCCTGCACCGAAGCGTGGAAGGAAGAACGGACCTCCTGTTTGACCCCCGAACTGGGTGGCCCCAACGTAGGTGTTAGCGTCAGGAAGTTCCTGGACAGATGTAACTGTGCGTGTCTTGCCGTAATCGCCCCAAGCCCATGTGGGAGCGAATTCAGCGCCGAGGAAAAAGTCGCCGCACACACGGTATTGGAAACCGACGATGGGAGCGATCCCGATCTGCCGACCGCCAGAAAAGCGGACCCGTTCGGTGGCCGCATAGACCATCGTACCGGATTCAGGGTCACTTTCAACGGTCTTGATATCCTGTTCCAGATCGTCCATCACACGCAGGATGGCTTCCCCTCCGAAGTAGGCTTCCATCCGGCCCATGGTCATGTAATGTGTTGCCCCCGCAGAGAGGGTGTTCACCTGTTGGCGGAAGGTGGTGTGGATGTCCACGTTCGTGGTATTGGAATTGAACCAGTTCACAGGTACCGTCTGGGTGAAGCGCGTATCATGGTCCTGGGCGTTGCGGGCCTGCTCGAAACCGAGCCGGATGGCACAGCCGCTGACGAAGCGGTGCTCGGCGATCACGCCGAACGCGACGGAGCCGAGCTTGGTGGAGTTCGGTTCATGGTTCGAGTAGAACTCGGAGCTGAAGTCGGTAACGCGGGAGTCGCTCCACAGCGGGTTCCGGAATTGCGCTTGGATGTTCCACGTGGCTTGCTGTGCGAAGCAGCCGAACGCGGCGGTGCAGGTGATCAGGGCAGTCCAGGTTCGCATGTTCATTGGTTTGTGCCAGGGGCTTCCGGGCGAGTTCAGGTCCTCCGTTGGAAAGGTAGACGCCGTCCCGGGCAGATGGCTGCCTTAGGGGCTGAAATCATCAGAATAGATGATGTTCCTCAGCTTGTGGCCAATGATCCCGGAGCGATGGACAACGCGCACTTGAAATGGCCCTTCGGGCAGCTCCGGAACCCATGCAGCCCACAGGGTCGGCAATCCAAGTGTTCAGAGGTCTCCACCACGCGGCCATTTTCGCGCAGCGGTCCGAAACCGAAGGCGGGCACCGTGCTGCAGAACACGGCGGTCACCGGAGCGTTCATCGCAGAAGCGATGTGCAAGGGCGCGCTGTCGTTCACGTAATTCATCACGGCTTGTTGCATCAGGTGCGCAGTTCCCAGTAGGGAGAGTTTGCCAGCAAGAACAGCTCCACGACCGGCTTTTTCGGCGATCCGCGAACAAGCGTCCGCATCACCGGGTGCGCCCAGCAGGAACACAGTCATCTCGGGTGGAAACTGGCCGATCAGTTCGATCCACTTCTCTTCGGGCCATTGCTTGGTGAACCAAACGGAGGTCGGTGCGATGCAGATGTACGAGCCCGATCGTGTTGCCGCTTTTTCGTCCGCTGATGTCGGGTAGAGTTTGGGCAGTGGACGTGACATGTCCGTAAGCGGCTCGATCAATGCATTGAGCCTGTCGACCTCATGCCGGCCATCACCGATCACGTGTTTCACGCTCCGTGAGAACAAGAACCCCAATGGATTCTTATCGTAGCCGATCTTTTCATCACCGCGAGCGAGCAGGGTCATGAGCCCAGTGCTGAAAAAGCGCTGGCAGTTGACGATGTGGTCATAACGCTCCTTGCGCAGGTCGCCGATCAGTTTCAAGAGGTTGCGCGTCTTGTTCGTGCGCTTGTCCCAGATGAAGAGCTTCCGGAGGAATGGATGCGCATGCGCGATCGTGCACTTCCCTCCCCCGCCGGGGGAGCCAGAGGGGGTGAACAGTCCCTCGTTGCCCTTTCGCACCGCCAGGTCGATCACCGCATCCGGGTAGAACGCGTGCAGCTTTTCCAGCAATGCGGTGGCGAGCACGGCATCACCGAGGAAGGCGGTCTGTATGACCAGAAAGCGCTTGGGCACCGAGGATAACTTTGGCGTCCAAGGTAGCAGGAGGGTGAAATGCGGTCAGTGCTTCACGCAGCGCGCGTGCTTGAAGGAGCCGTCGGCCTTCTGCACACGGATCGTATAGGCACCCGGCATCATCGCGCGCGTATCCAACTGGTTCGTTCCTGGCGTAGTGCGCAGGGC
Source organism: Flavobacteriales bacterium (assembly GCA_031421755.1). Taxonomy (GTDB): domain Bacteria; phylum Bacteroidota; class Bacteroidia; order Flavobacteriales_F; family PHOS-HE28; genus PHOS-HE28. Next base: position 2,982 of record JANOPI010000387.1, on the reverse strand, counting down.
GAGCACCTGGCGTCCATCGGCCGCGATCACATCGATGCGCACCGCACCGTTCGGCAGGTCGATGCGCAACACATCGGCGACCGGGTTGGGGTAGACCACCAGCGCTGAAGCTGATCTTTCCTGCAAGCCCGTGCTTTGCTCCACGGTGAGCACGGCGTCGTTCGTGCGGACCGGCTCATTGAAGTCGAAGAAGATGTCCGCCGCATTCACGAGCTGCTGGCCCACGATCAGGTTGCCCACGGGTCGCAGTCGGAAGCTGATGAAGCCCTGGCTGCCGATCATGTTACTGCCGCTGTCCGGCAGCATGATGTTCGGGAAGCCGAAGCGCAACAGGCGCGGATCGTCCAGTGTGGCCTCGAAATCGTGCGAGGCGGCAAGAATGGAGAAGGTGGTCAGGTCGAGCAGGGGTGAAATAGTATCCAGCAGGTACACGTTGTAGGCGGGTCCGGTACCGGTATTCTGGAAGCGGATCGTGTAGTCCACGTACCCATCCTCATCGAGATAGTAGAGCGCTGTGCTCAGCCGCGAACTGGTCTCTGCGAGCTTGTCGTTGGGGTCGAAGGAAGCCGTTACCGTTCGTGTGCCCTGATCGAAGTCGTTCCCCGCATTGGAGTCCGGTGTGTCCAGGGTGATCGAAGCATCGCTGATCAGCAGCGTTCCGATCAGGCCCGGATCAGCGGGAACAAGAAACTCTGGGTTCAGGCCAATGGAGGTGAAAGGGCCTATAGCCGCGATGGTCCATTGCAGGTGCCCTGGCTCTACCAGATCAGGGGTAAGGTCGCTGTTCACGTAGATCAGGATCCCATCGTAGGAGAGGTCGACGACGACATCGGTGAAGGAGAAGGGGCCATCATTGGCGACCGCGATGTGCTCGCCATGCGCGAAGCCGGGGACCGCAGGGTCGAGGAAGAGATGGACGGCGAGGTCCGGCCCGAAGGTAGGGCTCATGGGAAGGTCGATGGTGGCAATGGGGTTGAACTCATCGAGTGTAAAGGGCGCGGGCAGTGTGGTACACTCAGCGGTATAGCCATCGACGGTACCGTTCAAGCTGTAGCTGCCATGGAAGTATGTGGTCGAATAGGCACCCGCCTCGTTGGTCATGATCAGGTGGTTGCCTGGCTCCACGGTGAGCACGCGGTACGGCAGGCCGGGTTCGTCAACGGACTGCGCGCAGTCGGCGTCCACATCCGCGAAGACGGTCCCATTGAGCATTCCACAGGGTTCCGTCGTCACATCGACCACGAGCGTGTCGCTCAAATAGCAGTATGCGGTGAAGAGGTTTTCCGGCAGGTCCGAGGGGATCAAGGCGGCTTGGAAAATGTACTCGCCCGCAGGAAGGTTCGTCAAGGTGAACGGGTTCGTGGTGGGCATGAAGAAGGTCTGTCCGGGGCCGGTCACGTACAGCGAATCGACCTCGTCGTACATCACAGTAAGGCTGCCGGTGGAGCCGTCAGGACAACTCGGCGTTATGGAAGCGGACAGGATATTCGGACCGGGTTGAGGTACCACGACCACCGGGCCATACACACCGATGCAGCCTGCGCCATCAACGACCGTAATGGTATAGGTGGATCCAGGGCACAGTCCGTTCGCGCCCACGCCGTAAGGAGAAGCCAAGGGGGTGGGTCCAGGCGGGTCGATCGTCGGTTGGAAAGGTGTGGTTCCGGTAATGGACATGCCATTGTAGAAGAACGCACCTTGGCACCCGGGTTCACAGGACCAGATCTCCACACCAGGTCCGATCGGGGGGAATAGTGCCAAGGTCGAGTTGATCTCATTTGTGGCGAAGGCGGTTGCTCCCCCTGCATCGGTCACGGTCACCGAATAGATGCCTGGTGGCACAAGGGTGAGTTGAGCACCAGTGCTGCCATCGCTCCAGAGATAGGTAAAGGGCGCAGTGCCCCCTGAGGGCTGGGCCAGGATGCTTCCTGAAGGGTTCCCGCACGTGGCATGTTGCACAATGAGGGCGACATCGAACGCGAGGGCACGCAAGGAGCTGGCCAGGATGATGGCAGCGAGGGTCAATGAACGGGTCATGGTGGGGTTGATCTTCGTTGAATGTAAGACCGGACGATCATCGCGGGGTTGCCTTACCGCCCAAGATTCACACCGCCACGTTATGCTCCCTCAGCGCTTCGTTCAATGAGGTCTTCTTGTCCGTGCTCTCCTTGCGCTGGCCGATGATCAGGGCGCAGGGAACACCATACTCACCGGCTGGGAATAACTTCGGAACGGTACCGGGTATCACTACCGAACGCGGGGGAACGTAGCCCTTCATTTCTTTCGGTTCCGGCCCGGTAACGTCGATGATGCGTGTGCTCACCGTGAGGACCACATTGGCGCCGAGCACGGCTTCTTTGCCCACATGCACGCCTTCTACAACGATCGCCCGAGAGCCGATGAAGCAGCCGTCCTCGATGATCACCGGTGCCGCCTGCACGGGCTCGAGCACACCACCGATGCCCACACCGCCGCTCAGGTGAACGTTCTTGCCGATCTGCGCGCAGCTGCCCACCGTGGCCCAGGTGTCCACCATGGTATCGGTGTCCACGTAGGCACCGATGTTCACGTAGCTGGGCATCAGGATCACGCCGGGGGCCAGGTAGCTGCCGTGCCGCGCGATGGCATGGGGCACCACCCGCACGCCGAGGCTGGCATAGTGCCTCTTCAAGGGGATCTTGTCGTGGAATTCCAACGGACCCACCTCGAACGTGTGCATCTGCTTGATGGGGAAGTACATCAACACAGCTTTCTTCACCCATTCATTGACCCTCCACTCCGTGCGGCCGTCAGGCCCGATCGTGGCTAGGGGCTCGGCCACGCGCAGTTCCCCTTTATCCAGCCTTGCAATGGTGTTCTCGACCACATCAATGACCTCCGGGTAACGAAGCATGGTGCGGTCCGCCCAAGCTTTCTCGATCAGTTCGTGCATAGAGCAAAGATGCGGGCTGTGGGGGGAACTGCCGTCCAAGGCTGCTTCAC
>JANOPI010000386.1:0-3379 GCA_031421755.1 Flavobacteriales bacterium | reverse complement strand
CGCGCCGACGGATGATGAACAAAGTCGAAGGGGCGTCCTTCCTGTGGAGACCCGCACCCCTTGGTACGCCAGCATTGTCACCCGCATCACGGTGGTATTCGCCTTGTTGCTTTGTGGTGTTGTGGCGCTTACCGGCTGGTTCAGTTGGCGGGCGAGCCGCACCCAGGTGATCGAGCAGGCCCACACCTCGATGGAGCACACCATCGACCTGGCCATATTGCGATTGGGCATGGTAGAGGCACGCATTACGGAGGACCTCGACCTGCTGGCCACAAGCGCTGCTACGAATGCGTGGTGCGCAGCGTCTGACAGACCCGATGGGCCGGAGTTCGTTGCCGCCACCATCCGGTTCTCCAATTTCATCGACCCCTTTATCCGAAGCCACGTTTGGTACAGTCAGGTACGCCTGCTCGACGCGGGTCCTCAAGGCATGGAAGTGGTGCGTTCCGACCGGTTCGATGACCGGATAACGCCAGTACCGGACAGCCTGATGCGGCCACAGGCCACTGAAGACTATTACCGCAGCACTATGGAGATGCCTCCGGGTGAGCGCCGCTTCTCAACGATCACGGTCGGCGATCCGCCGCTCTTGCGCGTAAGTGCTCCGCTGTTCACACCGGCAGGGCAGCGTGCCGGCGTGGTGGCGCTCGATGTGGACATGGGCCTGATGTTCCACGAATTGATGAACATGCCCGAGGGAGGTCGCACGATAACGCTCTCCGATATCCAGGGCAACATGCTGATGGATTCAGACACCACACGGACGAAAAGGACCGAAGGTGCGCCAGGCAAAGGAAAGGAAGGTGAGGTCCTGGCAAGTCACCGCGTACTCCGTTTCGGGCCGGCACATGAGAGCTACGCCATTTCGGTCAGCCAGCCGATGTCCGCATTGCTTGGCAACCTTCAACACGAACGCGCCAGGTTGATGAGGCTATTGGCCATCATTACCCTGGTTACAGTAGGGCTCACCCTGTTGTATGCCCTGGGCATGCGATCGCGCCTTCAAGCGCTCACCCGCCAGATGAAGCAATATGCGGTGGGCAAACAGGATGATATGCCGATCGGGCGGCGCGATGAATTCGGGCAAATGGCCCGGGGTCTACGGACCATGCAAGTGCGTATTGATGAGCGGGTACACGAATTGGAAGCGGCACGCGCGTTGGCCGAGGCGAGCGACCGGCAGCGCCGCGATCTGCTCGCGAACATGAGCCACGAGGTACGCACACCGCTCAACGCCATCATCGGCATGGGCGGCGAAGTGGATACCACGCGGTTGACCCCGGCGGACCGCGACCGGATGGGCATCGTGCGGCGAAGCGCTGAACGCCTCAAAGGCCTGGTGGACGACCTGCTCATGCACGCGCGTATGGGAGAAGGAAAGCTGCAAGTGCGCTACGACAGTGTAGATGTGCGGACGCTGATCATGGACATCGTACATGCCCACACCGCAGTAGCATCTGCCAAGGGACTGGTGATCACTACCGCGTTGGAGGGACTGCCCGCAGCGAACAGGACGGATCCGCTGCGGCTCCATCAGGTGGTGGACAATCTTGTGGGCAATGCCGTCCGGTTCACCTGCAGCGGGGAGGTGCGGATCGCGGCGGAAATGGACCCTGATGACTCCATGCGGATCAGCGTTTCAGATACGGGCCCCGGTATCCCAGCGGAGGAACGCGAGCGCATCTTCGATCGCTTCGAACGGGCAACTGCGAGCGATCAGGAGCAAGGAGCGGGCCTTGGCCTGGCGATCACCAAAAGGGTATTGGACCTGCTGGGAGGAACCATCGAATTGCGTAGCGAACTCGGTAGCGGATCCACGTTCATGGTCGTTCTTCCGGGCACGCCGGCGGTGCCAACGGCCCCGGTGATGGAGGAGACCGTTTCCCGCAGGCAATTCCCGCCGGACACATCTGGGTTGCGCATACTCTATGTAGAGGATGTGGAAACGAACCGTATGGTGGTGCGTGAGTGGGCCACGAAATGGGGATGGGAGCTGACCTTGGCGATCGACGCGCAGGAAGCAATTTCATGTTGCGCCCATTCGCGTTTCGATGCGTTGTTGCTCGACCTGGGGCTGGGCTCGGGAATGAACGGCACCGATCTCGCGCGCGAGCTGCGGACCACGGGCGAGCATCGGTACGTGCCCATGATCGCCGTAACCGCACATGCCCAAGACAACGAGGATGAGCGCCTGTTCCGGGCGGGATTGAACGACCGTGTGACCAAACCGATCGATCGGGCGGCATTGCTCCATGCGGTCGCGTTCTGGTGCGATCGCTCCAACGAGGGAACGGACGGACCGGACATGGAACCGCTATTCGCCGTGTATGACCACAATGCGGACAAGGTGGCAAAAGCCGTTGCCGCCTACCGGTTGGAGTTCATGAATCGGCGATTGGCGCTCCGATCAGCGATCCAATGCCGCGACGCGGAATTATTGCGCGACACCCGCCATGCGTTGCGTCCGCATTTCAAGCTGCTGGGCTTGGATACCGCATTGGGACCGCTGGAGGATCTGGAGATCGGTCCGGATCAACTCCCGGATCCCATCGAGCATGCATTCCGCGCCTGTGAACGCGGCTTCATGCGTGTACTGCGGCGCCCGGCTACAGCAGATTGAGGCGGCTCAGCAGATCCTCGCGGTAGCTGTCGCTCACGGGCACCAGCGAGCGCCCGACCTTGATGTCGTTGCTGTCCAGCCGATCCACATGGTCGAGGTTGACGATAAAGCTGCGATGCACGCGCACGAAGAAAGCCGGGAGTTTCCGCTCCAGATCGCGCATATTCATCAATGTGGTGATCTCCTTTGCTTGGCCAGGTCTGTCCTGGTCGGCCATGGTGAACCGCACATAGTTGCTTTCGCTCTTCATGAATTTCACTTCGCGCAGGTCCACCCGTACGATCTCCGTTCCACTGCGCACGAAGACAACATGATCGAGCCCGTTCGTTGGCGCACCTGTGTCATCCACCTTCCGCAACGCACGGGCAAAGGCATCGAAGGCCACCGGCTTGAGCAGGTAGTCGAGCACACGGAAGCGGTAACTTTCTACAGCGAAGGACGGGTCCCCGCTTACGATGATGGCCGGCACGCGATCACCGATGGCGGCCAACAGTTCGGCTCCGCTCAATCCGGGCATGTGCAGATCCAGCACCACCACGTCCGGCGGATCGTTCCTCAACTGGGCCAACGCTTGAGCACCATCGGGCACTACGCTCGCCTCCGCGCCGAACTTGGTGGCGAAGTGGAGCAATTGATCCGAGATCAATGGGTCGTCGTCAGCGATCAACAAACGCATAGGGCGAAAGGTAGGTGGGCCGTGCGGAGCGGTCTGGTACAATAAAACGCAGCCCCGAAAATTCACCACCCCCTTCATCGGTC
>JANOPI010000385.1:0-8687 GCA_031421755.1 Flavobacteriales bacterium | reverse complement strand
CGCGGGCTTGGTATTCAGGCCGACCGTTGCCGTGGTGGTACTTGCGGTGGGGCCAGTGCCCGTACCGTTCAAGGAAATGTAGGATCCTGAAGCGGATGCCAAAAGACCGATCGAGGCCGATGCGCTGTTCACCGATCCGCTTTCTTGGCGGTAGACGAACTCGATCACGTTCGTGGTCTCGTACAGCTTGCACTCGAAGGAGATCGTGACACCGCTGGCCTGGTAGTTCCATTGCCAATTGCGCCACTCCATGGTGAAAACCCGGTTCGGCGCGCTACCCGTGGTTTCGTATCGGGCTGTTCCGCTCGCTCCGTCCAGGTCATCCCACAACGCGCAGATCGCGGGGCGTACTGCTCCGTTCGCACTTCCGAAGCCCGAGTTATCATTCCCTTGGCTACTGCTGGGGGAATCCCCGGTGTCCATGGAGATCCACCCGTTGGAGTTCACCTTGATCGAATTCACCGATGCCCCATTGTAGCCGAAGTTGAACGGCAACGTGATGGCGGCGCTATGGAGATCGTCCACCTCGATCGTATTCAGATCACTGCCACCAGCGCCTACTTGGGTATACGTACCGCCCACGGCGGAAAACGTGTAGGTGAATTGCGCCTGCAGTCCGCTGTAGGTTAGAACGCAGAAGGCCAGCGTGGCCCAACGGACCGTTCGTCCAAGGAAAGAACCAAGAAGTGGAGGAGTTTGGAACTTCAGCATCGGTGGGATTTTACCGTTATCGGAGCCGCAAATTGGACGAGGACTATTTCGGTTGTCAAGCCGATAGTGTCGACGAATGTGCTTGGTGAGGCGATGAACGCCTGGTTTCGCCCTCAGCCTTTAGCGCACGTGCCCGCAATTCATAAGTCGCTGGTCGCCAACGAAAAAGCCCCCCGATCGCTCGGAGGGCTTTTCCAGGGAAGATCGGACGACTTACTGAACGACCAGTCGCTCCGTATTCAATCGGCCATCCACCATCACATTCACCACGTAGACCCCACGGGCTATTGACGGTACCAGTTCAATGACCGTGTTCAGTTCCTCACCATCGAGGTTGATCCGCTCGCTTTGCACACGGGCACCCATCAGGTCGAAGATCTCGATGCTCACATCATGCGCGCCTTCACCCAGACCTTGCATGTTGAAGCGGACGCTACCGTCGCTGTTCGGGTTTGGCCACATGGTCAACTCTTGCTTTTCCGAAAGCTCAGTGTCGATCGCAGGAGCCTCTTCCAGGCTCATGCCTGATGGTGATGCCGCCGTGGCCAGGGTGCAGATCGCACCGAACGGGCAGAACGATACGACTGCATCATAGCTGATGCGCACGCGCACGTTGTAGGTGCTGTTGTACTGCAACGGCAAGGTGTTCCAGACGGTGAGCGCCAAGCTTGATGTGGTCATGGTCAGTTTCCGCAGGTAGCCAGGCTTGCTGAATTCGAACTGATAACGATTCGCGCCGGATACCGGAACCGCATGGATCGTGCGCGATCCATTGAGCAGCACCCCGGAAAGACCGCAGGAGAATGTGCTTCCAGCGGTGGCCACCAATTGCGTTGTGGGGCAGTTGGTCTCCGTATCGAGCTTGAAGCGGCAAGCCGGACCGAACTCGGCGTATACGCCATTCACCAAGCGGCGCACACGTACGTTCATCAGCACGTTCAGGGGCAACGGACTGGTGGTGATCGAACTCATGCGCAGGTAGCTGCAACGATCGGCTCCCACAGGGAATATCGTGTTCGAGTTGGCATGTGTTACCAGCACGCGGCGGCTGTATCCACCATTGGGGTTGAAGAACCAGAACTGGTAACCATCATCCGACTGGTTGCCCGTACCGTAGGTGGCCTGTACCGAAGGGTGCGGTATCGCTTGTACGAAGTCATTCGGCAGGTAGTCCGTGCGGTCGCAGCGGCTGTCCGTCAAGCGGTCCGTGCCGATCGGGGTGCAGAAACCGAGTGCGACGGAAGCGCTGCCGGTGAACACACCGTTGCTGGCCGCATCAACGATCCGCTGACCTCCGGAGGTCCGCAGCACGTATCCGCCCGTGCCACTCACGCAGCACATTCCATCCATCATGGAATCATAGATCGTGAGCACGTAGCAGTTGCCGTCCGGCAATGCGCAAGTGGGGCTCACCGTGCTGCTGCTCGCGTAGCCGCTGCCGCTGCAAAGCGATGTGCCTCCGCCCAAGGGGCTGATGTCCCAGCTCGTCTGGTCCCCGAATCCGTCCGTGGTCAACGCCAACGTGTAGATCGGTGTGGTAGCCGTGCCTGTGCATACGCAGCCCGCCGTGATCATGTCGTTGATCGTGCCCGCGTTGCCATCGTCGCAGAGGCTGCCCGGTTCAGGGTTGCCGCAGCCACAAGTGCCCGGGGCCAGTTTGTTCACATCGTTCGGACAGCCGTCGTTGCAATCCAGCACGCTGTCGCCGTCGCTGTCCACATCCGGGGTTCCGCAACCGCAGGCACCGGGCGCGAGCTTGTTCGGGTCGCTCGGGCAACCGTCCAGACAATCGAAGGCCAGGTCACCATCCGTGTCCACATCCGGCACACCGCAACCGCAGGCGCCAGGGTTCACTTTGGTAGGATCGGTGGGGCAGCCATCCACACAGTCTTTCGTGCCGTCACTGTCCGTGTCGGTCTCCGCCACGCCGCATCCGCAATCACCCGTCTCCACTTTCAATGGATCATTGTCGCACTCATCGTCGTTGCTGCTCACGGTTCCCAGCGGCTGCTCACAGGCAAGTACACCGACATCGTCGATGTCGCCGTGTCCGTCGTTATCAGCGTCCACGTACCAAGTAGTGGCCGCGTTCACGGTCACTGCCGTCTGGCAGCTGGCCGTGCAACCGTTGCCGTCGGTATAGGTGTAAGTGAGTGTCCAGCTTCCAACTCCCGCCAACGAAGGGTCGAACGAATCGCCATCAACAGCGGTGCCGCTCCACGTACCACCGGAAGGGGAACCGGTCAAGGCCAGCGGTCCTCCGGTGTCACATTGGTCCGGATACGGACCACCGCAGGTAACCACAGGTAGCGGGTTCACCGTGATGGTGGTGGAACAGCTCGCACTGCATCCATTGCCGTCGGTGTAGCTGTAAGAAACGGTCTGGGTTCCTGCGCTCGGATCGAAACTGTCGCCGGTAACGCCGGTTCCGCTCCAGGTTCCGCCAGCAGGCGAACCGCTGAGAGCAATGTCAGCCGCGTCCGCGCAAACCGGGCCGTATGAACCGCAGGTGACCACCGGCAACTGATTTACCGTGATGGAGGTAGAGCAGTTCGCGCTGCAACCATTGCCATCCGTGTAGCTGTATGAAACCGTCTGTGTTCCCGCGCTTGGATCGAAACTGTCGCCGGTAACGCCGGTTCCGCTCCAGGTTCCGCCAGCAGGCGATCCGCCGAGAGCGATGTCAGCCGCGTCCACGCACACAGGGCCATACGATCCGCAGGACACGATGGGCAGCGGGTTCACCGTGATGGTGGTGGTGCAGTTTCCGCTGCAACCATTGCCATCGGTGTAACTGTAAGAAATGGTCTGCGTTCCCGCGCTCGGGTCAAAGCTGTCGCCGGTAACGCCGGTTCCGCTCCAAGTTCCGCCAGTAGGCGAACCGCTGAGAGCGATATCAGCCGCGTCAACGCAAACTGGACCATACGAACCGCAGGACACGATGGGCAAGGGGTTCACCGTCACTTCGCGTGTTGCCGTGTTCGAACAGCCTTGGCTGCTGTATGTCACCGTGTAGGTGGTGGTGGTCCCGGGTGAAACCGGGATCGCTGCGGTGGTTTCTCCGCCCGGGCTCCACACATAACTGCTGGTGGGGATGATGTTCACGAAGTTCTGAGCGATGCTCTCTGCCTGCGTGTTGTTGATGAAGGCACCGCTGGCACCGGCGTAGAGCATGTAGTACACGCGCGTTACACCGGTGAGCCCCGTGATACTCTGCAGGCTATTGTCGGTAGTGACGTCGATGCTTTGGCTCGCACTGTTGGGCTGGGGGATCAGGAAGAGCTGGTTGATCGACGGATCAGTGGCGTTGTACACGCGCTTCAGGAAGGCGGTGTAAGTGATCCCGTTCGCGGTAACGGTGAACGAGTGCGTGTCCTGGGTTCCAAATCCATCCGCACCATTGTTGCCCGTGATGCTCATTGTGCTCAGGCCGTTGATGTCGGCGGCCCAGAAGAACAGCGTGGCCGGTCCCGTCTGGCAACCACCTGGTCCGAGGTATCGGGTGAAGTACTGTCCACCTGTGCCGTAGGAAGCGCTAGGCGTGATGGCATTATCGGAATAGCTGATGGCCGACCCCAGGTTGGTGTTGATGTAGTTGCCTCCATCATACATGTCGCTACAACCGTCGCTGATATTGGTCCCGTTCACGCCGCCATCCATGGTGAAACCGCTCGGTGTCGGGATCGAAGCGATCAGGCCCGCACTGTTCGCGTTGATCGCACTGAGCACGTTGGCCAGTGAGTTGTCCGGCGTTCCGGTAGCCGTGATCGTGATCGAGCCACCCGCGCAGATCACTGCCGGATCAGGTGTGATGCTCACCGTAGGCAGCGGCGTTACCGATACCACGACGCTTGCGCACGTGGTGGTGTTGCAGGTGCCGGTGTAGCGGACGTAGTAGGTTGTGGTCGTACCCGGTGAAACGCTGATCGATGTTCCCGTGCCCGCAGGCGTGCCACCGCAAGAGCCGGTGAACCATTCGATCGTGGCTCCCGTGCCTACCGTGCCGCCCGTGGCCGTAAGCGTGGTAACGCCTCCAGCACAGATCGTGGTGGTGCCGCTGATACCCGTGGGGGCTGCAGATGCCGTGAATGGTGCGCTCGTTACATTCAGCTGCAGGTTCCCAGTGGAACCTCCATTGAAGAAGCTGCCCGCCGTGATGTAGTAGGTCGTTCCTACCGTGGCGGTCCAACTAACGCCAGCGTAGTTGCTCGTGCATCCGGCACCGTTGTCGTCGTTGCAAGTCACTTGGGTCCAAGGGCCGGTGCATCCACCCGTGGAGGTGAACACCGCCATTTCATTATCGAAGTTCGTGCCTCCGGTGCAGGTGATGGCGGTCATGGTGCCGCAGATCCCGGGAACCGTCCACCACACGTTCTTGTACGGACCGTCGCAGCTGCTTGCCGGTGAATCATCCGTCGCCAACGTGTTGTCGATCACCGCGCTCGTGTAAGGGAGTGATGCGATGGCGATCGCGCTCGCGCAGTTGTCGTTGGATGGCGCGCCGGCCGCCGTCACAAAGCTCCAGTTCGCGCAGCCTGTAGCAGCACCTACCGCATTGCGCGGAACGATCCGCCAGTAATAGGTGGTGCTTCCCGAAAGCACACCCGTGGCGTAGGTGGTAGCCACTTGGTTGGAGGACACCAGCGTGGGTGCCGGGTTCGTGGTGCCGAAGTAGACATCATACCCTGTAGCCGTGGCCACAGAAGGCCAGATCAACGTCGTTCCTGCGGCAGCAATGCCGGTTGCTCCGTCGGTAGGTGACGTGGGGGAAGCCGCACAGCCAGGGGGCGATGTGATCGTCCACTGCAAGGTAAAAGTGCCGGATCCTCCTGCGGTGAATGCATCTTGGACATACCAGACCGTCTGTGCGGAACCCGTGTTGTTCAGCCAGGTCGTTTGGGCCAAGCCATCGTTGTCCCAGCATTGGATAGTGGTGGTACCGGGGCAGGTGGCACCATAACCCACATATTCATACTCGTCATAGCTATTGGTGCTTTCTCCAATGGTCAACTGCGATCCGTTCGGCACGCTGATGAAGAAGATCCGATCCGGAGCGCCCGTGCGGCAAATGGAAATGTCCTCTGTATACCCCACCGTGGTTGCCGCATAGGGGCTGGTGAGCAAGGCCAAGTTCTGCGCGTTCGTACAATTCTCACCGAGCAGCGGTACAGGGGAGGTGTTCGTGACCGTACTTGTCATGCTCGCCGAAGCCGTACCGCACGATGAGTTGGTGTTGTAGTGGGTGAAATATGCTCCACCAGCCGCAGCCGTCCAATTCAACGGTGAGGTGCCCGCAGCCACCAGCGCTCCATTGAATGTTCCTGAACGGACGGTGATATAGGTACCTGCGATGCTCCCGGTGGAGGTGAACGTATGACCAGCGACGGCACCGGTCATGGAATTGTACTCCGATTGGAACTGGTTCGTAGCGATGGTGTAGGCACCCGCGCCCGGCGCTGGTGCGGCAAAGGAGGCGCTCGGGAACAAGCTCGCATTGGTGCAGCCCGCTGCGGCCGGTATGTAGGTCAGCGTGATATCATCCACCGCTGGGTTCGCGAAGGGGCTTGCCGCATCCGTCCTATAGGTGAAGACCAACCGCACCGTTGTTCCCGCAAGCGAGGTCAGGTCGATCTGGGGGCGCGCGGTGAAGTTGGCGAGCGCAGGTGTCGTGTACGATGCACGTTGTGTACCTGCCGGAAGAGTGCCGGAAACCGGTGTCTGGGCTGTCGTGTTCGTATAGACATAAAAGAAGTCGAAGGTGTTGTCAATGATCGGCATCTTCAACTTGTAGTTGAGGAATACGCTCGTTGCACCCGCTGGAATGGCTATGTCTCTGTAGAAATGCTTGATCACAGTAACGGTAGAACCGGTGTATACCGCTGAACTCGATCCTACGAATGCGGCCTTCGTGCCTGTGGCCGCACCAGCAGCGGTTCCCGTGAACCACGTGATCGATGTGCCGTTCACCACGGTCCATCCGTTTGCCGCCAACGTCGAGGTAGCATTCTCGAACCCACCATCGCTGGCTGAGATCAGCGGCGTCTGCGCCTCCGCCTGCCGAACGATCCCGAAACAACACGCGACCACCAGGATCGCTTTGGACAAAAGAGTAGCCGTCCTGCTCATGAAAGAAGGGTTGGAAAGTGGAAGTTTCAAAAAGCCGGACGGTTGGAGCAGCCGGCAGGGGTCAAGGGTGCTCGCAATTTAGACGAGTACCCGGAACTGACAAGCCAATGTTGAGAATTTGCGGATCAATTCCGCCGATCCACACGATTTCGTGCTCCCGTATGAGGAAGCCATTCCCCAGATCCGCCTCGTGGCTCTTGGCGAAGGGACGGCGCTGAACGGCGCACTGAGCCGATCAGGGCAGCTGCTCGGTTCGGGTAGTGTTCGGTGTCAGGGACCCCACATTCAGCAGCACCGGGTCGCGGTCGTTGCCACTGCCCGTGTACTTCACCGCGCCATTGAGGGTCACATCTTCCAGGAAGTAGCCCACCACGTTGTTGTTCGGCGTGCTGCTACCGACACGCGTCAGGATCGGATCCCGGTCGTTGCTTGTGCCGGTGTACCGTATGCCGTTGTTGCCATTGGCATTGCCCATCCAGAGCGCACGCGCGCCCCCGATGGTGTTCTGCGCTTCCGCTCCGAAGGTGGCCAAACTGAGGCCTTTGAAATTGACCGTCGCTGCGGTTCCGCTCAGGGCGACAGCGCTTGCCGTCATCACCCCCAAGTGGTTGCGGTGGCGCACCGCCAAATGGTAGTTGCCCGCCCCCACACCGAAGGAAAGTGGGGAGCTGCCGTCCGTGGAAACCACGTCACCATCCCGTTGCACCAGGCCCTGGCGTGTGGCCACCACGGTAGCGGGCGTACTGGAGGATCGGAGTTCCACACGCACCCAATCCACCACGGCATTCGCGCCGGTCACGTTCAATACCGACTGGGAAACCGTTTCACTACCTCCGCCCGCTACTTGGGTGAAACCGAGCGCGGTGTAAGGTTCGGTCAACGGGATCAACCCGGCGGCGCGCAGCTCGTCCGTCATCTGGCCGCTGAACGGTTCATACGGACCATCCAACAACATGTCCACGTTCACCAGCACGTTGGCGCTGGCAGGGGCGGTGGCCTGTGCGCCGAGCGACAGGTTCCACCAGCTGCCGCTCGCGGTGCTCTCCAGTTTCGCCGCGCGCACCATGTATTGCGCTCCGGCCGAATACGCCTGCGTGCTGTTGAAGCTCGTGCCGGTGATCAGGGTGGTGTTCACCCGGGAGGGCACTCCGTTGCCGTCGAATTTGTACACGTGGTAGCCCGCCGGTGAGCCCGATGCCGCCGCCCAACTGAACGATGCATTGCCCCCGTTGTTGGAGACGGTCAGGTTGGAGGGCATGTTCACGTACAGCATGCGCAAGGCCGGGTCGCCCAGCAAGGCCACGGCGGAACGGGGGGCAGGGTTCACATCGCTGCCGCTTTGCGGGAGGTAGGTGCTCGTGTTGTTCACCGTTAGCTGCGTGCAGTACCCCGTGGTGCGACCCATACCCATGGGGTGGTAGAAGAAGTTGGGCGCCGCGGAATAGCAGGTGGTGAGCGCCTGGCCGCTGGCCAATTGAGCCCGCATCACGTTGTTGCGGTTGTTCCAATCACCGATGTAGCTGCACATCACCATGTTGAACACCCCTCCCCAGCTCGTGCTCGCCAAGCCGCTGGTGGTGGCCACCTTGTCCAGGTAGTTGAATACCAGGGTCCCGTTATCGTTCTCGATCAGCCCGCCGCCGCTCCCGTACGTCCACAGGTAGCTCTGGCCGTTGATCTGGTCCTGCAGGAAGGTGCTCGAACCGAAAGCCACCTCCGTGATGTTCGCCGCGCCCACCAGCGGGGCCATGCTCATCCACCCGCTGCCCGACATCGGCGTGATCACGTCCTCCAGATGGTCCCGCATGATGCCCCGTACCTGCGGGGTGAAGTTCTTCACGCGGAAGTCG
>JANOPI010000384.1:0-9764 GCA_031421755.1 Flavobacteriales bacterium | reverse complement strand
TCGGTGATGGTCACGCAGTATTCACCGGCATACAGGTCGATGATGTCCGGGCTGTTCGCGCTGAAGCCGTTCGGCCCGGTCCACTGCGCGGAAAAGGTGCCGGAGCCACCGTTCACCGTGCTGGAGATCATGCCATTGTTGAGGCCAGAACAGCTGATGTTGCTACCGCTCGGGAAGGCGCTGGCGTCCATTTCCCACGTGATCGGTTCCGGTGCGATCACGCTGATGTCCTCCTGGATCATGCATCCGTTCGCATCGGTCACCATCAGGGTGTAAGTACCTTCGGACAAGCCACCGATACTGTCAGCGGAACTGGTGAAGCCGCCCGGACCTGTCCAGTTGAACACATAGGACCCGCTACCACCCTGCGCATTCACACTGATGGTTCCGTCATTTGTGCCATCGCAGCTGGTGTTTGAACCGCCCGCGAACTGGCTCAAGGTGATATCCGCCTGAAGAGCACTATCCGGCTCGCTGAGGTTGATACTGTCCAGCAAGGAGCAGCCGTGGGCGTCGGTGATCACCACATCATAGTGGCCTGCGACCAGTCCGCCGGGGTCCTCGGTGGTGTAGCTCGATCCCTGTGGGCCATGCCATGTGATGTCGTACGGCGCAGTGCCGCCAGACACGGCAAGGTCTATGCTGCCATCGGCACCACCAGAGCAACTCACGTTGGTTCCGCTCGGCTGGATCGCGGCTATCAAGCCCGCCCCGATCGGTTCGGTTGGTGCGATGAGTGTGATCGTGGTGTCGAGCGCGCAGCCGTTGGAGTCTGAGACGGCGAGAGTATAGTCGCCTGCTTCGAGCTCGTTGAGGAAGGCATTGGTGGAGACAAAACCGTTCGGGCCGCTCCAGTTGATGTTCAGCGCTCCGGCACCACCGCCCAGCGTGGCTTCGAGTACTCCGGTATTTGTACCAGCGCAAGGGATGTTCACGTCGCCATAGTCGCTCAAATAGAGGCTGAGGTCGATCGGCGAACTTGCGGCGATGGTCGCGCTTTGCTGGGTCGTGCACCCGTTCGCATCTGTGATGTCAACAGAGTATATCCCGCCGATGAGATCGCTGATATCCTCGGTGGTATTGGTGAATCCGTTCGGTCCGCTCCAGGCGAAAGTGAGGGACGGTACACCGCCGCTTACACTGAGGTCTATCGCACCATCGTCGAGACCGTCGCACACATTGCCCGACACTGCGAGCGTGGCGCTCAGGTCGGCGGCTTGTTCCAGTGTGAAGCTGGAGGAGGAGACACAACCGTTCACATCGGTGATAGTGACATTGTAGATCCCCGCAGTGAGACCGGCGAGGTCTTCGTTGAGCGAAGCGAAACCGTTACTGGCGGTCCAATCGATCACGTAAGGCGCGATACCGCCGCTCAGGTTGAGCGAAATGGAACCGTCATTGCCTGTGCAGCCCACTTCATACCCATTGCCTATGGAACTCACGGTCGCCGTCATATCGATCACCATCGGTTCGGTGAGGGTAATGGTCTCGCTCGCGGTGCAACCGGCCGCATCGGTCACCACCAGTACATACACGCCGGCGGGAACGTCATTCAGGTCCTGCGCGCTGCTGGTGAAGCCGTTTGGACCTGTCCATGAATAGGTCCAGGGTACGGCACCTCCTTGCACGCTGGCGTCCACATCCCCCATGTTGCCGCTGCATCCGATGCTGTATCCACCGCCATACTGGGAAACATCCAGGGCGATGAGGATCGGGTTCGGTGCGATCAACGACGCGGTCGCTGTTGCGGTGCATGCGTTGGCGTCGGTAACCGTCACGTTGTATGTGCCAGCGTCGAGCCCGCTGATGTCCTGGTCATTGCTCTGGAAGCCATTGGGGCCCGTCCAGTCGATCAGGTAGATGAGCGAACCACCGCTGCACGTGAGGTCGATGCTGCCATCCGTTTCGCCATCACAACTCACTTGACCACCGCTGATGTACTGGCTGGTGGCCATGGTCAGGTCTATCGGTGTTGGTTCCGATAGCGTGATCGTTGAACTGGCCGAGCAACCGATCGCATCGGTAACGCTGATCGAATAGGTACCTGCGGAAAGGTTGGTGAGGTCCTCATCGATGGAGATGAAGCCCCCTGGGCCGCTCCAGGAGATCATATAGGGTGCCACACCACCGATGATGCTCGCATCGATACTGCCATTCCCCCCACTTGTGCAAGCCACGTTGCTGCCATCAGCGAATTGCGAGGCCGCCAGGCCGATGTTGATCGACGTTGGGGAAGTGATGGTCCAACTTTCCAAGCGGCTGCAACCGTTCGCGTCCGTCAGCGTCAGAACATAGGTCCCTGTTGACAGTCCGCTGATGTCTTCGGTGATGGCTGTAAAACCATTAGGACCTTGCCAACCGAAGAAGAGCGGGGCCGTTCCACCGGAAGCGGTAAGGTCAATAGCGCCGTCGCTCATTCCATTGCAGCTTACGCCGTAGCCACCCGGATATACGGTGCTTGTCGCGCTCACGCTGAAGAGCCCCGGTTGGTTCACATCGAACGAGGTCGTGTTGGAGCAACCGTTCGCATCAGTGACGGTCACGTCATAGATGCCGGCGAAAAGTCCGGTCAGATCTTCGCTCGTGGCCGTGAAACCGCCAGGTCCGTTCCATTGCACGCTGTAGGGTGCCACGCCACCGGTGATGGACAGGTCTGACCCACCATCATTTGAGCCTTGGCAGGCCGCCGTTGTGACCGCTGCCGAAACGCTGATCGCGGGTGGAGCGTCGAGTTGGAAGGTGTGATAGGATTTGCATCCGTTCAGGTCACTGATCACCAGATCGTAGGATCCTGCGGAAAGACCGAACAGGTCCTCCTGCACGCTGACGAAGGCATTCGGGCCTGACCATTGGAAGATGAAGTATCCAGCACCGCCGCTGAGGATGAGATCGATGCTGCCGTCGCTCGAAGCGTTGCAACCCACCTCAAAACCATTGAAGTCGGACACTACGCTGGACATCGCCACCGGTGTTGGCTCATCGAGTGTTACGGTGAAGGTCGTATCGCATCCGGCCGCATCGCTCACTGATGCGGTATATGATCCTGCCGCGAGTGAGGAGATGTCGATGGCGTTGCTTGTGAATCCGTTCGGGCCGCTCCAGTTCACCGTGTAGGGCGCAAGACCACCGCTGACGTTGAGGTCGATGGTGCCGGTGAGCGAGCCATTGCAGTTGATCGCGTCGCCGCTGTTGTACTGGCTCACGCTCAGGCTTGTGTTCAGGTCGCTAGGTTCGGCGAGCGTCACGGTTTGTGATGCGCTGCATCCGTTCACGTCCTGTACCTGGATCATGTAGGTGCCTGGTATGAGGCCGCTGATGTCTTCTGTGTTGGCGCTGAAACCGTTCGGACCGGACCAAGTGATCGAGTATCCTGCGGTCCCACCGCTGATCATCGCATCGATGGCGCCATCCGTCGCACCGTCACAGCTCACATTGCCACCGCCAGGATATGTCAGCGGAAGGAGCGTGGCGAAGAGTGTGGCCGGAGCGAGGATCGTGTATTCAGCCAGTACGCTGCAGCCATTGGCATCGAGAACGGTCATGCTGTAGGTTCCTGCCACGAGAGAACTGATGTCTTCAGTGTTCGCGGAGAAACCATCGGGTCCCGTCCATTGGTGATCGTACGGCGGTGTACCGCCCGTCACGGTCACATTTATTGCGCCATCATTGTTCGCCGCGCAGCTCACGTTCGATCCGTTGAAGTCGATCATCGCGGCGCTCAAGTTGAAGAGTCCCGGCTCGCTCACACTGAAGGTGAAACTTCGTGTGCAACCGTTCGCGCCGGTGATGGTCACATGGTATGAACCGGCAGAAAGTCCGTTGATGTCTTCATTCGAAGCGCTGAATGCGCCCGGACCCGTCCAAACAAATGAGTAGGGCGGAACACCGCCGCTGACGCTGAGGTCGATCGCACCGGTGCTGGCCCCGCCGCATGTCGCGGTGCTGATGTTGGCATTGGCGTCGATGACCGGTGGTGCAACGAGTGTGATCGACAGGTTTGAGGCACATCCGTTCGCATCTGTAACGATCAGGTTGTAGGTGCCCGCGGCGAGACCGCTGATATCCTCGTTGCTGGAGGTGAACCCGTTCGGACCGCTCCAAGCGTAAGTGTAGGCGGTCGTTCCACCGTTCGTGGTCACGCTGATACTGCCATCCATGGCATTCAGGCAGCTGATTCCGAAACCTTGGTAGTTGGTCGTGGTCGAAGTCAATGACAAGGGAGTCGCCGGTTCCGTGGTGGTTACGGGCAGCAGCTTTGGCGTTGGGCAACCGTTGTTGTCCAAGATGGTCACTGACCAGGTGCCGGCGGAGAGGCCGGTCGCAGTTGCGCCTGATTGAACGGGCGTGGTATTCCATTGGATCGAATAGCTGCCACTTCCGCCGGTAACCTCGATCGTCGCATAACCATCGTTACCTCCCACGCAGCTGACGTCCTGGGACGCATCTACATATCCATCGACCGGTGCCACAGGCTGGTCGATCAGGGCTGTGGTGGAATTCGCACAGCCGAACGCATCCGTTACCGTCGCCGTCCAAGTGCCGGCACTCAAACCTATTGCTGTGTTGCCACTCTGTGGAGGAAGCATGTTCCACACGATGGTGTACGGAGCCAATCCCCCGCTCGCCAGCGCCGTGGCCTCACCTGTGCTCTGGCCATGGCACAGCACATCAACGATGCTGCCGGTGGCCAATACCAAAGGAGAAGCAGGGCCAGCGATCGGTGCGGAGACGTTCGCCATGCAGCCGTTGCCGTCGGTAACTGTCGCGGTGTAGATGCCTGCGATCAGGCCGCTGGCGGTAGCGCCTGCTTGGGCGGGTGCGGTATTCCAGAGATAGGTGTAGGGCGTGCTGCCACCGGAAGCGGACACGGTGGCCTGACCGTTCGCAGTGCCGAAGCAGGTCTGCGCCGTGGTGCTCACCACCGCGACGGCGAGTCCGCTCGGCGAGGTGATGTTCGTCCCGACGGTTGTTACGCATCCATGCGCATCAGTGATGGTGCATGTGTATGAACCTGCGGCCGCTCCATTCAGAACTGCGGTATTCTGCGTCGGCGAAGAATCCCAATTGTAGAGGTACGGTGTGGTTCCTCCGGATACGTTCACCGTCGCTCCGCCATTGCTCATTCCACAAGTGGCCTGGGCGATGCCGCTGATGCTCGCGCTAAGAGTTGCCGCCGGTTGGGTGATCGTAGCGGTCGTTGAAGCGATGCATCCGTTCGCATCCGTGATGGTGCAGGTATAACTGCCCGCGACAAGTCCGATGGCACTGTCGCCCGTCTGACCGTTGCTCCAGGCATAGGTGTAGGGTCCTGTGCCGTCACCGGCCGCCGCGGTGGCTGTGCCGCTCGCGTTGCCGAAGCAGGCTGCAAAAGATTGTGCCGTGATGGCCGCGCTCAATGTGGCCGCCGGTCCTGTTATGGTCGCATCAACGGTGGTTGAACATCCGCTAGCGTCCGTGATGGTGCAGGTCCATGTACCCACTGCAAGTCCAGTGGCTGTTGCGTTGTTCTGGGCTGGGGCGGTATTCCAACTGTAGCTGAAGAGCGACGTGCCACCCGCCGCCATCGCAGTGGCGATGCCCGTGGCGTTGCCGAAGCATGCTACGTTCGTTTGGGAAGTGATGGACGCGCTCAGCACCGCTGAAGGTTGCGTGATGGTCACGCTCACCATGGTGGAAGCACCGTTCGCATCGGTGATCGTGCAGATGTGGCTGCCGGCGGCCAGGTTGTTTGCCGTAGGGCCATTCTGTACCGGTACCGTGTTCCAGGAATAGGAGTAGGCAGGTGCGCCACCATTGACCGATACCGTCGCGCTTCCGGTGCTGTTGCCGAAACAGAGCACATGGGTCTGATCAACGAGCGAGGCGCTCAAGGCCGATCCCGGCTGGGTGATGACAACGGTCGCAGCTGCGATGCAGCCGTTCGCATCTGTCACGGTTGCTGTGTAGGTGCCAGCGGCGAGGCCAATGGCGGTAGCTCCGGTCTGGCCATTGCTCCAGTGGTATGAATAAGCAGCAGTGCCTCCGATAGGTGCTACGGTCGCGCTGCCCGTGCTCTGTCCGAAGATGAGCACATTGGTCTGTGCGGTGATGCTGGCGCTCAGCGCGAAGGATGGCTGCGCAATGGTGACCTCCTGCGTGCGGATACAACCGCGCGCATCCGTAATGGACACGGTGTACGCGCCAGCTGTGAGACCGTTAGCATTGGTGCCCGACTGCACCGGTGCCGTATTCCATTCGATCGAGAAGGGAGCAATACCACCGCTGGGGTTGGCCGTAGCGCTTCCCGTTGCGTTGCCGGAACAGTCGACGTTGCTCGTTACGCTCGCATTCGGCGTCAGGACGGGCGGGTTGATGAACGTGAATTCGTTCAGGCCGCCATCATTGCAACCGTTGGCATCGCTTACCACGAGGCTGTAGGTACCGGGCTGGAGGCCACTGATGGAAGAAGCGGTGGAGGAGAAACCACCGGGGCCGCTCCAGACGTGGCCGATCGGTGCGGTACCGCCGCTGCCGGTAACGCTCACCGCCGCGTCCATGTCACCGTTGCAGGTGATCGGCTGCGTGCTGTTGGTGGTGAAGGTGACGGCTGTGGGCTGGGTGAGGGTGAACGAAGCGGAGATGCTACAGCCGTTGTTGTCCGTCAGTACATACGTGTAGGCGCCTGCTTGTAGGCCACTGATGTCTTCGGTCGCGGAAATGAAACCTCCGGGACCGGTCCATGTATGCATGTACGGCATGGTGCCTCCGCTTACGATCATGTCGATCGCGCCGTCGCTGCCACCGTAACAGCTCACGTTCCAGCCACCGGTCCAAGTCGCAGGTGTACCGCTAACGCTGAAGAAGCCGGGTTGTGCAACATTGAAGCTGTTCGATGCGCTGCATCCATTCGCATCGTAAACATTGATGGTGTAGACTCCCGAAGTCAGCGCGCTGATATCCTGCGAGTTCGCGGTAAAGCCGTCTGGACCGCTCCATGAATAGGCGAATCCGCCGGCACCACCCGAAACGTTCGCATCCACCTCGCCGTCCGAAGCACCGCCGCATGTGGCCGTCGTGATACTGCCGCTGATGGTGAGCGCTGCGTTGGGTTGGGTGATGATCGCCGTGGCCGTCGTTGAGCACCCGTTAGCATCGGTGATCGAACAGGTCCACGAGCCGATGGAGAGGTTGTTCGCCGTGGCCGTGGTCTGTGCGGGAGCAGTACCCCACGAATAGCTGTAAGCACCGGTTCCACCGTTCACATTCACCGTAGCCGTGCCCGTGTTGTTGCCAAAGCAGAGCACGTTGTTCTGGCCGCCTATGCTCGCGCTCAGCGCTGTGGCTGGCTGCGTGATCGTGGCGTTCACGGTCACGGTGCAGTTGTTCGCATCACGAACCGTGCATGTATAGCCGCCCGCTACCAGGCCGGTGGCTGTCGCACTGGTCTGCACGGGCGAGGTGTTCCATTGATAGCTGATCGCACCCGTTCCGCCGCTGGCTATCACAGTAGCGTTTCCGGTGCTGTTGCTGGCACAGGCCACATTCGTTTGGGAAGCGAGGCTTGCGCTCAATGCGTTCACCGGCTGCGAGATGATCGTGCTGACAGAAGTTGTGCATCCGTTCGCATCGATCACTGTGCAGGTGTAGTTGCCAGCGGCGAGGCCTGTGGCGGTCGCCGTTGATTGTATGGGCGAGGTATTCCAAGAATAGCCGTACGTACCAGTACCACCGGTGGCGTTCACAGTAAGGCTGCCGGAGCTGTTGCCGAAGCAGAGCACATTGGTCTGCGCGCTCATATTCGCGCTGAGCGCGGCGGCGGGTTGCGTGATGGTCACGTTCACGGTGCGCGAGCAACCGTTGGCGTCGGTTACCGTGCAGATATGGTTTCCAGCGCCCAGGCCGACCGCTGTAGCGGTGGTCTGTACCGGTGAGGTGTTCCAGGAATAGGCGATGCTGCCTGTACCACCGCTGGCGTTCACCGCAGCGCTGCCGGAGCTGTTGCCGAAGCAGAGGACGTTCATCTGCGAAGCGAGGCTAGCGCTCAGAGCACTGGCTGGTTGCGTGATGATCACGGGCACGCTCGTGGAGCACCCGTTCGCATCGGTGATGATGCAGGAATAATTACCAGCAGGAAGGTTGTTAGCGGTGGCGGTTGTTTGTACCGGAGAAGAATTCCAGCTGTAGCTGTACGGTGCCATTCCTCCGTTGGCATTCGCCGTTGCGCTTCCGGTATTGTTGCCGAAGCAGAGCACATCGGCCTGTACGTCGATGGTCGCGGTCAGTGCAGCGGCAGGCTGTGTGACGGTCACACTCGTTGTGGCGAGGCAACCATTGGTATCGGTGATGGTGCAGGTGTAATTACCTGCGGCCAGACCGGACGCGGTGCCCGTTGATTGTACTGGGGAAGTGCTCCAGGCATAGGTATAGGAAGCCGTACCTCCGGTCGCGTTCACCGTGGCGCTGCCCGCATTGTTGCCGAAGCAGAGCACGTTGGTTTGCGCGCTGATGCTCGCGGTGAGCGTTGCGGCGGGTTGCGTGATGGTGACGGCCTGCGTGGTTGTGCATCCGCCCGCATCTGTCACTGTACAATTCCAGGTACCTGCGGGAAGACCGGTGGCGTTGGCGTTGGTCTGTGCGGGTGACGTATTCCAAGCATAGGAGTAGGGGGCAGTTCCGCCGCTCACACTGATCGAAGTACTGCCAGTGCTGTTTCCGGAGCAGAGCACGTTCGTCTGCGATACGATGGAAGTGGTCAGCGCTGCGGCGGGTTGCGTGATCGTCACGTTCACGGCGACCATGCAGTTGTTCACATCACGTACGGTGCAGATATGTGTACCTGCTGGCAGGTTGCTGGCCGTGGCCGTGTTCTGCACAGGAACCGTGGTCCATTGATAGGTGTAGGGTCCAGTGCCGCCTGATGCGGAGACCGTCGCGCTGCCATTGCTGTTGCCGAAACAACTCACGTTCGTTTGCGCGAAGAGCGAAGCGCTCAACGAGCTCGAGGGTTGTGTGATGGTCACGTTGCGCGCGGTCGTACACCCGTTCGCATCGATCACGGTGCCGGTCCATGTTCCTGCGGGCAGGTTGCTTGCGGAAGTGCCGTTCTGTACCGGTGTCGTGTTCCACGAAGTGCCGTAAGGAGCCGTACCTCCACTGATACCGATACTCGCGCTTCCAGTGCTGTTTCCGGCGCAGAGCACGTTGGTCTGTGCCGTCATGTTCGTACTGAGCGCGGTGGCAGGTCCGCCGATGGTAACACTGGCCAAAGCGCCGCAGTTGTAAGAATCGGTCAGGGTAACGGTGTAGTTGCCCGGCGCGAGCCCACTGGCGATCGCGGTGGTCTGCACCGGGGAAGTGTTCCAGGAATAGCTGTAGGGAGGGATACCTCCTGATACGGATGAATTGGCCGCACCGATGTTAGCGCCGAAGCAGAGCACGTTCGCGGAAGTGCTGGCGGAGAACACGATGGCCGGGCTCTCGACCAGGGTTACGCTCGCGTCCGCTTTGCAGCCGTGCGCATCGATGATGTGTACGGTGTAAGCGCCCGCCTCAAGGCTGTTGATATCGATACTGGCATGCGTGTATCCGTTGGGGCCGTTCCATGCCACGGTGTATGGCGCCGTACCTCCAGTGATCGTTCCATCGATGGCGCCGGTGGTGCCGCCGTGGCAGGCGATGTTCTGGCCGAACGGGAGCATGGCCGGTGCCAGGGTCACGCCGAGCGTGGGCGGGTCGATCACGTTCCAGCTCTGGGTGCGCGTGCAGGCGGCATCGGTAACGGTAAC
>JANOPI010000383.1:0-50311 GCA_031421755.1 Flavobacteriales bacterium | reverse complement strand
GCCATGCCCACATGTACGCCCGCCTTTATGGTCACGGCCGCGGCCCTCTTTCTCGCACCCGTGGTTTCCGGTCAATTCTCGGTTCCGCAATTGATCCACGACCCGAGCACACTTCCGCAAGGTGTGCCAGTATGCTTCGCCGATATCAATGGCGATGAGGTCGAAGATGTGATCCTCTCCGATGGCCAACGCATCGTGTTGGGCCACGGCACCGGGCCGGGTTCGTACGACAGCTTCACCTTGATCGATAGCGGCGCTTTCGGCCGCGTGCTCGCTGCGGATCCCGATGCCGATGGGGATCTGGACCTGGTGTACCGCGCGCAGCTCTTGGGCGAGGGCAACGGCCTGTTCATGGCGCTGAACCAAGGCGACGGATGGTTCTTGCCTCCTGAAGCGATCATTCTCGATGTGGCCGACTACAGCGCCAATGATCTCGCGCTCGCCGACATGGACGGGGATGGCGACCTGGACCTGGTCATCGCTTATTCCAACGGTGGCTTTACTACCGGAGGCATCGTTTGGTATCCGTACGAAGCGGGAGCATGGGCGGTGGGCACTGCGGGCAACGACGTGTCCAGTGCAGGCCAATTCAACGATGTCACCGTCGTAGACCTGGACCAGGACAACGATCGTGACATCGTCGCCATCCGCGGGGCCTTGATCGGCACATGGCTCAATGGTGCAGGCACCGCCATGGAGTTGACCCTGTACAATGATCTGTTGGACTGGTCCTCGATCGACGTCGCCGATCTCAACAACGACCCGGCTCCGGACCTGGTGCTCGTGTCCGGCTCGGAGAACAGGATCACGATCGCTACTGGCAACGGCGATGGGACATGGGCTGCCCCGACCGAGATCCTGCTTTCCGGGGACTATGCGCCCTTCGGCCTCACAGTGGGCGATATCGATCAGGACGGCGATAATGACATCGTATGCGAGGACATCGGGAGTTTCGAATGGCACGAGAACGATGGAACGGCACAATTCCAACCCCATCCCATCTGGAGCATGCAGGGGGGCAATTGGCAAACCACCCGCGTGATGGACCTGGACGCGGATGGGGACATGGATCTCTTCTGCAGCATCGCCAATGACCTTTTCGCGTTGTACAATGACGGCCAGCAGGGCTTCACGGCACCGGTGGATCTTACCCCGGGTTGGCGATCGGCCGCCAAGATGGTCGCTGTCGATATGGACGGGGACGGGGCGGTGGATGTGGTCGCGGACCATGCGGAGAACAACCAGTTGAAATGGTACCGCAACGCGGGTGGTGCCTTCGACGATCCGGTGACCTTGGCCTCGTATGCCGGCGAGGATCGCCTCCGGATGGTGGCCGATCTGGACCAGGACGGGACGCTTGACCTGCTCTCTATGGACCTCACCACCTTGTCCATCTCTTGGCGAAGGACCACTACCGGCCCATCAGTTTCCGATCCGCTTCCGGTCGGTCAGCCCACAGGGGATCCGGGCACGTATGTGGAAACGCAATGCAACGACATGGACGGGGATGGCGACCTGGACGTGGTCGCGATCGCGCACGCCGAACGGCGCGTTTCGTGGTTCCAGAACGATGGCACGGGCGTGTTCGGCGCGGAGCAGCTTTTCTCCCTCGGCGAGGATTGGCATCTCCAGCCGAGCTTGGCCGATCTGGATGGGGATGATGCCGCAGAATTCATCTTCCTGCGGGATGCGGACGTGCGCGCCGTAGTGGTCCAGAACGATGGCACAGGTGCGCCGCTCGTGCCCTTCGTTGTGCCCGGAACAGAAGCCATGGGCATCACCGAGGTCAGCGCGTTCGACGTGGACCAGGACGGGGATGTGGACCTGCTGCTCCGCGATGGTGCCCAGTTGCAACTCGCGTTCGGTTGGTTGCCGAACTTGGGCAACGGCGCTTGGGGAACATTCCAGACGATCCGCCTCACTGAACCCGGCATCCTGTCGCAATTGATGTCCGAGTGGCACTTCGACGATATCGATGGGGATACCGACCCCGACATCGTTTATGCGTTGGGTGTGGAGTATGTGCAAGGCCATGGCTACATCCCCAACTTGGGTGGCGGTGTTTTCGACACCGCTCGCTTCACGCTGATATCCGAGGACTTCGACGCTTATGTGGTGGAACTGGCCGTGATGGGTATCGCCAACCCCGCCGCACCCTACGACCTGTGCATGAACATCGATGGATATCCGAGCTGGGTGCAGAACTTCACTGGCAGCGAGTACCAATTGCGGGGCCGGGTGTTCCTGGATAGCGACCAGGATGGCACACGTGATCCGGGAGAGCCGCCGATGCCGATGACGCAGGTCTGGACCTCGCCCATCGCGTCAAGCGCACTCGCCTTCGCCAATGGCGAGTATGTGATCCTGGCGGATCCCGGTCCGTATTCCGTGATCTCCTCGCTGGACCTTCCTGCCGCGCTGTGGCAGATGACAACCCCGTCTTTCACGAACGTCGTGTTGACCGCAGGCTCCCCGGTGAGCGCGAACAACGACTTCGGCTATGCCCCCACGGTGGACACGTCGGACATCCGGATCACCATGTGGCATGGCGCTGCGCCCTGTGAAGCGCCCATTCCCCTGTGGCTCAACTACACGAACCTCGGTACACGCATCGAACATGGCACGATCACGCTCACGCTGGACAGCCTCTGTTCGTTCTGGTCGGCCACACCCGCCCCGGATGTCGTGGATGGTCAGCTCATCTCCTGGACCATGGACTCCCTGTGGTATCAGGCATCCGGCGCTATCACGATCAACGTGTTGTTGCCGGGCACCGAGGCCATCGATTCGCTGCTCTCCTTTGAAGCCACCGTGCAGCCGGTGGACGCGAACGGTGACCCCACCGCCCCATTCACCGCCGTACACAGCTGGACGCTCGAGTGCGCGGTGGACCCGAACGACAAACACGTTACCCCGGTGGGCTATGGCGCAGCAGGGGCCATCCCCACGGAGACCCCGTATCTGGACTACGCCATCCGTTTCCAGAACACCGGTACGGCACCGGCGTTCCACGTGACGATCGAGGACGCGCTTTCATCCGCGCTGGACCCCACACGGATCCAGGTACTCGGGTATTCACATGTTCCGAGCCAGGTCACGGTGTCCGATGAGGGCACATTGCGCGTCCGCTTCCTGAACATACTGTTGCCCGATAGCGCTACCGACCCCTTGGGGAGCCAGGGGTACATCTCCTTCCGCATCGGCTTGAACGAGGGTACCCCGAGCGGGACGGAAGTGCCCAATTCGGCAGGCATCATCTTCGATTACAATGAACCCGTGATGACCAACACCGCACTTTCCACCTTGGTGGATTGCTCATTGTGGGATCCTGTGATCACACTGGTGGGGGCGGATCTGCTCGAGGCCCCGGTCGGTGACCAATACACCTGGTACCTGGACGGAGCGGTGCTGGCGGCAACCACGCAGGCCATCCCTTCCCAGGGCCCCGGCAGTTACACCGTTACCGTGACCAGCGTTTTCGGGTGTGTCGCCACCTCGGAGCCCTTCGTCATCGTCACCGTTCCGGAGCACACCGCTTCTGCCGTGCGCATCGCGCCCAACCCGTTCAATGAGACCACGCGGTTGTTCTTGGATCGGCCGATCACTCCCAATGACAGGATCGAGATCGTCGACGTGCATGGGGCCCTCGTGCGCACCCTGCGCGGCATGGGCGCTCACGAGATCGTGCTGCACCGCGACGGTTTGCCTTCGGGCATCTATGAACTCCGTGTGCACTACGCCGATGGAAAGGACGCTGCGGCCCGGTTGATCATGCGATAGCCAACGTGTCAGGAGCTTTGCCCGGTCGCTACGTGCTTAGTGAACCACGCGCTTCTTGACGAAGCTCATATCTGGCGCGAGCGTTATTCTATGACGTCTCCAAGCACACGAGCGTGGTCGCTTGCGCCAGAGGGGGGCAGGCGATATGGAAACTTCCATCGTCATGGCCGCTTGCGAGGCCGGTAGATGTTCGCCTTACCATAGGCGGTCACTTTGTTCTTCTCTCCGGAGGCTCCCGTCCACGAACGATCCTTGAAATAACATTCGTCATGCACCACCTTCTTCTTCTTGGACCAGTTCTGGTGGAGGATCCGCAAGGCCACCCCGGGAACGATCACTTCATCAACGATGGCCGTGTGGTGCTTTTGCACCGGGCCCCAGGTTTCCTCTCGCCATGCGCCATCCGCGTTGTCCGTCCGCTTCACAAAGGAAAAACCGGCCAAGAACTGGATGATGTCGCCTGGTGCGGCCGTACCCAACGTTACCAGGTCGCCCCACACATAGTCCACCGTTTTACCAAGGTCCTTGCCATGGATGTCCCGCGAAGTCTGCGCGCCGGCCTTTTTCAGCGCTTCTTCCGCAAGCGTCCAGCACTCGCCATTCCCCACCTTGTGATGCTTCTTGTCGCGCGCGTACTTCACTACGCTTTCTGCTTTGGTGCCCATACCTCAAAAATAGATAGGAGGTCCCGCACGGCCGGTGTGCTGTTGTTCCCTCGCTGAGCCAGCGCCTACTTTCGCCCCGTGCGCTTCTTCCGCAAACTACTCCTCTGGCTCGTCGGCATTATCGCCCTGCTGGTCCTGCTGTGCTACGCCACCGGCAATGGCCATATCGTGAAGGGCATGCGATACACCTATCTCATCGGCCGCCCCGGACCGGAGATCGATGACCGTGACTTCTTCCCCAGCGCTCCCATCCCCGCCGATGCGCCGCAGCCTTGGGCACAGGGGAAGCGCTACGGCACGTTGAAGTTGGGCGCGGAACAAGAAGCCACCCTGACGAAGAACCACTCGGTAGGCTTCGTGCTCATCCAGAACGACAGCCTGATCCATGAACAGTATTGGAACGGCTGGAACGCGGATAGCGTGAGCAATTCCTTCAGCGTGGCGAAGAGCTACATCAGTGTGCTCACGGGCATCGCGATGAAAGAAGGCAAGATCGCCAGCCTGATGGATCCCGTAGGCAAGTACCTGCCCGAATTCGATAGTGATACCTGCCACAAACGCATCCTGCTCTACCACCTGCTCACCATGAGCACAGGTCTTGATTGGAGCGAGAGCGGCGCAAGTCCCCTGAGCGACAATGCCAAGGGCTACTACGGCAGCAACGTGCGCGAACTCGCGCTCTCACAACCCTGCAAGGCCGCACCCGGTATCGATTTCGACTACGTGAGCGGTAGTACGCAGATCATGGCCGAAGTACTGGAGAAGGTGTACGGACAGAACATCGATGCGCTCACCCGCGAGAAGCTCTGGGAACCGCTCGGCTGCGAGCACGAAGCGTTCTGGGGCAAGGACCGGGAGGACGGGGACTTCAAGACCTTCTGCTGCCTCTATGCCACGGCACGCGACTTCGGTCGCATCGGACAATTGTACCTGGACAGCGGCATGTGGAAGGGCCAACGGATCGTGCCGCTCGAATACTGGCAGGCGAGCATCACGCCCGCACCGCTCAAAGACCGGGGTCAACCCAACAAGCGCTACGGCTACTTCTGGTGGCTGATGGAGCTGGATGGAAAGCCCGTTTACTACTGCCGTGGTTTCCACGGTGAGTACGTGGTGGTGATCCCGCATGAACGCCTCGTGATGGTGCGCACCGGCATGGAGTGGGAGGAAAAGAACGCCGAAGGGCACCCGCAGGATGTGATGGACTACATCCGCATAGCACGGGAGGTGGCGCGCGGCAATGCTGAAAGCTGAGGGGTGGGGTGTGATGTGTGAACGTTGCACAACCTCCCAGACAACACCTTAACCCTCACCCCTGATGAAGAAGGACATCATGCCACCGAAGGTAGAAGGCGTGAGTATGGCCGTGGTGCGGGAAACCGATGAAGATGGTGAGTTGGCGTGGTACGTATACCTGATCAACGCGAAGGATGTGCCGCTGACCAACGTGCTGATCTGTTCCACCGGATACGGCGAGATCGACGGCGAGCAGCGTGCCAGCAGCGAGATGCGCCACTACCTGGAATCCCTCGGAGCGAAAAGCTGGGCGCGCATCGAGCGCATAATGGAGGATGTGTTCGCTCTGAGCAACCAGTTCTGGCTCAGCTTCTACATCGACGAACACATCCACGACAAGAAGTACATCTTCGTGGCCGGCAGCATCCACGATGAGCACTTCACCGTGATCCCCTTGATGAACGTGAGGGGCGTGCTCATCGAGTGACCGATCGTCGGGCACACGTCCCATGTATCACCCTGCAGCCGCGATACATCATCCCCATCGGGCCTGTACCTGGCCATTTTCCCTATACCTGAAGCCTGACCACCATGCGACCCGACAACGCCCGAGACCTGGCCCGCATCCTGTTCCTGGATATCGAAACCGTACCGATGGCACCGGATCTATCCAGTGTTGACGACCGCACTGCGAAGCTCTTCGCCGAAAAAACCCGCTGGGAACAGGAACGCAACGGCAAGAGCGTTGAAGAACTCTGGAGCGAGCGCGGTGGAATACTCGCTGAGTTCGGGAAGATCATCTGCATCGGTGTGGGCAGTTTGCACACCGACGGGACGGACTGGAAGCTGCGCACCACTTCCTACCATGGCGACGATGAGTACGACCTCTTGCACCGCTTCTGCGAATTGCTGGACCGACACTACAACACGGACGAACATTGGCTCTGTGGGCACAACGCCAAGGAATTCGATCTCCCGTGGATCGCGCGGCGCTGCATCGTCAACCGCATTCCACTCCCCCGCCTGCTCGATACGGGCGGGCTGAAGCCTTGGGAAGTCGGCCACTTGGACACGATGAACCTCTGGAGCTTTGGGGACCGCAAGAACTTCACCTCCCTCGCCCTGCTCACCCACCTCCTCGGTATTCCCACCCCCAAGGACGACATCAGCGGGGCCGATGTGGCACGGGTCTACTACGAGGACAAGGACCTGGAGCGCATAGCCGCCTATTGCAAAAAGGATGTGGTGGCCACTACCCAGCTCTTCCTGCGGCTCACCGGCCGTCCACTAATATCGGAAGCCCACATTACACGCGTTTGAGCCGCGCCGGATGCGGGGCGCAATGATCCCGCGCGCCATGCGTCCTTGCTTCGCTTTCTTTGGGCGGCACACCGCATGATCCTCTCCCGTCGCAAAACACTGTTCCTGCTCCTCGGCAGCGGCGGGGTCATTGCGTTCGCTGCGGCCGTCCTCACCTACACGGTCCCTTCCTACAAGGCCGCTGTGAAAGAGCGATGGCACAGGTGGTCCTGCCCCGCTGTTCCAGAAGAACGCTCCGAACGGACAGTCGCTTCCGATGGGACGATCTCGTACACGGATCCGCCCCGGTTCCTGCTGGGAACCACCCCTGCATCCCCCAACATCCGCGCAGACTTCGAAGAACGCTTGAGTACATTCTTCACCGCAAGCGATCACGGCCGCGGCATCCTGTCCGTGCATGGCACTTCACCGGCGATCACCCGCCAGATCTCCGATGTGGCGGACAGCCTTGTAGCGATCGGCGTAAGCCTGCTGTTGAACTCCGCGGCGCAGGACCCCGATGTACGCATCATCATCCGCATCGACGGACCCGACGGTGAGCTCATCGACTGGGAACAGAAACGACTGAAAGTCGAGGAGCACCTTTCAAACGAATGGGAGCGCTTCAATTTCGAGTGGCTGCTGCGGGAACGGTCCATATCGCCCAACGATCGGGTGGCGATCTTCATTACAAGTGATGCCGCGGTGTCTTTGGATGCCATGATCCTGGTATTCCGAAGTGCCCGGCCACTCAACACGCTCCTGTCGCATGGGTAGCCGCTTGTTCGTGCCGTTGCTTTTGCTCATCGCCTGTGGAGGTCCACGGCTCGAAGTCACCGTAACAGATGTCAGTTGGTCCTTGCATCCAGAAAAGACAGATTCCGCCCTCATTGAGCTGGTCATGGATCTTCCGGCCGACCCTGAAGAAAGTATCGTTGTCCCCAGCCTGCAACAAGCGCAAGAAGGGGCGTTGCATGTCCGCTTCCTGCTGAAGGATGCCAAGGCTCTTGGCCAACGCTTCCGCTATATGGTCTACTACCGCAATGAAACCTATGCGTTCAGCGGACCCGACGCCGGCTCGAGGTCCGCCGAGAACTTCTATGGTGGCTTCACAGATGGCTTCCACCTCTCGGAACCCCTTGCCGAAGAAGGAATCGTTATTCGTGACAAGGTCGTCATCCGTGCAGACCCTCGGGAAGAATACCCCGGGCGGGAAGGAATGCGCAACCCGAGAACTGGACGCTACTCATTGCTCATCGTAGCCATTCCAGAAATCACCATCATGCAGCATCCTCCGCCCCCAGGCATCATGGACACGCGCCTCGCCAACGATGGCCTATTCGCTGACCCCTACAACTATTGGTTGTCCGGACCAACTGCCGATGCCAGCGGCGTGGCCGTTCGGTTGATCCCGGATGTGCTCGCCTTATCCGTCGCATTCGATCTCACCAAGGGGATGGCCGGGTGCTTTGGGGATTCGGCGCATTTCGAACCCTTCCTCCACTACTTGGATACCAACCAGCGCTTCGCGAACATTCCCTTGGTCGCCGATGTGATGGATAATGCCTATACCCGAGCCACCTATGACAGTCTGCTGTGCTTTTCCCCACGCCAAGACCGTGTGAACACAACCCCCTATGTTGCCCACGAGCCGTGCGCGAATCTCCGGGCTGACAGTCTGACCGGCGCGATCATCATGCGTAACCCGGCGAGTACAGCCCTGCGCAAACGGAAAGAGCAAACGGGTATCCGAACACGGCATGCATTCACCTACGGACGATACCGGGTGCATGCCCGCTTGTCCCCGTTGCTGAATGATAGCGACCTGTGGAATGGACTCACGAACGCCGTGTGGCTCATCGGAACAGGATCAGATGGCCCGCTCCGGAGGCCTTGTGAGGGAGGATATCATACCACGGGATCAGATCCAGGGATGACCGGGCGCATACACCGCTCGAACTACGCGGAGATCGACTTCGAGATCATGAAAGGAATGCCGCTTTGCCCCGAACGCGCCTTTCCGCCTATCTACCCCCAACAGACCGCCGACGCGAACGACAGGGGCAGCTGGCTACGGAAACTTCCGCTTGAAGTCCAGGAACAGAACGGCATGGTCACGGTGGCTTGCACCAACTGGGACTTGGCTTGCCCCGAACCTCCGCTCTTCAAGGTGGGTTGTCAGGACATCCTTTTCGGCGACCAGGTGTTCACCAGTCATCGATGGGACCGTGACTATCGCGCCATCACACAGAAACAAATGGAAGCGGACGATGTGTTGTTCGGACCCGATGGTTACTGGTTCGAGATCGATTGGCGACCTGCTGAGATCATCTGGCGTATCGGTCCCTCCCCGAAGCAGATGCGAGTGGTCGCCTACATGAACAGCACCATGACGTCCATTCCGGATGTACCCATGCGGCTGGTGGTAACGCAGGAATTCCACAACACGGATTGGTGGCCTGGTTGTCCTTACCAACAAAGCGGTATCCCCTTCCCGGCGAAAGACCTCGTCGGGCAGGTGTTCTCCATAACCATCGATCAGCCGTAGATCCAATCCCTTGCCAGCACACCCTTCAGGCCGCACGCCCGATTCCAAGTTCAACGCCTATCGCACGTCGATCCAAAAGCTTGTTGAGGGGGGATCCGCCACGACGGGTTCTTCCAAGGAAAGCCGGATGTCAACGCGGTATCGGCCGTTTCGAGAGGGACGTTCGATCATGACTCCTTGCGGGTATTCCTCCCCTGAAGGCACATCGCTTTCAAGAGAAGAATACACACCGGCATCCGCGTATCTCTTCCCCTCTGGACCGAACAGAGCGTATCGGAACCGGAGCGGTTCACCACGTTCGGACAAACAACCGAGCGGCCGACCCGAAGTGTTCTTCACTCCAATGGGAACCACGGTGAATCGACCAGAAGCCGCTCGAACAGGACTTCCTGGTGACATCAATTTGATGGATCCCCAAGGAAAAGCAGGTATAAGGCTGTCCGGCATCACCGTGTTCAACGACTGATAGCCCCCAGGATCCAGTATGAAGTAGTCCCGATTCAAGTGGTCCGTAGTAAACCAGAGCGGCATCCATTCCGGGCCGAGGAAGGTGTGCTCCTTGTGAACTACCGAATCCACCTCTGACCGATGGGGTGCGCAAAATACCGTGGCAGTCCGTCGCGAACCTTCGACCGCACTCACAAGTGCCGTCTCGAATGGGACCTGCCATGTGCTGTTCCCGTAGCTCCAAGGGAAGCAAGCGATCTCCAGATATCCCTTCTGAACATTGTGGGTGCGCATGGCTGTTGTTATCCTCTTGGCGTAAGCCACTTTTTCCGAAACGGTGGTGTGGCCACGTAATACCTGCACGCTACCCATAAATGCGACAACGACCAGTGATCCGGACACCGCCCGTGGATATCGCGTATAGGCATCCTTGAACATGGAACCCGCTGCCATGGCCAAACACAGCGCTCCGACAGGGTAATAGTTCTCGAACATCATCGGTGATCCCGCATTCCGATCCGTGATAAGGATCAGTACGAGCAGGCCGGTACAAAACACCGAGGTCCATGCAGCCAGCATGCAGCGTTTCAGAAGCACCAGTAGCGCGATCACCCCCACTATCAACGCCCAGAACGCCTTGAATTCAGGATAGACTTCCAGAAGGTGCTTCGAACTGGGAAGATGTGCCAATTGCGGTAAATGCTCCAGCACATCCGAAAACCCGGGCATGCGCTCCGCTTCGTAGCTGCTAGTGGCGAATACCTTGATGCGTACCACGTACCAGAGCACCAGAATGCCGGGGACAGCCCAAGGCCAAGGCTCACGCCAAGTGCGACGCTCCAGCAACTCCACGCCTACAGCAAAGATCAGCGGCAACACCAGTACTTGATGATAAAACGATGTCCAAACGTTGAGAAGCAAGGCTGCAAGACACCAGCCAATCCGGTCCATTCGCGTGGTCGCGTCCATCGCCCGACGCATGAGGACCCAGACCAACACCGTGAGTGAAACGCCCTGATTCAGTTCGCTCGTCCCATAGTAGAACATGAGTTGCAAACCTGCTACCAGTGTTATCGGCAAGGCCACCGTTCCCGCCGTATCGCGGAATCGGAACGCGACGAACCAGAAAACCACCACATGCACCAGGACCAGACATATGGAATATGAGCGCAGAACCGTCACGAGGTCCGCATGTGACCGGATGAGCGCAACTGGAACCAATTGTGCGATCCACGACCCATACCGCTGCAAGAAACTTTGCGGCAGGCGACTGTCGATCATGTTCCAGCAGAACCACGCGCTATCGAAGCATGTGGTTCGTTCGAGGTAATACACCCAAGATAAGGCCAGCAGCCAACCAAGTACGCCGAGGCCGATGATGCGGGCTGTACGAAGTGCAGGAGCAACGGATGACACGGAACAAGTATAGCAGCCCCGTTTACCTTGGGCCACTGAAAATGAGCACCCAAACCGCACACCACTCCTTGCGCACCATCGAATGGACGCTATTCCTGGGCGTGGCGGTACTGGTGCTGCACTGCGGATGGTTGTTGCACAGTGCCAACCCTTATGAATTCCTCCGGCACGGCGGGGATGGTCTGGGGTATTATCAATGGCTCCCAGCGGTCCTCCTCGACCACGATGTCGACAAAATGTATTGGACCTACCAGATCGAGGATGGTCTGAGTCTGAGCCTGTTCACTTGTGGTGTAGCGATCCTTCAGCTTCCGTTCTTCCTTGTTGGACACCTGTGCGCGAACCTGTTCGGCTACACCCAGGATGGATTCTCCTCTCCGTATGGTGTGGCCCACCTGTTCGGCATCGCGTTGTACTCCGCGGCTGGCGCAGTTCTCGCTTTCCGCCTGGCTTTCCGCTATAGTAATGTCCAGTGCGCCCTCTTATCCGTGCTGGTGCTCTTCGGAGCCACCAACCTCTTCTTCTATTGTGTTTACGAGCCCAACATGTCGCACTTGTATTCGTTCTTCCTGGTCGGCTTAGTGAGCCATTGCGGCCTGCGCATGACGGATGGCCCTGTACACCCCCCCCGATCGATACATCTGGTGATGTTCATCTCGGGAGTTTCTCTGCTTGTACTCGTTCGTCAATTGAATATCGTGGTGCTCATTTTTCCGTTGGCCATGATACACCGGTCATCCATGGGGTTCAAAGGGTTGGTAAGCTTGGTTTCGCGTCACAGGGTCGCGATCATTGCCGCGCTTGCAGTATCCACGATTCCCTGGATACTCCAAATGTGCTATTGGAACCACATTCTCGGTGAGTTCATCACCTTCACCTATGGTAAAAAGGGGGAGTCCTTCGATTTCACCAGAATGGTGCCAGGCATGGTGCTCGCATGTGTGCGCAATGGGTGGTTCGTCTATTCTCCTATCGTGGTCCCGTTGTGCATCTGGTTGCTGGTCCATGCTTGGCGCGATTCCCCCGCCGCCCGGGCGATACTGCTGGTGTTGGTACCGATGTGGTTGCTCTACAGCGCTTGGTGGAGCTGGTGGCTGGGCACGAGCTATGGCTATCGCGGATTCATCGACATCTATGCCATGCTGGCCATCCCGCTTGCTTGGGTCTTCCGCTCGGTATCACGCGGCAACTTCCCGGTCAAGCTGTCAAGCGCCATCGGCCTGGTCGCACTGCTCCGCTTGAACTTCGGGCTCATGGAACGATTCCAGTGGGACTGGTCTTGGGAACACTGGAACTGGCAGCGGTTCTTTGAACAGGTGAGTTCTGCATTCACTGGCTGATCGTTGCACCCGCGCCTTCCAGACAAGTCGTCCAACATGCGGGCACGCGCGCCGAGCATCATTCTGGGTCCTACCGCTCATGAGTCCTGCTGTGTCAGATGAATGTTCAAACGCACTTAGCCCGGACCATCAATCTGGCATGACCAATCCTCACTCCATACTCACACTCCTGCTGTACGCCAGACCCGGCAATTGGGCCGAGTCTAGAGTCACGCGAACAACCCGTACTTCACGATGCACCAGATGGCGCGCACCCCGTCCTTCCATCCGATCTTCTTGCCTTCAGCGTAGGTGCGCCCGTAGTAGCTGATGCCCACCTCGTAGATGCGCACGCCCGGTACACGAGCGAGCCTCGCCGTGACCTCGGGCTCGAAGCCGAAGCGGCGCTCTTTCAGATCGAGTCCCTTGGCGATGTCGGACCGGATCAGCTTGTAGCAGGTCTCCATGTCCGTCAGGTTCAGATTGTTGAACGCGTTGGACAGATGTGTGAGGAACTTGTTGCCGATGCTATGCCAGAAAAAGAGGATCCGGTGCGGATGATGGCCCATGAAACGCGAACCGAACACAACGTCAGCAAAGCCTTCTGTTACTGGTCGCAACAGGTCGTTGTATTCCCGCGGATCATACTCCAGGTCCGCATCCTGCACGATAAGGAATTCGCCGGTAGCCTCCTTGATGCCCCGGTGGATGGCCGCCCCCTTGCCCATGTTGTGCGCCTGCTCGAAGAATTTGATCCCCATCGAAGGGTTCGCCGCCATGTAGGACCTGACCGCCGCTACCGTGCCATCGGTCGAGCCGTCGTTCACGATCACCACCTCCTTGGTAATGTCCCCCATCAGATGCACATCGCGCACCTTGTCCAAGATGAGGTGGATCGTTCGTTCCTCGTTGTAGGCGGGAATTACGATGGATAATGTCCGCAGAACAGGGAGCGTCATGGCTGCCAAACTAGTGTTCCGCCCGGTCACCGAACCCGTTCGGCCACGCGCACCGCATGGTGAATGCGTTTTTTATCGGTAACGCACGATGCACCACATGGCGCGTACCCCGTCCGTCCATCCGATCTTCTTGCCTTCCCCTTTGGTACGGGCCGAATAGCGGACCGGTACTTCTTTCCAGCGCAGCCCCTTCACACGGGCCAAGCGCGAAGTGACCTCTGGCTCAAAGCCGAACCGTTGCTCCTTCAGCACCAGCGCCTTCGCTACGGGCACCGGGATCAATTTGTAGCACACTTCCATGTCACCCAGGGACAGCCCGGTGAAGCGATTGCTGAGCCAGGTGAGGAAGCGATTGGCGCGGTAGCTGCGCAGCGGGTACTCCGGATGCGGGAGGCCCGCAGAGAAGCGGTTGCCGTAAACCACGTCCGCCTCACCGCGCAGTACGGGAGCTAACAGGTCGTTGATCTGTTCAGGGGCCAATTCAAGGTCCGCGTCCTGCACGATGAGGTGCTCGCCCGATGCCAGTTCGATGCCTTTGTGTATGGCCGCACCCTTGCCCATGTTCGCCGGTTGCACATGTACAAGGATGCGTTCATCCGGATGCGCTGCTTGAAAGGCTTTGGCCCGTTCAGCCGTGTCGTCCTTGCTTCCGTCGTCCACGATCACCAGCTCTCTTGAAACACCGTCCAGCAGTTGAACAGAACGCACCTGTTCCAAGAGTTCGGTGATGGTCCGACCCTCGTTGAAAGCGGGGATGATGATCGATAGGAGGGGCAAGGTCCAGGTTCGGGTATTGTGCAAGTGCTTCAATGAGTCGGCCACTACGGACGAACCTTGAAATAGGAGGTCCAAGAACGAATGTTCATCGCCACGAGGAACGCGGTCATGGGGATCAGCCACATCACTCTGGATTGCAATCGACTGTCCACGACCGACAGGCTCGAGGTGACCGCGGCATTCAACACCACCCACGCCATTACCCATAGCGCCAACGACTTCAGCAAGGGGTTTGCCTCCACTTCCGATGACCGCCAAAGCAGCGCGAGCACGAGCAAAGAGAGGATCAACGCCATGCCTTGTAACCGACCTGTAGCCTCCCTGTCATTCCAGTAGCCGAATATCTGCCGGGAGTGGTCATAAGAGCGTCGTTCATCCGGAAGATGGCGCAGGAGGTGAAGGCGTGGTGAAGATCCTTCTCCATATGGCCCTAAGCCGGAACCGGCTTCCCATTGGAAGAGTTGCGAAACCGAGGATACAAGCGCCGACCGCAGGTACCGGGCCAGGTATTCGGGCCTGCAAAGCACATCAGCGACCACCGGAGCCAACAACGAGTCCGCTTGTCCGATGGTAAGTCCAAGTTCATTCACGAATTGGTCTGGAGCCCAAAGAATGTCCCCGGCGTCTTCCGGAAGTCTTCCCACGTATGCGCACATCGGATTCGGCCTGGTCGGACAATTCTCCCTCAGGTAATCCGCCATGATCCCCGGTTCACAGAGCCGGCCAGCCAGGAACACATTCCCCGCGCGCGACAGCTGCATACGTCCGTAGGTCGAATAATTGAACAGCATGACCATCAAGGCTGAGCCACAAAGCACACCTGTAGCGGCCGCCCATCTCACCCCGAAATAGCGGCTGGCCCCGTTCCTGCGCTGCTGCCATACCCGCAAGAGGGCCATTCCCAGCATCACGGCCATCATCGGAAAGTGCGCGTTGTGCGTGGCCAGGAAGAAGAACAACAGAAGCCACAGACCCCCTTCACGCCAATGTCCGAGCTTCTTGCCTTTGAACAGCAAAAAGAGAATGAGCAAGACCAGCGGCGTATAGTGGTCAGCCATCAATTGGGCGGAATACCAGGGCAGGCTGGAGCATATGCACAGAAATGCAAGGAGCA
Organism: Flavobacteriales bacterium; assembly: GCA_031421755.1. Classification (GTDB taxonomy): domain Bacteria; phylum Bacteroidota; class Bacteroidia; order Flavobacteriales_F; family PHOS-HE28; genus PHOS-HE28. The sequence continues at coordinate 34,751 of JANOPI010000383.1, read as the reverse complement.
GCAGATGTACGTGCAGCCAGCGTGAGGCGTCACGTATGAACTCCCGGATCATGAGCATCAATAGCCAACTCGCCACGGCCCCTTGGAACAAGACCACTGTCCAGATCGTGCTTTGCCAAGAAACCGCGCGGATGATCAGGCCGTAGCCGATCGGCCGGTCATCATTCGGGATAAGGCTGAACGAGTTTCCCATATAGGCCCCGGAATCGGAATACACCAAGGGGTACTGATTCACGAAAGCGAGACCTGAAACACATACGCCCGTGAGCAGATAATAAAGAATGCGAACGAGTATTCGCCTTGATCCGGACAAGTCCGACCGACCAATGGTTGCCTCGTCCACACCGGACCCTTGATCTGTTGGCATGGTTTCCCTTCCTTGTACCACAATGATATAACGTAGTATCCAAAATGGCGCATCCACCCCGACCGTAACCGGCAGCCACCTCTTCAATCTACCTGTATGAGGGTATTTGTTGCCATCACCGGCTCGATATGAACGACCATATTTTCAGCTTGTTGCCGTTAATACAGCACATGTCTGAAGTGGCCGGACGTCAGACACAAATGATCCTTCTTCGTTCAGTGGTCATGCTCCTCGCCACACAACACCGCCGCCTTGACATCGTCCATATACCAAGACCAATCCCACCCGACCCATGAATCGCATGAAGAATATTCCAACATCACCCGGTAGTTGATGAAACACAGCGGCATAACGATGGGCAGCACAACGCTTCGCCAAGCCAAAGCCTTGATCCCGCGGCGCTCAAGGAGAGACCATATCGCCACGCCCAAGAAGGGCATGTACTGAACCATTGGTCGCAACCCATAGGAGCAGTTGAAGTGCCAGGTATGCCAAGCCGCACAGGCATAAACGGACACAATGAACAGGGCAAGGATAACGACCATACATATCCGATGACCCCTTTTAAGCGTCCACAGGCCCAAGGGCAACAGCAACATGGCCGGGGCGTGGGAGACCAGTCCGTTCTCCGGTGCGAATAGTTCGCGGATGATGTCCGGCCGGGCCCAGTTCGTAAAGCCCTCGTCCCCGTACGAATAATGCAGCCAGGTACCGTGGACGTATTTCCAATAGGCCAACTGGGGAAAGCCGACAATTGCCAATGACAGCCCAGCACCCACCAAGAAGCTCCATGTCCGCAAGGCCGGACAACGCTCCAGCAGCAACCACGCATACAGGCCCACAATGGCGATGGCGTCAACGGGGCGGGTCCAGAAGATCATCGCACAGGCCAGGTGGAACAGCCAACGTTTCCACCATCTATGTCCGGATTCCCGCATTCCGCAAACGCACCAGACCGCCGTGCATACCCAAAAAAAGGAATAAATGTGCGAATAGCCCGGCATGCGGAAGGCATAGTAGAAGACGTTCGTCCCAAAAGCAACGGCGAGCACCATCATCGGCGCTACCCAAGGATCGGCGGGCATCAAGCGCTGGCAGGCCATGGCCAGTAGCAAAAGTCCCATGGAACCATAGAAGATACCTCCCGCCTCCAACCACCGCTGGTGTACCGCGGTGAAACCGTCCGTGGTTCCTGGGCCGACCACCAGTTCGGCGATGACATGGAACGGGGCCATCAGAACTGCGGCTCCGTAGTAATACTTCGTCACGATGCGGTCGCGGTCATGGTCCAACCGGAACCCATGCCCTACCCTCGCCGGCAGATCGGGGTCGACCAAGGAGGCCCGGAAGCAGTATTGGAAAGCGCCCGGAACGTAGATATAGTAACCGGACGCGTCAGCGCGAAGGGGCCTTCTCCAATCCTCCGGGCTGAACCGATCGTTGTACGTCCAACTCGAAAACACCCCCCACAACAACGCGATAACCGTTGCGCACGACACGGTCCATCTGTTCCACCTGAAGCGGGTTCTGCGGAGGTCCAAGGGCGTATCGCTGGGGTTTTGCCGTCGAAAATCTACGCCATCTCCGGGATATCCCCTTCCACCACGAGCCGGCCTTCCGTCTTCGCCTGGATCTCCTCCACGCTCACTCCGGGTGCTCGCTCCAACAGTTTGAAGCCTTCCGCGGTAACGTCGAACACGCCCAGATCGCTCACGACCTTTTTCACGCACCCCACGCCGGTCAGCGGCAGCGAACATCGCTTCAGCAGCTTGCTTTCGCCGGCCTTGTTCGTGTGCATCATCACCACGATGATGTTCTCTGCGCTGGCCACCAGGTCCATGGCTCCGCCCATGCCCTTCACCATTTTCCCGGGGATCTTCCAATTGGCGATGTCCCCGTTGTCAGACACTTCCATGGCCCCCAGCACGGTGAGCTGCACTTTCTGCGAACGGATCATGGCGAAGCTGGTGCTGCTGTCGAAAATGCTGCTGCCCGGCAGGAGCGTCACGGTCTGCTTGCCCGCGTTGATCAGGTCCGCATCCTCTTCTCCTTCATAGGGGAAGGGGCCCATGCCCAGGATCCCGTTCTCGCTTTGCAAAGTGACGTTGATCCCCGGCGGGATGTGGTTGGCCACCAATGTGGGGATGCCGATACCGAGGTTCACGTACCAGCCATCGCGCAGTTCGCGTGCGATGCGCCGGGCCATCTGGTTCTTGTCGAGGGGCATGATCACCGGGCCGACCGCATGATGGTGCCGACCGTACAGCGGCGAAGATGTGCATCTATTCGCGTATGGCGCTCACGAGTGCACGGACCTTCCCATGCGAGAGCACGCGCTTCCCCGGGTTGTGCAGGTAGATCACCGCGCGCTTCGCTTCGGGCATCGCCGACAAGCCCCAGACCCAGCGCATGTTCTGCCCTGTCCATTGGGGCCGCAAGGCCATGGGAGCAACGGAACCATAGAACAGCTTCACATCGCGCGAATCGTTCACCTCCAGCACAAGCCGCACATCCGGGGAGGATGAAGGGATGATCATGGGTACGTCCACCTGCACCTGGATGTCGTTCTCCCATAAAAAGGAATCCGGTACGTGGACAAGCTCCATGAACTCAGCCCGCGCACTCGCATTCGGGGCGCGAAGCACCGCGAGCGTATCTGGATGAGCGATTGGCCTCCGTTCCAGCAGCCAGAGCCCGGGACCGGCTGCGCTATCGATGGCCCTAAAGCCCTTCGCGGCTTCGTGGGCATAGCGTGCATCCACTATCCGCAGATCGTCTGAGGCACCAGGGAACCCCTCGGATGAGAGCGGCTGTGGTTCAACGCCTTGCATGTACGACCACATGGGCCAGGCGAGCGCTAGCTGATGGTGTGCCCCGACAAGCATCGGGCGACCATGGCTCTGGGCCAACGCGTCCACCGTTTCAATGAAATGCTTCGGTACTGACTGTTCACGCCAGGCCAGGGTATGGTCCAGGTTGGCGGTCCACAGCGTGCGCGCGGGCAGAAGGAGCAGAAGCAGCGCCGCCCAAACAGCCTTCGGCCAGCGCCCAGCCACTTGGTCTATCGCTAGAGCGATGGCGATCAGTGCCATAGGCACGTAGTGCAACGCCGCGCGGTCTTCCGGATAGTTCACGCCGAAGAACTGCGCGAGCAAGACCCGCGTGAGCGCGTCAGTACTGAACAGGGCTGCCAGAACAACGGCCGGGGTGGTGAACGCGCGATCGCGCACGGCGGTGACGAGTATCACTCCAATGGCCGAAACAACCACCAGCGCCACCGAAAAAGCCCCAGATGCCGAGGGGAAATTGAGCAGGCAGTTCGAGAGGCTCCGCACGGTCACATCGAAAAAGCCCTCGGTGGAGCCATGGTAGAGCAGACCACGATCCTTCAGCTCGAAGGCAAGGATGGAGGCACCGTAGAGCGGGAGCGCACCGAGCAACAGGAGGGCCCCGAGTTGGGGGATCAGGCTCCCGCTCACCAGCCGTTGCCGACCAACCCAAAGCAACACGCCGAAACCGAGGAGGACCAACGCCCACACAGGCACCAAGGCCAGGATCGCCGCGTTCGCCACAAGGAGCGCGAGCAGTGCGCGCAACAGTTCCCGCGTTTTATACGACCCGGCGTACCGCATGAAGCTGTCCAAGGCCACCAGCCAGAAGGCCATTTCAATGGCGTAGCCCCGGAACAGCGAGAAGAAATCGAGCAGGAACGGGCAGAGCAACAGGGCCGCGTACAAGCAGCGCCGGACCACCAGGCCACGCACATGCGCACCCGTCCGCCAGACCGCCCATGCGTAAAGCCCGAAAGCGAGCAGGCTTCCAGCGCGCAACACGGGCAGGGACTCCCCGAAGGCGCGGGCAAGAAGGATGCCTATGCCGGAATTGAGGTAGTGGTTGTTCGCGTCCCAATGAGCGGAATACGGCAGCCACTCCCCGGGACGCACGTACCAGAGCAGGCTGGCGCATTCATCGTGGACCGGGGGCACCAGCGTGGCGCGCAGCATCACGTAGACGGAAGCGGCGCATGTGAGAACGAGGAAAAAGATCCGGTCAGCGCGGGCCATCATAGGCGATCACGCGTGCTTCCTCACCGTGCGCTGTTCGATCCGCTTTTCGTACGCGGTCCCTTGGAAGATGCGGTGTACGAAAATGCCCGGCGTGTGGATGTGGTCCGGGTCGAGTTCGCCGGGTTCAACCATGTGCTCCACTTCAGCAACGGTGACCTTGCCGGCCATGGCCATCATCGGATTGAAATTCCGCGCGGTGGTGCGGTATACCAGGTTGCCCAGCCGATCGCCCTTCCACGCTTTCACGAGGCTGAAGTCCGCGCGGAGCCAGTTCTCCATCACGTACATCTTCCCATTGAACTCGCGCGTCTCCTTGCCTACCGCCACCTCGGTACCGTAGCCGGCCGGTGTGAAGAAGGCCGGGATGCCGGCACCTCCGGCACGGCAACGCTCGGCCAGGGTGCCTTGCGGGATGAGATCCACCTCCAGCTCACCGCTGAGCATCTGGCGTTCGAACTCCTCGTTCTCCCCCACATAACTGGAGATCATCTTGTTGATCTGCCGGGTTTTCAGCAGTAGGCCCAGGCCGAAGTCGTCCACCCCGGCGTTGTTGCTGATGCACGTGAGCCCCTTCACCCCTTTGCGCACCAAGGCAGCGATGCTGTTCTCCGGGATGCCGCACAGGCCGAAGCCGCCGACCATCAGCGTCATACCATCCTCAAGGCCAACGAGCGCAGCGTCCGCGTTGGCCACCGTTTTGTTCATGTGTTCCACCTGTTTCATCCCGATCTATCGGAGCCGACTTGTCGGGACGCCGAATGTAGGAGGGTACGGCGAAGCGTCAAGGCCCCTGCCCTGATCCACGCCAGATATGGTATCAGAGGGTCCTGAAGGTCGTGGCTCAGGGCCCGGGGTCGTTCAGCGGATCACCGTCACATGACCCATGAGGTCATGCTTCTTGCGCGTGATCCCTTCGATCAAATGGACCCGGAACGCATAGACACCGAGCGGTGCCTCCGCACCTCCAACAGTGCCGTCCCATCCATCAGCAGGATCAGCGGTCACGTACATCACCTGGCCCCAGCGATCATAGATCTCCAGGTCGAAGGTCTCCAGGTCGATCACCTGGCCCCATGGCTGCCATACGTCGTTGATCCCATCCCCGTTCGGCGTGAAGGCGTTGGGGGCCCAATAGGTGTGTTCTTGCGGCTTCAGATGGGCGATCAGTGTATCCGGACCGTAGAAGCGGATATCGAAGTCGCGCTTGGTGGAATCATTCGTGTTCGGCTCGTGCTGTTTCACTTCCCAATAGACGAAGTCGTAGAACGGATCCGGCGTTACGTCCACGGCGATCGGCACATCCTCGCCCACGCTGGCCAAGGCCGGGAAGCTCGTGTAATCGGACCCATTGAAGTGGATCGTGGCCGTGTTCGCCGGCTCGGTCATGAGAACGACCTCATGTTGTATCGGCGGCTTGAAGAAAGCGATGATGGTATCCGTGGTAGTGAAGCGGAAGGTGACCAGGGAATCGGCCATGGTAGGCAGGAGCACATGGTTGTTGGTCTCCCAATGGTCGAAGGCCCAACCCGGCTCGCTTATCCCTTCCATCTCCGTATCGATACCGCCATAATAAATGCCTGTGAACGGGTATGTCGCAAAGACTTCCGAATTCACCCGGATCTTGCCGCTCAGCGGCGGCTCCACCCTGAACTCCACATTGAATGGTCCTTCCAGCTCGTAGCAGTCCACCAGCCCTTGCTGGGTGGTTACACAGCGCGCTTCGATGAAATCACGGAGTTCCTGCACGCCCTGCTCCCAGTCCGCCATGGTGGTGCCCCAGCGCGCGCATTGTGCGGGCATCTCGGGGGTGAACAAGGCCAAGAGGCTGTCCAGGTGGGCGTTCATGGTGGCGCAACTGAAGAGCGTATTCCCCAGGTCGATGTACCGGTTCACGTAGTAGTTGTACACCATCTCGTTCTCCTCGATCAGCTTGCTCAGGATCACGGTGTGGCCTTGCCCGCCCGGATCGCCGAGTTCCTCTACCGTGCAGGGGTCGGCATTGGCACTCTGGTCCGGTATGCCGGTGAAGTTCCCATAGTGCCCGAAGGTGGCGTCCATGTCCCACAGGATGTAGCCCCATTTCTTGTGCTCGCCATCGGGATCGATCCCCTTCCACCATCCGGTATTCCAGTTCAACCAATCCGCGCACACCGTGTAGCTGTTCAAACAGAAGTAATCGATCAGGCTCTTCCAGTTGTAGCGGTCGTCCACGTAGGCGAAAGCGGCCGCATCCCCCATGTCGTTGCTGTTGATGTAGGCGAGCAGCGCGTTCCAATCCGCTTGGGCCGAGGGGCCGCCGAATTCGTTCCATGTACCGCCCCAGGTCTTGATCATGTACACGTTGTTCTCGTCCTGGTCGTAATACTCCTTGAGAAAGTCGCCATCGTCGACTTTCTCGCGCATGTCGTATACGCCCCAGTACTGGCCGTTCACGTAAAGCACCGCCGGCTCATAGCTGCGTTCGTCCACGCGCAGGTTGCCCAATTGAGAAAGTGATTGAACGTAGGGATCACGGATGTGTGCGGGCTGTCCGGGTCCGAACGGGCAGTTGTCACCGGCAAGGGCCTTGATGATGAGCCGTTGGAACTTGTCCCGGTCGGTGGCATGGAAGATCGGGTAGTTGATGGCATCGTTGTGCCCGCTCTGGTCCCGCGCGATGTAGTCGAAGCCACGCTGATCATAAGCCCAACTGTCCTGTCCGTGCTCGTTGAAGTTGCCGACCGCTTCATCGCGCAGCACACCGTCCGGACCGAAATACTCCAGGTTGCCCAATGGCTGAATGCCGCCATTCCCGTCCAGCAACTCCTGGATCTGATTCCCGGATGCGCTCAATACGCACACGCCATGGGTAACATCGATGAAGTATGTATTCGTTTCTGTGAAGCTCGGCGGCACCCCCGGCGAGCCGCTGAAACAGGCCGCCTTGATCACCGTGGTGGCCGCGACATTGATCGGGCCAGCGTAGGCCGTTGAGGTCGCGGTCGGCTCATCGCCGTTCGTGGTATAGCGGATCGTCGCGCCAGCCGGTCCACTGATAGTGATCTGTTGCGCACCGGTGTAGAAACCGGCTCCCGGGGTTAGCTGGGGCCGCTGTTCGTATTCCGGAGCGGCCGCGCCGTTCGTCGCATTGGGCGTTCCGATGGTGGTAAGTGACCACGCACCGGTGCCATCTGGCGTGCGGCTGCGGGTCTGTTCCGGTTTCGTGCGGATCGTCAGTTGGTATTGGTCCAGTATCGCGCCTCCACCATCCGCCAATACGATGTAGTCCTCGGAAGTCTGGTTCAGCTTGAAGTTGGTGCAGTAGTAGCCCCCGTACTGCCCGTTCCAGCCGGAACAAAGAACCACCAAGTGGTCGTTGGCGGCTATCGTGGCACCGGCCGGAAAGGCCCATTTGGTAGGCTCTGCCGCATCATCGCTCAGATGCCAGCCACTCAGGTCAACCGCCACACCGCTGGTATTGAACAGTTCCACCCAGTCCTCATTGTCGTTCCCGCCATTGAATGGATCGGTGACCGCGATACCGTTCAAATTGGTCACGCAGATCTCGTTCAATACTACCTGCGCACTCAGTGCTGGTGCCAGGGTCAGGGTGACGACGGTCGCGAAAGATTTCAACTGGCTCATTCGGTCTGGCAAGAGGTCAAGCGTTGCAAGTTAACGGAAGGTTGGCCTTGGAACATGCTGATGATCAAACAGTCCGGACAACTTTCTGTTCCTTCTTGGAGACGTACATGAAATCCGTGTGAACGGGACGCACCAGGGCCTCCAGCCGTTGCCTCAACGGGGCAGGTGCCGATCAGCGACCGGTCATGCCATCGCAGCTGGCCCGGCCCTTTGGGGTCAAGACGTGCGGTTCAGGTCCTGGCCCGCGTAGTAACCTGTATCCATATCGCGCAGCAGCTTGGTGTGCAAGGTGATCTGCCCTACATGGTAGCTGAAGTGCTCCACCACGTGCAACACGACCCCCAGCCCCGTTTCGTTGAACCCCTGCACGTTCCAGGTCCTCGTCAGATCGGCCATTCCGAGCCCATCGATCACATCGAACGCATAGGCCAAGGTGCTGTCCAACCGCTCGCGCAGCTCGCGCTCTCGGATCGGCTCCCTTTCGTTGAACTCCTCTTCCCGCCGCCGTTGGTCCGGCCGGTTGCCAAGCGTGCTATTGATCCACTGCCCTACGTTGCCGCACAGGTGTAAGACCAGATCGCCCACGCTCACTACATGGGTATTCGGGCGATGCCATATCTGCTCTTCGTTCAGGTGTTGCAGGCAGAACCTGATCCGCTCCTGCCCTTCCCGCAGGCGGCGCAGGGCTTCCGCCCTCAATAGCTCGTCCAGTGTCGGCATGCCGTGAATGTAACCGAGTAAGCGTCCGAAAAAGGAACGGCGGCCCCGAAGGACCGCCGTTCGCGACGGGTAACGCTTACCCCCTCACCAGAACAGAGTGCCGTCCATAACCTGTCGGTTCAGCCTTCGGTCGTCTTCTCCGGGGCTTTTTCCGCTGCGGCCCCTTTGGGCGTGTACCCGCTGCCGATGTGCTGGTCCAGGAATTTCTCCATCGCACCGTAGAAGTCGAAGCGGTTCTCCTCGTTGTGGAAGCCATGGCCTTCGTTGTCCTTCACCATGTATTCCACCTTCACGCCACGCGCTTCGAGGGCTTTCACCATTTGGTCGCTCTCGTCCACGTTCACGCGCGGGTCGTTCCGGCCTTGGGCGATGAAGAGCGGTGCAACGATCTTGTCAGCATGCATCACCGGAGATGCCGATGCCATCAGCACGCTGTCCTTGTCCGCTGCGGGGTCGCCCACCATCTCGTAGAACATCTTGCGGCCTGGCTCCCAATATGCCGGTATCGTGTTCATGAAGGTGAAGAGGTTGCTCACCCCCACATAATCAACACCACAGGCGTAAAGCTCAGGTGTGAACGTGAGGCCCGCGAGCGTCGCATAGCCGCCGTAGCTGCCGCCGTAGATCGCCACGCGCGCCGGATCGGCCACGCCCTCTTTCACCAACCACTGCACGCCGTCCGTGATGTCGTCCTGCATGGTCTTGCCCCACTGCTTGAAGCTCGTTTCCCAGAACTTCCGGCCGTAACCGGTGCTTCCACGGAAGTTCATCTGCAGAACGGCGTACCCGCGGTTCGCGAGGAATTGCGCTTCGTTGTTGAAGCCCCAGCCATCGCGCGCCCAAGGCCCACCGTGCGGATTGATTACCACGGGCAGGTTCTTCGCTTCACGGCCTTTCGGCAGTGTGAGGTAGCCGTGGATAGTGAGACCATCGCGGCTCGTGTAGGTGATCGGCTTCATGTCGGCCAGCTGGTCCTCCTTCAGCCACGGCGTGCGGTCACAAAGCAACGTGGCCGTCTCTTGCCCATCGGCATCGTAGTAGAACCGGCCAGTCACCTTGTCGCTACCCACCCAGATCGTGCGCTTGGTCTCATCGTCGCTCTCGCTGGCCACCCGCACTTCCATGCCCGGGAACTGCGCGTACAGGCGGTCGTAGATCTTCTTGGTGGCGTCGTCCAGGAAAACGAGCTCACTCTTCTCCCCTTCATAACTCGCCGTGGTCAACACCTTGCGCTTGCGGCTGAAATCCAGACCACCATCATCGTAATCGGCGTTAGCGTAGATCTCCTTGATCTCCTTCTTCGCGGCGATGTCCCACTCCGCGCTGGCCGTCTTGTCCCGGCCGTTCAAGTTGCTGTTCACATAGCAGTTCGTGTTGTCGAAGGTGAAGAACATCGGGCTCCATGCGTCTTTGAAGCTCACCGTCATGTAATCCGTGAACGGTTCCTTCTCTGAAGCGCGGTAATACCACATCGTATTCACACCATCGGTCTTGCTCGTGAAGCGGATCACGCCGTTGTGGTCCGTGATGTAGTTCTCGTAGTTGGGCGTGTTGTCCAAGGCCTGGGTCATCTTGCCGGTAATGATGTCCACGTACCACGGGTCGAAGATCTCCGGGTTACGCTTGTTCATTACCAAGAGCACGATATTCTCTTTCCCGGCCAGTCCACGCAGGTCGTCCTGCACGCCGGCACGCACGCCTTTCTCGGGGGTCAATGCTTTCACGTCCTTCCCATCAGTGCTTGCGCTGAAGACGATGAAGTTCTCATCACCATTGATGTCGCGCGAGTAGATCAGGCGGTCGCTCTTCCAGAAATACGAACCCACGTCGCGGACGGTATCCATCGTTACCTGCGTGGCACTGGTGTCGCCAACTTTCTGGACGAACAGGTTCATGCGGTTCTTCCATGGCGCACGGAAGGCGAAGTACTCGCCGTTCGGGCTGATCTGGAATCCGCTCTTCTCCGGGTTCTTGAAGAAGTCTTTCATATCGATCTCCGGTGGTGGGGCCTGCATGGCCTCTACCGGTGAGTTCATGGTCTCCTGTTGGCCGCATGCGGCGAGGAGGATCAGGCTGGCCACGGCGGACCCGATCGCGAAATGCTTGTTCATGCTGTTCCGAAAAGTGTGTTGGCGGTAATCTGACGCAAAGATGGCCGCCCGTACCGACCGTTCCACCGGGCTGTATCAGCGGTTCATAACAAGGGCCAACGGTTCATCCCCGTGCGAACGTACCTCGCAACCCGAACGAGCCTTTCCGCCTGAACCACTTCGACCGGGCAAAAGCCTTCCACCACCGGAGCAGCGGTATCCGCTGAGGTCAGGTAGACGAAAATGAACTCCTCCGCAGCCTGTAGGTTTCCAGGCACGCCCACATCGTTGTAGCGTTCCGTCCATGCTTCGCTCCAAGGGGCCGGTTCGTCCACCGCCCGGTCCAGCTGCGCCCAAAGCACCGGCTTGTAGTAGAACGGACGAACGAGGATCGGCACTTCTTCCTTTCCCATCTGCCACGTGAGCACTTGTTCGGCCACCAAGGAAGGATGCTGCTCATTGTCCTTCCATGGCGTGAACGTGAAAGCCATCCCCGCTACACCGATCAAAGCGGCGGCCCAGTGGAACCGGGTCGTGCGCACCAGGGCCTCCAATGCATGGGCGGCCGCGAGGTAGAAACCGATGCTCGCGAAGAGCAGGTAACGATCCACATATACCGGTACCCACCACTGAACCAGCCACAAGCCGAGCAAGGGCAAGAGCCACCAGAGCAGCGCGAAACGCAGCGCGTAGGATCGCAGCCGCTCGCGGATAAGGACAAGGACCAGGGGCAAGAGCAGGAGCAACGTGACCACCGGCTGGTTGCTCCACCGGCGGACCATGTGCCAGATCTCCTCGGCCCCGTGCGGGTTCACCCAGGTGCCTTGCGCAATGCTCTCCCCCGCCCGTTGGAAGAAGATGAACCCATACGGCAGGAAGGCCACCACCGCGATGATCGCTGCGAGCAGGACGCGACGGCGTTCATCCCGCAACTCCGGTACCGAAAGCACGCACACGCCCAAAAGCCCGATCACCAACCACCCGAAGAAGTGCGTCCACACCAGCGCTGTGAAAACAACAGCGAGCATCACCGTTGATCGCACCGCCGAGCCTCCTGGCCCGCGCACCACCAGCCAAGCGGCCACCGTCGTGAGCAGCAACAGCAATGAATAGGCCCGCACCTCGTGGGCGTATGCGTATTGATGGTTGTTCAGCGTGAAGAGCAGGCAGGTGACCGTGGCCATCGAGCTGCTCCCCAACCTGCGGGCCAGCAGGAACAAGGGCCACACCGTGATCACGCTGAACAACGCTGACGGCACGCGCAACCAAGCTTCCACCAAGGGCACACACCCCGTCCACGTCTTGATCAACAGGAAATACAGCGGTGGATTGTTCTCCGTGCGCAGCATCTCCCAAAACTCACCGAGCGGCCGCGTGGCCCAGAATACTGTAAAGGGCTCGTCGCCGCTCAGTTCGTTCACGTGGAGCCATGCGAACTTCAGCAGCGCGTTCAATACGAGCAGGCCAAGAAGGATACGCCTATCGGTGGTGAGGGAAGGCACGCGTGGGAATGGCCCGGGAGCCGAGTGCCGAAACTATTCCGAACGGCGCTCAGCGTCAGCAGCGGTAAAGGAAAATCGAGCGCCGTGCAAATGCTCAATCGTCACTAAACCGACCGATCCGCTTCGGAAGTCGAACATGCACGGTTCGATACGGCACTCGGGGCAGGTTGAAATAAAATGTGTCCAACGGTAGCGTATCGACAAGCTGCCACGGCAAATAGAGGAATGCCCCGGGATCCTCAGCCTTCACTCCCGTGTCCAGGAATATGGTTCTGGTCGTATCCCCATACAACGACTGAGCATCATCGCATCAATGCTCGTTGCCCACTCGGCGAAGTGCATTACGCTGCCCTCCACTTCGCTCCAAGGGATCAACATCTTGGGCGTTTCCCGGCCATGATCGCGGATCACCGCACTTATGGTCGCCAGCCGAAGACTGTAATAACATCGATGAAAACAGATGTTCACGTAAGAATGGCCGAACAACAGCACCACCACGACCGTGAAGAAACCGTGCCCCACCCGCTGATGGTACAGCATCGTGAAAGGCAGGCAAAGCATAAAGGTCCCCGGCATGAAAGACTTCTCCATCATCGCCTCCCCGCCTCCCTCGTGGAACGTGAGGATCGTGAGGAACCAGAAAAACGAAGCCGACCCGAGCACAAGCAGCAACTTGGGCAGCGGCCGGCAGAACACCATCACCAGAAAAAGCACCACGACCACTGCGGCGTATTCGTTCTCCAAATACCGCCTGATGAACCAGATCGGGAAGAGGTGCCAAAATCCGGTCAGATACCCGGTGGATCCCAGGAGCGAATGGAATTGTTGTCCATCGTATGAATCAGCTGGCAGGAAAAAGAGCCGAAGTCCGAAATAGATGCCGCACAAGGCCAGTACCCCGGCCCCTTCCCACCACCGGAGATACTTCGATGATATCGCCAGCAACACGACAAAGCCAACGGTGAACAAGGCATTCGGGTGCGTGAACAAGCACCAGAACGTGATCACACCTACAACCGGATATGCTCGTGCCCGGCCCGCGCAACCCGCCATCCACTCAATTGAGGCGAACAACAGGCCCGACATCGCAAGCAACAAATGTGTTTCCGTAGTAGCATGGAAGAAGGAATCGCCTACCCCCACGACCAAGGACAACATGATCGCCAAAGCTGCCGCTGGCGACTTGAATACGCGTTGGGCGACCAGGACGCATGCACCATATGTGCCTGCCAGCCCCAACGAATAGAGGCATATGACCGCCTTCATCGGCAAATGAAGCCAGACACCCACCAGCATGGGTATTTGTGTGATGAACATGCCGTAGCGTCCTTCTTGGAAAAAGAAGGAGCCATCGTTGATCGACCGGAACAACTGGAGACTGCAATCGGAATTCAGCAAGCGCTCCTGTGAAAAGAGCGCAGCCAGCAAGAGATAGACCAGCAGGGCCCAATATGCCAATGGCGTCTTCAGGGATCGCTCAATGGCACTCCGGAAGTTCATCGTCAATGGTCTCTTCCCGCCGACATCTCACCCCGGCTTCTTCAGCTCAAACCCCTCCAGGAACTTCGTATTGAAGTCGCCTTCGCGGAACTTCTCGTTCTGGAAGAGTTGCTGGTGGAAGGGGATCGTGGTATGCACGCCTTCGATCACATACTCACCGAGGGCGCGTTCCATCTTGGCGATGGCTTCTTCGCGGGTGGCGGCCACCACGATCAGCTTGCCGATCATGCTGTCGTAGTTGGGCGGAATCGTGTAGCCTGCGTAAACGTGCGTATCGATGCGCACGCCATGGCCACCGGGCGCGTGGTAGGTGGTGATCTTCCCGGGCGTGGGACGGAAGTTGTTGAAGGGGTCCTCCGCGTTGATGCGGCACTGGATGGCGTGGCGCGTGGGCTCGTAGTTGAGGCCGCTGATGGGTACGCCGGCGGCGATCTTGATCTGCTCGCGGATCAGGTCGTAGTCGATCACTTCTTCGGTGATCGTGTGCTCCACCTGGATCCGCGTGTTCATCTCCATGAAGTAGAAGTTCCGGTGCTTGTCCACCAGGAATTCCACCGTTCCCACGCCTTCATAATTCACGCTGGCGGCGGCTTTGATCGCGGCCTCGCCCATCTTTTTGCGCAGCGCCTTCGTCATGAAGGGTGATGGCGTTTCCTCAACCAGCTTCTGGTGGCGGCGCTGGATGGAGCAATCGCGCTCGCTCATGTGGCAATACGTACCGTACTGGTCGCCCGCTACCTGGATCTCGATGTGGCGCGGCTCTTCGATGTACTTCTCCATGTACATGCCCGCGTTGCCAAAGGCGGCTCCGGCCTCCTGGCTGGCGGTCTCAAAGGCGTTGTCGAACTCCTCCTCCTTCCACACTTGGCGCATGCCTTTGCCACCGCCACCGGCGGTCGCTTTCAGGATCACGGGGTACCCGATCTTCTTCGCCTCCTTCTTCGCAACGGCAAGGTCGGTGACCAATCCTTCGCTGCCGGGAATGCACGGCACGTTGGCGGCTTTCATCGTGGCCTTGGCGGTGGCCTTGTCGCCCATGGCCTCGATCTGCTCGGGCAAGGCACCGATGAACTTGATGTTGTGCTGCTGGCAGAGCTTGCTGAACTTGGCGTTCTCGCTCAGAAAGCCGTAGCCGGGGTGGATCGCGTCGGCGTTCGTGATCTCCGCCGCAGCGATGATGCGCACCATGTTCAGGTAGCTGTCCTTGCTCGGCGGCGGACCGATGCACACGGCTTCATCGGCGAAGCGCACGTGCAGGCTCTCGCGGTCGGCGGTGCTGTACACGGCCACCGTTTTGATACCCATTTCGCGGGCGGTACGGATCACGCGCAGGGCGATCTCGCCGCGGTTGGCTATAAGGATCTTCTTGAACATGCTGCCTGATTTAACCACAGAGGGCACTGAGGACACAGAGAGAAGACTGGCTCAACCACTGAGGTCCAAAAAGCACAGGACGGGTACCGTATCCGGTTTGGTCCTCTCCGTGCTCTTCGTATTCTCTGTGGTTTATCGCATTCAGGATGGATCCACCAGGAACAACGGCTGATCGTACTCCACTGGCTTGGCGTCGTCCACCAGCACCTTCACGATCTTGCCCGTGATCTCGCTCTCGATCTCATTGAAAAGCTTCATGGCCTCGATGATGCAGATGGGCTTGCCCTTCTCGATGGTGTCGCCCATGTTGGCGAAGACCGGTTTGCCGGGGCCGGCAGAGCGGTAGAAGGTGCCGATCATCGGCGCCTTGATGGTGACGTACTTGGCGTCAGCGGCGGCAGGCACGGGAGCAGCGGGTGCCGGTGCGGCAGATACCGCAGGTGCCGGTGCGGCGGCAACTTGCATCTGCATGGGGGCTGCTACCATCTGCACTTTGCCGGATGGTGTGGTGATCTTGATCTTGAAATCCTTCTGCTCGATCTCCACTTCGCTTACGCCGCTCTTGGCCACGAACTTGATCAGTTCCTGGATCTGGGTCAGATTCATCGGTTCGCTCATTTGGTTGAAGCTCCCTCGGGAAAGAGGATCGCCAATGTAGAGGTTACAGGGATCGGGTTATCCACCACCACCACGCCACGAACCCTAAGGGACCGCCAAAGTATTGAGCGCATTCAATGGAGAAACGGTTGAATACGTGGCCAATGCGTTGCCTTCGTGGCATCGTGGCGGTGAGCCCTATGCTCCGTATGCCCATTTCAGGTACACAGCTCCCCAGGTGAACCCCCCCCCGAAAGCGCTAAGGATGATGTTGTCGCCTGTCTTCAGGCGCGGTTCCCATTCCCACAGGCACAAAGGCAGAGTGCCGCTGGTGGTGTTTCCGTACTTCTCGATGTTCACCATCACCCGGCTGTCGTCCAAGCCCATTCGGTTGGCCGTGGCGTCGATGATGCGCTTGTTCGCCTGGTGGGGCACCAGCCATGCTACATCCTCGCTCTTCAACCCGTTCTTTTCCATGATCTCCGCGCTCACATCCGCCATATTGGTAACGGCGAACTTGAACACGGCCTTGCCTTCTTGGTGGACATAATGCTGTTTGCCTTCAACGGTACGGGCCGAGGCCGGGCGATTGGAACCGCCCGCTTTCTGGTGCAGGTACTGGCACCCGCTGCCGTCAGCGCGCAGGATGCTGTCGATGATGCCCATGCCTTCATTGTTCGGCTCCAGAAGCACCGCCCCAGCGCCATCCCCGAAGATGATGCACGTAGCCCGGTCGGTGTAGTCGATGATGCTCGACATCTTATCGCCGCCGACCACGACGACCTTTTTGTATTTGCCCGTCTCGATGAACTGTGATCCGGTGGTGAGGCCATAGAGGAAGCCGCTGCACGCCGCGTTCAGATCGAAGCCCCAGGCGTTCTTGGCACCCACCTTGTCGCAGATCACATTCGCTGTGGCTGGGAACTGCATGTCCGCCGTTACCGTGCAGCAGATCAGCAGGTCGATCTCAAGCGGGTCGATACCACGTTTCGCGCATAGGCCTTTCACGGCTTCCACAGCCATCACACTCAGGCCTTGATCTTTCCCTTTGAGTATGCGGCGCTCCTTGATGCCGGTGCGCTCGGTGATCCACGCATCGTTGGTGTCCACCATGGTCTCCAGCACGGCATTGCTGAGCACGAAGTCCGGCAGGTAGCCTTGAACGGCGGTAATGGCAGCGGTCGTTCTCATAGCGGTTGGTATTGGAAAGCGGTACGGATCCGCTCGTTGAGCTTGGCCGTTACCACATTCCGGCTCAGGTGCAGGAGGTTCTTTATCGTGATGTCGTTGCTGATGCCGTGGCCGATCATCACGCTGCCGTTCACGCCGAGCACGGGGCAGCCGCCGTAATTCTCGTAGTCGAAGCGGTCGAAGAAGGGCTCATGCACGCCGCGGTTCTTCAGCAGATCATGGAAGGCCTCCACGGCTTTCAGCACGATGTTGCCGGTGAAGCCGTCCGTGACGATCACATCGGCCTTGTCATTGAAAAGGTCCCGGCCCTCGATGTTTCCCACGAAGTTGAACTGGCCGCTCTCCTTCATCAACCCGAAAGCGCTCTGGGAAACCACGTTGCCCTTCTTGTCCTCCTCACCGATGTTGAGCAGGGCCACTTTCGGGTTCTCGATGCCATAAACGGATTCCGCCAGAAGCGAACCCAGCAGCCCGAACTGGCACAACACATCCGGCTTGCAATCGGCGTTGGCGCCCACATCGAGTATGATACCGAAACCGCCGTTCTCCTTGGGCATCACCGTGGGGATGCAAGGGCGGATCACGCCGGAGATCGGCTTCACGCTGAAGATGCTGCCCACCAACATGGCCCCTGTGTTCCCGGTGCTGGCGAACGCATCCAGACTGCCCTCCTTCAGCAACTGGAAGCCGACGGCGATACTGCTCTTGGGTTTGGCTTGCAGCGCCCTGGCGGCGTTGTCGCTGAAGGTGATGTCGTCCTCGCTAGGCACGATGTCGAACCCGGCCGGGTCCGCGCCTTCGGTTTTCAGGCCTGCGGTTATAATGCCAAGGTCGCCTATCAGCACCAGACGTACGTCCGTACCAAGCTCCTTGGCCGCCATTACGGCAGCACGAATAGGCACGACCGGTCCGTGGTCGCTGCCCATGATATCAAGTCCGATCCTCATACCGCGCTCACGCTTCCGCAGGGGAGCAGAAGCGGGGCAAATGAAGCGGAATGCAGGCTTACTCCGACTTGGCCTTGGAAAGGACCACCTTTCCGCGGTACATCAGGTCATCACCGACCATGAACGCACGGTGGCGCATGTGGACTTCACCCGTTGCACTATCAGTGCTGAGCGTAGGCACCCCGGCCTTCTTCGTGCTGCGACGGCTAGCGGTGCGGGTGTGGGAGAATCGGCGTTTCGGGTTTGGCATCGGTCTAGGTATTCACCCTGGTCGGTTCGGGACGGCCGGGGTCGGTTGTTGATCTAGTTATTGCTGGGTTCGTCCTTCAAGGCTTTGAGCGCGTCCCAGCGCGGGTCCGGCTCAGGTTCCTCTTCTACCTCGATCTCGTTGAAAGCACGCTCTACCTCGGGATCGCATTGGCCTTCCGGATGCACATGCCGGAGGGGCAGGTGCAAGGTCATGCACTCGAAGATGTAATGCGAAAGGTTCAGCTCGTATGCATCGACTTCCAACGACACGAGCTCTTCATCATCCACGTCGTTTTCCCCGGAAAGCTGGAAGATCTGCCGCTGCTCCCCCTTCACCGGCTGGCGCATCGGGGCGTTGCAGTGGTCACAGGTCATGTTCAGGTGGCCGTCCACATGGATGTTGGTCACCAACAAGTACTCGCTCTTGTCCAACACCACCTCAGCCTTCACCTCCCCACCCAGCGCATACTCCTCCATGCCCGTGGCTTGAAAGAAGACCTCACCCAGCTGGAAGCTGAATGCGTGACTTCCGTCCTTCAGTCCGGAGAACTGGATGGTGTGTTCGGGCAGAGCCTCCATGGCGAAGCTTCCCGAAGACCGGTGGTTTTTCGGGAAAGGGGGGCGAAGGTAGCCCGATCCGCCTTATGAACAGCCGTTGATAAGCCCCCTAGAGAGCGAGACCGGTCACGGCCACAACCTGTACTTCAGAGCACCCGCAGCTCGGTGCGGCGGTTCCGCGCTTTGTTCGCGTCGGAATCGTTGGGTACGAGCGGTTGGCCCGCACCATAACCATTGGCGACCAATCGATCGGCAGGGATCCCGTTGTTCACCAGGTGGTCCACGACCGAATTGGCGCGGCGGGTACTGAGCTCATCATTGTGCTCCTCGGACCCGTCAATGTCCGTATGCCCCCCGATCTCCAGCCGAAGTGTCGGATTGTCGCGGAGCAAGGTGAGCAGCTGGCCCAGTTCGCTAAGAGAGGCTGGATCCAAGGCGGCTTGATCCCGCTCGAAGAAAATGTTCCGCATCACCTCCTGTGTTCCTGTCTCCATGGACCGCAGGCTGATGTTCATGTTCATTTCCTTGAGCTCCCCCGCTTCGCCAGCCATGATGTTCTCCGAATGCAACAAATACCCGTTCGCCTGAACGTGCATCGCGTACTGCCGACCCGCCGGCACCACGGCCAGATACTCGCCAGTTCGTGGGTCACTCTTTATGGATACCACCAACTGTCCATCCGCCAGGTCCAAGATCCCGATCGTGGCTTCCATGCCCGCCAACTCCTTCAGGTCCATCACCTTGCCTTTCAGCGTGATCATCCCCCCTTCCATGCCCTCGGGTTTTCCTGTAGCGCCCATGGCTGCCGTTTCTTCTTGCTTCGGTTCGGGCAGAAAATCCACCCGATAGAGATCGTCTTCGCCAAGGCCATTGGGGCGCACACTGCTGAAATGGCCAGTGGTACCATTGGCTGTGAGTACGAAGAAGAGGTCGTCATCCGGACTGTTCACCGGCCAGCCCAAATTCTCAGGCTTGACCCAGCGACCGTCCACAAGAGACGACTTGAACACGTCAAATCCTCCCATGCTCGTGTGCCCCTTGCTGCTGAAATAGAGGGTCTGCCCGTCCGGATGAAGGTACACCCCGTCCTCGTCCTCGATCGTATTGATCGTTGGGCCCGGATTTTCTGCTTCGCCCCAGGCATTGGCCGTTGCGTCCCACCGACTGATCCAAATATCCTGCCCTCCAACGCCCCCTTCACGGTCACTCACGAAGAAGAGTTGCTTGCCGTCCGGGCTCGGCCACGCGCTGGTCTCGTTGGCGGCCGAGTTGATCGCCTCGCCTAACGGCATGGGTGCGCTCCACGTCTCCCCATCGCGTGTGCTTTGGAACAGATCGCCAGTCCCCCGTTCGTCACGGTAAATGATCATTGTCTTGCCGTCGTTGAACAGCCCGACTGAAGCATCGTTGATCTCCGAGTTCACTGGCTTGCTGATGGGCTGTGGTTCGTTCCATCCGGCCCCGGTGCGGGTGGAGGCGTAGATATCCTCGAAATACTCGCTGGTGGCCTTGTTGATCTTGCCGCCTGTGCTGTTGCTGCGGCGGCTGGTGAAGGTCATGTGCGTTCCGTCCGGACTCAAGAGAACCCCGTAGTCGGCCACCTCACTGTTCACAGATGGCCCCATGTTGCTCACTTGGCCGTTCACCGGGCGGGCCTGCAGGGACTTGCCATTCTTGCACTCCGTGATGCGCCGGTCGGCTGTGTTGTACAGCGGTTCGGGATCCGGCATGCGATTCAGGGAGGAGCGATGCAACTGGTACTCGGCCACTGCTTCATCCCACCGCGCGTTCAGATGGTGGCCCATGCCCAACAGGAAGTGGATGCGCGGCAGCTGATTATCCAACTCATACGCCGCCTGGAAATAGGGCAGGCAGCGGTGGTGGTAGCGGCCGTTCAAATGACACAGGCCCATCTTCAGGTTCAGTTCCGCGTTGTCCGGATTGAGCGCATAGGCGACCTCGTAGGACCCCAGTGCTTCTGTGAAATGGGTGCCGCCGCTCTGGAAAAAAGCGTCGCCCTTTTTCAGGGCGGACTGGGCGTTCTTGAGTTCTTCACCAGAAGGGAACCGCTCTTTGTCAAATGGCTTGTTCACCCGTGTGGCGGACTGGGCCAGCAAGGTGAAAGAGACCGAAAGCAGCACAAGCGAGAGCAGCGAGCGAAGGAGCATGGCAGGTTTCGTTTTTCGCAAACGGCCTGTTCATACGGAAACCCCGCCGGGATGTTCTGCGCACTATCGACGGGTAGTTTTGGCCCGTTCGGGCGGCACGTGCCGCGATACCCCACCAAAAAACACCCTTGCCGCCAAGGCTCCGGCGGACCCAGCATGGCCAAGAAGATCGAGAAAAAGAAAACCGCCAAGCGCAAGAGTATCCTGGACAAACCGGCGATGGACTTCATGGTGCGCTACTTGAACAACGCAAGCCCAACCGGTTTTGAGAGCAGCGGCCAGCGCATCTGGTTGGACTACCTGAAGCCCTACATCGACAGCCACTTCACTGATCCATACGGCACCGCAGTAGGTGTGATCAACCCGACCGCCAAGTACAAGGTCGTCATCGAAGCGCACGCCGATGAGATCAGCTGGTTCGTGTCCTACATCACGAAGGATGGATTCATCTACCTGAAGCGCAACGGCGGTAGCGACCACACCATCGCCCCGAGCATGCGCGTGAACATCCACACGGAGAAAGGGATGGTGAAGGCCGTGTTCGGCTGGCCCGCCATCCATGTGCGCACAGGAAAAAACGATCCCGTGCCGAGCATGGACAACATCTTCCTTGATTGCGGCTGCAGCAGCAAGGATGAAGTGGAGAAGCTCGGTGTACATGTGGGCTGCGTGGCCACCTTTGAAGACGAGTTCATGGTGCTGAACCAGAAGCACTACGTGGGCCGCGCACTGGACAACCGCATGGGCGGGTTCATGATCGCGCAGGTGGCCCGCCTGCTGAAGGAGAACAAGGTGAAACTGCCCTTCGGCCTGTACATCACCAACAGCGTGCAGGAGGAAGTGGGCCTGCGCGGTGCGGAGATGATCGTGGAACGCATCCGGCCTGACCTAGCGATCGTTACCGATGTGACGCACGATACGCAGACCCCGATGATGAACAAGATCCAGAGCGGTGACGTCGCTTGTGGGAGCGGGCCTGTGCTCAGCTACGGCCCGGCCGTACACACCACACTGCTCAAGCGCATCATCGAAGCGGCGCAAAAGGAGAAGATCAAGTTCCAACGCGCCGCTGTCAGCCGCGCTACTGGGACGGATACCGATGCGTTCGCCTATGGGGCTTCCGGTGTGCCGAGCGCGCTGATCAGTTTGCCGCTGCGCTACATGCACACCACCGTGGAAAGTGTTCACCGCGACGATGTGGAGGATGTGATCAAATTGATCTACGCTTCCTTGCGCGCGCTCAAGAGCGGGGAGGATATGCGCTACTTCAAATGAACGGTCCGCCGGGCACCAGCCCGGCAGTATGTAGCGGGCTGGTGCCCGGTGGAGCCGCCGTGTGCATCTTCGTGCGGCCATGAAGCTGGAGCTCGATGACAATGCCCGCAGCGGGTTCCACTACCTGGTGCTCGGTGTGGCCATCGTAGGAGCCCTCGCACTGCTCAACATGTGCCTGGATCTGGCATTCCCTGGACTTGGCCCGCAGGGCGCTTTCAGCCATGGCTATGCCATCGCCGACGATGGCCATGCAACGATCACCGCGCTTACAACACGCGCAGAACGCATGATGACGGCCCTTCTGCTGGCCTTCCTGCTCGCGTTGATCACCGCGATCGTACTTCTGCCCGTCTGGCGAGCATTGAACGGGAACCCGCGTTGGCGCTTCCTCGCAGCGAAGGCCGTTTTCGTGCTCGGCCTCGGGTATTGGGGCTATGCGGCGATCGCCCTACCTCCCCGTCAATTCGTCGGGAACCGCGACGGCATGTTCATCCTGTGGGAACGCGATGTGCTCGTGAACGACCTTCCGTGGCCCAGAGAGAAACGCATTCTTTTGATACCCTTCCATACTGTCCGGAGTACGGAGGTTACCGCAGAGAAGGAACGCGGCAACCTCTTGATCCAATTGGACCTGCTTTCCGGAGAACCGGTCATCATCGGCCGTTCTGGGGCAGTGACCGTGTCGGACACCAGCGTCTATACCTACGCCGAGCAACGCGCCGCCAACATCCGCTCGATGATGACCGCACCATGAGCGATCGCCCCTACACCCTGGACCGACTGGTCCGCCTCATCGGCGGGCTGATCGTGCTGGCCATCCTGGTCTGGCTGCTGTACGACTTGCGCGCGGTGCTGGTGCCCTTCTTCATCGCCATCATCCTGGCCTACTTGCTCGATCCGTGGGTGGCCCGCGTGAAAAAGCTGGTGAAGAACCATACGGCCGCCGTGCTCCTCACGCTCACCGCCATGTTCCTCCTGATGGCCGGTCTGTTGGCGATCATCGTCCCGCAAGTGGTGCGGGAGATGCACCATTTCGCTGCGCTCATGACCGAGGAAATGCCCGCGTGGAAAGCCCAAGTACAGCACATCCCATGGATCCACAACGCCCTGAATGATGCGTCCACAATCGATATCCAAGGCTATCTCACAGGGGACAACCTGAGCAAGCTCGCCCAGAAGGTGCTACCGGGATTCTGGCAGGGCATGAGCAGCGTCTTCGGTTGGTTGCTCGGGGTGGTCGGCATCCTCACCACGCTGATCTACCTCGTGTTCATTCTGATCGACGAGGAGGCCGTGAAGGAGAACTGGGACAAGATGATCCCCCCAAAATACCGCACGCGTGTTACCGCCTTGGTGGATGATCTGGCACAGGCGATGAACGTATACTTCCGCGGGCAGCTGAAGATCGCGATGATCCTGTGTGTCATCTACATCATCGGCTTCAGTATCGTGGGCCTGCCGTTGTCTCTGGTGCTCGGTCTGCTTGCCGGGTTGTTGAGCCTGATCCCCTATTTCGCCTTGCTCAGTGTGCTCCCGGTAATGCTGAGCGCGGGACTTCTGGCGCTGGACCAGCATGGCTCCTTCTGGCCCCCGATGATCGGGGCTTTGGTGGTGTACGCGGTGGCACAAACGCTGGAAGGGCTCGTTCTTACGCCGCGCATCCAAGGGAAGAACACGGGGCTGCGGCCGGAATACATCCTGCTGGCGCTCTCGGTCTGGGGTTCATTGCTTGGCGTAACAGGCATGATCATCGCCCTGCCGCTCACCACCGTGATCATCAGCTATTACCGCCGGGTGGTGCTCGGCGAACCAGCTGAAACGATCGTGGTGGTGCCGCCGACCGTGCTCCCACCTCCATCGCAGGGACCGTCCGCTTGAACGAACGGACTGGCGTGGTGTGCGGAAGCTCCCGAACTTGCGGGCGTCGCT
The DNA here is from genome assembly GCA_031421755.1 of Flavobacteriales bacterium. Classification (GTDB taxonomy): domain Bacteria; phylum Bacteroidota; class Bacteroidia; order Flavobacteriales_F; family PHOS-HE28; genus PHOS-HE28. The sequence goes on along the minus strand of JANOPI010000383.1, from coordinate 10,593 downwards.
CCTCTTACGACGCACTCGACGGCGAACATGCGCATCCGCTTCATCAAGGCTCAGGACACCTGGTCCCTCCGGCACCGGGTGCTGCGTCCGCACCAGACCATCGAGGACTGTGACTATCCGAACGATCGGAATCCGGACAGCTTCCACTTGGGCGTTTTCCTCGGCGAGCACCTGATCGGGATCGGCTCCTTCTATGCCGAGAAGAACGACGCGTTGAAGGGCTGGAAACAATACCGATTGCGCGGCATGGCCACGCATCCTGAATTCCGAGGTCAAGGTGCCGGTGCCAAATTGATCCGCTTCGCCATCGAACACCTCCGGGCACAACGTTCTGACCTGTTATGGTGCAACGCGCGGGAGAACGCCCGGGGCTTCTACGAGAAACTCGGCTTCAGCATACACGGCGAACCGTTCACCATCGAAGGCATCGGTGAACACTTCGTGATGGCCATCAAGATCTGACTTGCACGGTTCACAATTCGAACCGCTCATCTTGGCGCGGTATGTCGATCCGTTGGTACCCGAGCCCCGCGAACCGATCGCGCAAGCCTTCGAGCGAGGATGCGATGCCATGTACCAGGAACATGCGCTGCACTTTGCCCGCATCCTGGCAAGCGATCCAACGCGAAAGTTCTTCCCGGTCGGCATGGGCACTGTAGCTCTCCATGCGCAGGATCTCCGCACGCACCGCCACGCGCTCGCCGAATATCCGTACGTGTTCGGGCCGTTCCATCAGCTCGGCACCCAAGGTGCCCGGTGCGCTGAAACCGACGATCAGCACGGCGTTGCGTTCGTTCGGCAACCCGTGCCGCAAGTGGTGGCGTATGCGGCCCGCCTCCATCATGCCGCTCGCCGCGATCACGATGCATGGCTCTTGCCGCTCGTTCAGTTGTTTGCTCCGCGCGGCCTCGCGCACGAACTCGACCCCATTGAAACCGAACAGGTCCGGATCCTCGGCGAGTTCCGCGCGCACGTCGTCTTGAAGCAACCGCGCGTGCTGCCTGTAGATCGCCGTAGCGTTGATCGATAGCGGACTGTCCACGATCACCGGCACACGCGGCAACCGGCCTTCGTTGTACAACTTGTTCAGGGTGTGCAGGATCTCCTGCGTTTTGCCGATACTGAACGCCGGGATGATGAGCTTGCCTTTCTGCTCCACGCACACCCGGCGCACATGCTCCAAAAGTTCGTCGCGCACCACTTCAACCGGTGGGTGATCCCGATCGCCGTAGGTGCTTTCGCAGATGATCATGTCCGCTTGGCGGAAGGGTGCCGGATCCGGCAACAAGCGATCCACGTATCGGCCCACATCTCCGCTGAACGTGATCCGCCGTGTGCCTTCCGCCGTGTCGATATCCAGGTGTACGCATGCGCTTCCGAGGATATGCCCCGCATCCGTGAATGTCAATTTCACACCGGGCAGCACTTCGAATACTTCGTTGTAGTCCACCACTTGGAACAACGCCAATGCAGGGGCCACGTTCCCGATGGTGTACAACGGTTCGGTCTCCGCAGGGGCCCGGCCTTGCCGCTTGGCGCGCTTCAGGTCCTGCTCAAAATCCATCTCCTGGATGTGCGCACTGTCAGCAAGCATCACAGTGCAGAGGTCACGGGTGGCGGAAGTGGCATAGATCGGCCCGGTGAAACCTTCGCGCACCAACCGCGGGATCAGTCCACTGTGATCGATGTGCGCATGCGACAGGATCATCGCGTCCACTTCGCGCGGCTCGAAACCGAAGCGCCGGTTCTTCTCATCGCTCTTCGGGCCTTCGCCTTGGAACATACCGCAGTCCAGCAAGAGCCGCATGACCTTCCCGTTCTTGTCCGGCACCTCCAGCAAGTGCTTGCTGCCGGTAACCATACCTGCCGCCCCATGAAAAGTTATACTGATCCCCATGTTGTGTTCCGCGCGTTCGTTCAGAAGTCGATGCAACGAAGGTGCGACTTGCGCGCCAACAGCGCTCTGTTTTCCATCGCGCTTCATGTGTAAGTCGCTGCCCGCAACATAGAACGGCCATCCGCCCCAACTACTTTGGCTCGCCCCTTGGGGGCCTGAACCTGATGCGCCGCCCCTTCCTGTACCTGTCGATCGCCGCAGTGCTCGCCACATTCGCGGTCTTCGTACCCGAGCAGGCACCGGAAGTGCGGTTACAGCGCGAAGCCGACCGGTTGCAGCGGGTGGTGATCGATGCGAACGCTGACCTGGAGGCGTTATGCGATGAAGCGCCACGACGCATCGGGCCGGACAGCACGCAAGGCTGGCGCGCCATGGAGCCGCTCCGTGATTCGCTGGCACGCACCGGTAGCGAACTGCTGCTCCGATGGTACGGTACACGCTATTGGACAAGTTCGTTGCCCTTGGATGAACGTGTGCTCGACACGTTGGTGACGGCCCACTTGCGCTCCGGCTCCAGCGTGTACCTCTTGAGCGGCGCCCTGAGCAAACAAGGCAGCGTGCATGCACTACGCCTGCTCTGGTATCAACCGCCCTTCGAGAACCGCTATCTCCGCAACCGTTTCCATCCGTCGCTCGGCGTTGCCGATGGGGTAGCGGCCTCCATTGAACCCGGGCTGGGACCGGTGGTGCGCGATGAACTCGGCAAGGTGCTCTTCCGCCTGCTATGGGCGGACGACACCCCTCCGCCCAGTGACAGCGCCATCGCACGTCTCTTCTGCACGCTGGCCTGTTCGGGGCTCCTGATGGCCGCGCTGTGGGCGTGGCTTTCCGCTTGGGCGGAAGGCGGGCGGACCTGGGCGGCGACCCTGGGGTTGATACTCCTCGTGGGTGCGTTCAGATGGGCCGCACTCGTCACCGCGCCATGGCCTGCGTTCGATGGGTTCGGGCTGTTCACCCCCGATCTGCTCTTCGCTTCCACCGCCCTACCCTCCCTCGGCGATCTGCTGATCACGGTAGCGCTCCTTGTCTTCATCACCGCATTCGCGCGCCACACGCTCCAACCCACACCGGGCCCGGCCCACCCCGCGATCGCCGCGACCGCTGGAATGCTTGTTCTGATGGCCTTCGCCGGATGGATAAACAATGTCCTGATCTCCCTGGTGCGCGACAGCCGCATTCCACTGGATCTTTTTCACGCGCAGAGTCTCGATGCCACCAGCGCGATCGCGCTGCTCGCCATCGCGTTCCTGCTCTTCGCGTGGGTGATGCTCGCGGATGCCCTCACCCGATGGATCGCGCCCGGCATCAACAAAACGACCCTGGGCCTGATCACCGTGCTGGTGTTCGCCAGCACGCATGTCGTGTACCACCTGCTTGATGTGTACGACTCAGTGCTCGTACTCTGGCCACTTCCCTTGCTGCTCTCCCTGGTCTTGATGCGCCGTCGGCAAGCGCGCTTCGGCATCCTGCCCATTGGCCAGGCCGGTGCACTTCTAATGATCGTGAGCCTCTCGATGCTCACCGTACACATCCTCAACCGCCAGACATTCAAACGTATCGAGCGCGACAGGCAAGCACTTGCGGAAAGCGCCGGCACGCGAGAAGACCCGCTGATCGAATGGCTCTTCAGTGAAGCCCGCGCGGCCATGGGCGAGGATGCGGAAGCCCGAGCGCTGATGCAGGACACCGCCGCCATAGCCGCTGCGGAACTCGATACGCGGGTTCGCCAACGCTTCTTCCAAGGCACATGGAACAACTATGACGTGCGCCTGCACCTCTTCGGCCCGCAAGGAAGGCTGCGTGGAACCACCTCGCGTGAAGCACCTCCCACGTTGAATGAATTGCGCGCCCGCTTCGAACAAGGCGTACCCGTGGAAGGTGATCATACACTGCGCAATGTCCATCGGCCGATGGAGCATGCGCTCTACATCGGCGCCCTCGGCGATATGGATACCAGTGGCCGGGCACGTTTGATCGTGGAACTTCTCCCGCGCGTGCTGCCTGAAGGCCTCGGCTTCCCCGAACTGCTGATGGCCGGGGATCGCGCGGTGGACCGCCGAACAGACCGCTACGCCCGTGCCCGCTACGAACGCGGTGTGCTCGTGGAGACCTCGGGTGCGTTCGCCTTCCCCACCCGCTGGAGCGCTGGGATCGCTTCCGAAGGCTCGTTGACCGAGATGAACGGCTTCGCGCTCTTCGCCACAGGTGATGCCGCCACCACCGCGGTGATCATCGGCTCCCAACTCCCCACCTGGCTGGACCATGTGACCACCTTCTCCTACCTCTTCCTCTTCTACGCCCTTCTCGCCACGGCCTTCCTCGTGCTGCGGTCCTTGATCCCTTGGAATGGCAGACCCCCGTTCGGCGTGGGGGGAAAACTGCGCACCGGCATCCTGCTCTTCGCTGGCACCGCGATCGTCCTCTTCGCCTTCGGTGCGCAACGCTTGCTCCGCACGGACCACGCCGCGCACGTGACTGAACAATTGGACGAACGATCGCGCTCGGCCGTGGCCGAACTTCGCCAACACACGCGGTTGGAAGCGACCATCCGGCCTGACATGCGCCGCGACCTCGACCATTGGATCGACAAGGCGAGCGCTGTGCTGCTCACGGACATCGCCGCGTATGCTCCCAGCGGCGAATTGATCGGCACTTCCCGTGAACAGGTATTCAATAGCGGCTTGCTCGGCACGCGCATGGACCCGGATGCCTACATGGCCATGGCCATCGGGAACCAGAGCGCCTTCACCCACGAGGAGCGTATCGGTGATGCCGCGTTCCAAGCCGCCTACCGTCCTTTGCTCAACGATCGTGGTGATGTGCTGGCCTACATCTCGGTGCCCTATTTCGCGCGACAAAGTGAAATCGATGATGAGCGCACCGCTGGCTACGTGGCCATCGTGAACCTCTTCGTGCTGCTCTTCCTGCTCAGCACTTTGGCCGCGGCCGTGATCGCCAACTGGACCACACGGCCGCTCCTGTTGTTGAAGCGCGGACTCGAGCGCATCCAGCTCGGAGAACGCAACGATCCGCTGCCCTACCAAGGCGATGACGAACTCGGTGAACTGGTGCGCGTGTACAACCGAAAAGTGGAAGAACTAAGGGAAAGTGCCGAGAAACTCGCCCGAAGCGAACGCGAAAGCGCCTGGAAGGAAATGGCGAAACAGGTAGCGCACGAGATCAAGAACCCGCTCACCCCGATGAAGCTCGGCATCCAGCATTTCCAACATACGTGGGATGCGAGCGCACCGAACGCGAAAGAGAAGCTCGACCGCTTCACCACAAGCATGGTGGAACAGATCGATGCCCTCAGCCGTGTGGCCGGTGACTTCTCCCGCTTCGCGCAGATGAGCGCCGCCCATGAGGTTGTGCTCGACCTGAACGAGGTGGCCAAGAACGCCGTGGCCCTCTTCGCGGGCACCCCGAATGCTGACATCTCACTGCACGCTACAACTCCGCTGATGGTGAAGGCCGATCGCGAGCATCTGTTACGCGTCTTCAACAACCTGATCAAGAACGCGCTGCAGGCCGTGCCGGAAGAGCGTCGCGGAAAAGTCGATGTGATGCTCCGCGAGGAAGGCGATCAAGCGATCGTCGAAGTGCGGGACAATGGGTCAGGTATTCCGGAAGGCGTGCGCGACCGCATCTTCGAGCCGAGCTTCACCACAAAGAGCAGCGGTATGGGCCTGGGCTTGGCGATGGTGAGGCGAATGGTGGAGCAGGCCGGAGGACATGTGCGGTTCGATACCAGCGTTGGCACCGGAACCACATTCGTCATCTCGCTTCCTTTGACAACTTTGCAATGAGTTGTCACCCCGAGCGCAGTCGAGGGGCAAACACTACCGATACTTTTGGCGGAACCATTCATCAGAACATCTTGCGCCTCGAGCCTCGGTCGCGTGAGCGCCCTGCGGTTTACGCCTCCGACGTTGCTCGGCGAGACAATCCAATAGAACATGGCTTTCAACAACCTCCTCGTTACCGATGCCGATGGTACCCGCACCATTACCATCAACCGCCCCGAACAGCTCAACGCGCTGAATCGCGACACCATCGCCGAACTTGACCAGGCACTGAACGAAGCCGATGCCGATAAGAATGTCCGCGTCCTCATCATCACCGGCAGCGGACCGAAGGCCTTCGTCGCCGGTGCGGACATCAAGGAGTTCGCGCACTTCGCGGTGGAGGAAGGCAAAGCTTTGAGCGCCGATGGCCAGAAGAAGCTCTTCGATCATGTGGAGCGCATGAACAAGCCGGTGATCGCCGCGGTGAACGGCTTCGCGCTCGGCGGCGGATTGGAACTGGCCATGAGCTGCCATATCCGCGTAGCGAGCGACAATGCGCGCATGGGCCTGCCGGAAGTCTCGCTCGGGGTGATCCCCGGCTACGGCGGCACGCAGCGCTTGGCGCGACTGGTCGGCAAAGGCAAGGCGATGGAGATGATCTTCACCGCGGGCATGATCAAAGCCGATGAGGCCCTGCAATGGGGGCTGGTGAACCACGTTGTACCACAGGCCGAGCTGCTCGCCAAGTGCAATGAGCTGGCCGCCGCCATCATGAAGAACTCGCCCACCGCACTGGCCGCCGCCATCCGCGCGGTGAACGCCGGTTACGAACCGGGAGCCAATGGCATGCAACGCGAGATCGAGGAGTTCGGCACGTGCTTCGGCACGGCGGACTTCAAGGAGGGCACCAGTGCATTCATGGAGAAGCGGAAGGCGAATTTCGCGGGTGCATGACCCGCCTCTCTCTGCTTAGCCTGAGTCTTTGTTCGCTCTTGGCCAACTCGGGTTGCAGCGGTCCGGACCCAATCATATTCGCCAGCAGAGAGGCTCCGCTGGGGCAGGTGGTGATGCAGCTTTACGAAGACGGGACATTCTCTTTCGAGAACCGAGGTCTGCGGGGTGCATCAGAGGAAACATACCAAGGAACTTACTTCAATCATCACGATACGCTGTCCTTCCTTTTCCAAGCTGATCCGCCATGGGCTGGTTGCACCTCGGCGATCCTGACCGATCGGTTGATCATTTTCGATGGCTGCTTAGGTTCCTTGGAAATCCACCCTCGACCTTGACAGATCTCCGCATCATCAAGTGAGCGTCCTCCGCAAACTCGCCGGGCAAACGGCCATCTATGGGCTGAGCGACGACGGTGCCCGGAACATGTCTCGATCCTGCCTCTGAGCGCAGGGCGATCGCCCAGATGAGCCACGATACCAAAGCATGGTATCTTCGCGTTGATTTCGGCAACACCATGAGCAAGAACACATCCATCCTCCTGGGCGATCACTTCGAAGCCTTCGTATCTAGGCAAGTGAAGTCCGGCAAGTTCACCTCCGTAAGCGAAGTGATCCGCGCGGCCTTGCGGTTGTTCGAGGTGGAGGAAACGAAGAAGGAAAGCCTCATCAAGGAGCTCAAGAAAGGCGAACGGTCCGGATTCGTTCTGGACTTCGAACGCAAGGACTTCCTGCCCGGTCTGCACCGCAAGCATGGCCGCAAGGGATGAAGTTGAAGGTAAGCAGGGTAGCGACCGATGACCTGGAGAGCATCTGGCTGTATACGGTAGCGCATTGGTCCGTGGAACAGGCCGACCGGTATGTGGATCTGATCCTTGACGCGTTCGACATGATCCTGCAGGATCCCGGTGCCGGCAAGGAGTTCGGGCGTATGCGAAAGGGCTACTTGGGTATGAAGGTCGGGTCGCATCTGGTCTTTTATCGCATGAACGAAATGGGCCGCACCATTGAGATCATTCGGGTGCTGCACGGACGCATGGATCTGGAGGAGCGCTTGAACCGATGAGCGTCCTCCGCAAACTCGCCGGGCAAACGGCCATCTACAGGCTGAGCAGCCTATGCTTGTAGCGACCTCCGTTATGGCTCGCAGAACGCAACCTTCACCGAAGCTCAGCAAGCATCTTTCCGCGCGGAGAGAACGCCGGGCAAAAGAGCCAGCTCCTCCGCTGGACCAGAACACCGTGGTCCTGCACGACGTGGTCGTACACCGGTCACTCCCTTCCGGTGTGTTGTTCCAATACATCTACTTCATTCCACTGCTCGCCATAGCAATAGGCCTTGCCAGGGAAGGGATGATCGGCGTGTTCAATGGTTCTGGCACCTATGGTGCATTCTTCATCATCACGTTTGTGCTGGTGTTCGTGCTTGTTCGGATGGCCCGCAAGATCCTGCGCACACCGGCGGTCTTCCGGTTCTACCTCCCGGAACGCACATTGACATTCGGCTACCCGTTTGGTCGGCGCAAATCGTTCAGCGTAGAAGATATTGAGATGTACAGCGTGGAGAATGGAACGCTCCTCTCGAAGGAACGAATGGTCCGAGGCCCTGTCGACCGCATCATGCAGTTCCGTTCTGGCCGCATGATCCGGTTCACAGGGCTGCATCGCACAAGGCTCACGCCCGAAGGCTTCGACCACATCATGAAGGAATGGGGCATACCCGCTGCGGATTCATTGCCGGGGGCCATCCTCGACCCGGGCCGGTCCGACCCAGCGAACCACTTCCGACCGGATCCACAAGGACAGGCCGCCTTCATCTACAAACCCCACTGGGGGAATATCCTCCTCGGCTTGGTGATGGTGTTCTCGTTCCTTTGCTCCGGGCTCTGGGTCTACTTTGAACTCCGCATGTCCATCGCCGGCGCGGTGCGGGCCTTCTTCATGGTCGCTTTGGCCGCGCTGATCGCCACTGCGATCCTGCGGGCTCCGATCCGTGCGACGCTCTGCCAAACCCACCTTGAACTCGGGTACCTTATCGGCCCACGCCAGCTATTGCCCTGGTCGAGTTTTTCAGGTTACACACGTACGCGATCCAGGTTCCGCCCAACGAAAACCAACCGTCCGCATATTCTCCTTCATTTGAAGAGTGGACAGAAAGACATCATCCTGCGTCGATCCATCCTGGGTATTTCAGACGCGCCCTTTACCCGGTTCGGTGTGATCGAACGTGAAGGTCCGGACCCTTCCTTGTCCCCTTTCAAGGTGCGCCGCGAACATCCATGAGCGTCCTCCGCAAACTCGCCGGGCAAACGGCCATCTATGGGCTGAGCAGCATCGTTGCGCGCTTCCTCAACTTCCTGCTCGTACCGTTGTACACCAGCAAGGGCGTGTTCGAGCCAGCGGACTACGGTGTGGTCACCGCGCTGTACTCGTGGACAGCCTTCCTCAACGTGGTGCTCACCTTCGGCATGGAGACGGCCTTCTTCCGGTTCTCCATGAACACGCCGCTTCAACAGCCCAGTGACGGGGGACGTACGGTCTATGCTACAGCCACCTATGCGCTGCTGATTCCGGCGCTCCTTTTCATGGCGCTGGGCAGTTTGTTCTCCGGATCCATAGCCGAGGGACTGCACTTCCCCGCGCACGCCAGCTCCGTGCTCTTGCTCGTGCTGATCATCGGCATCGATGCCATCACCGCGATACCCATGGCACGGCTACGGCAACAAGGGCGGCCATGGAAGTACGCGTTCATCAACATCCTGAGCGTGGCCGTGAACGTGGGCCTCAGCGTGTTCTTGTTCCTCTACTGCATGAAGCGCTACAACGCTGGCGAACGCACCGCGCTTATGGATGCGGTGTATGACCCGGCCTTCGGTGTGGGCTATGTGTTCGCGATCAACCTGGTGTCCACCGGCGTGAAGTTGCTTGTGCTGCTTCCGTCGTGGCCATCGCCCTCACACTTCCAGAAACAATTGCTGCGGGCCTTGGCCGCTTTCGGCCTGCCATTGATGATCGCCGGCCTCGCGGGCATGGTGAACGAAACGGCCGATCGCATCATCCTCAAGTACCTGTTGCCCGCGGACGTCGCCGACGCACAGATCGGCATCTACGGTGCGTGCTACAAGCTGGCGGTGCTGATCACGCTCTTCATCCAGGCCTTCCGCATGGGCGCGGAACCCTTCTTCTTCAGCCATGCGAAGGAGAAGAACAGCAAGGAGACGTTCGCCCGCATCATGAACCTCTTCGTGGCCGTGTGCATGGCGGCCTTCCTCTGCGTGATGCTCTTCCTCGACCTGTTCAAGTGGTTCATCCCGAACCCGGCCTACCACGAAGGCTTGCGTGTTGTGCCGATCCTGATGCTGGCCAACGTCTTCCTGGGTATCTACTACAACCAGAGCGTGTGGTACAAGCTGACCAACAAGACGCGAGCCGGTGGGACCATCGCTGTCGTCGGTGCCATCATTACGCTCGTGCTGCTCTTCACCCTGATCCCGAGCATAGGGTACATGGGTGCGGCGTGGGCCACGTTGATCTGCTACGCGAGCATGGCGGCGATCAGCTACGTGTGGGGGCAGAAGCACTACCCGGTGCCGTACACTGTTGGGCGGGTGCTCTCGTACATGGCAGCGGCAGTGTTCTTGTGGTGGGGCGCTGAACAACTGCCCATCACAGGGTTCGCGAACTATGCGATACGGGCAATCGTGTTAGCCACGTTCGTGGCCGTTGTATGGCGGAACGAACGGCACTTTGCGAGACCCTGACCAGCCTCCGATCAAGCCGCTGAACGCGTTACCAGCGCGATGCCATCCAGTTCCGCCTTCTTCGCGCGGCCTTCTTCTTCCAGGTCGAAGTCATCCTGCAGACCCAGCCAGAACTTGGCGGAATTGCCGAAGTAGCGCGAAAGCCGGAGGGCCGTATCCGCTGTTATGCGCCGGTTGCCCTTGAGGATCTCCGATGTGCGC
>JANOPI010000382.1:0-2478 GCA_031421755.1 Flavobacteriales bacterium | reverse complement strand
CGGGGTCGAATACAACGCATGGCATGCCATGCTACATGCTGCGACCCCTTTAGGGTCGAATGCACATGGGCAGCATGGTGATGTCTTCATCCCAAACAAAGACGATCGCGCACAGTCGACCCCAAAGGGGTCGCAGATATTAGACCTAGCACCCCGAGTAGTTCCGACCCCGCAGGGGTCACAGCTTGGAGAAAACAATCGCAAAACGCCCGACGTTCCCGAAGGGGTCGTGGCCGGTGTTCGCCTCACCAGCATCCTGGCATCGGCGTGCATCGTGTTTGCTATCACCATCGGCACCTCCGCATTCGCCCAAGTACCACCCGTTCTTACCCGCGATGCCTTCGCTCGCATGGTGCTTGAGAACCACCCGGTGGCCCGGCAGGCGGCTTTACGACCGGAATTGGGCGAAGCCACGGTACGCAGTGCGCGCGGCGGTTTCGATCCCATGGCCACGGCCAACTACGACGAGAAGCAGTTCGATGAGAAGAACTACTTCCACCTCTTCGATGCCGGGTTGAAAGTGCCGACATGGTATGGAGTGGAACTCTTCGCGGGGTACCAAGAGAACAGTGGCGACCTGCTTGATCCGCAAGCATTCACGCCCAACGACGGACTGTTGAAGGTCGGTGGCCAGATCAGCGTTGGACAGGGACTCTTCATCGATCAGCGGCGCGCCACGCTACGGAAGTCGCAAGCCTACCTGCGCGCCACACAAGCCGAGCAGGAGCAAATGCTGAACGACCTGTTGCTACAAGCGTTGAGTGATCACACCGATTGGGTAGCGGCATACCGCGCGCTCGATGTTGGCAATAGTGCCGTGGATCTGGCGAACGCTCGTTTGGACAACGTGCGTGGCAGTTGGCGCGGTGGTGATCGACCAGCCATCGACACGCTGGAAGCGTACTTGCAATTTCAGGACCGCCAGATGCGCCAACAGCAGGCCAGCCTGAACTTTCGGAATGCGGGCCTGCGCTTGAGCAACCACTTGTGGAACGCCGCGCAACAACCTTTGGAGCTTCAGACGGGCGTGGTGCCGGACCCAGCGGACCTTTCCTCTCCCGCGACTTTCCAACTGGCGGATACGGCCATCGCGAATGCCGTCGCCAAGCACCCATTGCTCGAACAGGCCGGCGCACGCATCGATCAATTGGAGATCGACCGTCGCCTGCGTAACGAATACCTGAAGCCTGAACTCGACCTCAAGTATCAATGGCTCGGCAACGGCGGGGCGGTGAATAACAAGCAAGGCACCACGCTCCTCGGCGATGGCTATCAATTCGGAATCGGTTTCCAGGTTCCGCTCTTCCTCCGCAAGGAACGCGGCGAACTTACCATCGCGAAGCTGCGCGTCACCGATGCGAACCTCGGCCTGGAGCACGACCGCCAGCGCATCCGCAACCGCATCAACGAACGCGTGAACGACATCAACGTCTTCGCCGAACAAGTACAATTGGGCGCTGATATGGTGGTGAACAACGAACGACTGCTCGCTGGAGAGAACCAGCGATTCGCCGCCGGGGAGAGCTCCCTCTTCCTGGTGAACGCCCGCGAAGTGCCGCTCATCGATGCGCGCATCCGACAGGTGGATCTGGAGGCGCGCTTGCGGAAGGCGTTCTTCAGTTTGGACCATGAGGCAGGAACGCTTTGGAGGGCGTGGCGGCAATGACCCCTGGTAGTGCGAGCTGCAATTGAGCAGTTGAGCGAGGAGTATGGCGTACGATGAACCCTTTGGCGCTTAACTGGCCTTAGGCAATTGCTCCGGGTCGATCGGAACCAACTCCATCAACAAGGTCCGCAACTTCTCCAATTGAAGATCACCCGCCCTATCGAAAAGCTCAATGAACCGCACTGAGCACCCATGGTCTTGCGTGCGCTCGTGGTCTACATCGTAGTCGATGCGCCTGGTGCCGACCTTGTTACCCGGATAGAGCAGAACACTCTCCGCGCTACCGAACTGCCTGTTGTACACATACATCTGCTTCAGGTCCGGATCGGCCGGCTTGTCATCCTTGGGCAACTTCCACTTGGTATCGATGATGCACTGCAAGCGCCCCTCCTGTTCGATCAAGATGTCCGGTCTGATCTTCTGGCCGTTCCAGAATTCACGACTGTTCTGCCCGATGACCGCTAATCCCGATCGTTCGGCCCCCGCGCGTTTCAACAGTCGTAGCACCACCAGCTCGAACAGCTTGTTCATGTCGAAGAGCAGGCTCAGAATGTGCTCCCGGCCACCCTTCACATCCGGGGCATAGTTCAGCAAGATCAGCTTGGCCAAGAGGATCGCATCCGTGTAGCCCTTCGTCTTGCGGTCCGCATGGATGCGGTCGAAGCTCGCGGCATTGACGCGTTGCTCCTGAACATGATCGAATGCCCATTGCATGTCCTGAGCGAGTCCCATGGTGATCGGGTCGGTGGTCACGTCCTCCACCAGCGATAGGGTCTTCTTCAAGATCGCGTGGAGCAGGTGATCCGTATCGT
>JANOPI010000381.1:0-3128 GCA_031421755.1 Flavobacteriales bacterium | reverse complement strand
CGTCGCTGTTGAGGAAGATACCCGCTCCGATGTCGGCACCGGTATCGTCGCTTAGCGAATCGCCAACAGGAATAAAGACCTCCTTCGGATCTATCGGACCTTCGAAGCGCATCCAGTTCTTGCCGATGCCGGCGCAATCATGCAGGATGCGCGTGCTTCCGCTGAAGGTGAGTTCCTTGCTGGTGGCGGCAAGCAGCACGTCGCCGAAGTAGTCGAAGGCCGGGCTCAACTGGAACTTCTCCTCCTCGCCTATGCGGCCCTTGGCGCGCGTCTGGTAGGCGGTGTCCACCTTGACCTCCGTGAAGTGGATGGTGAATTTCTTGTCCGTCTCGTCCACGTAATCGTAGTCGCCATAAGCACTGTACTCGCGCTTCTTTTTGATGTTCACGGTGGCGTTGTAGATGGTATGGTACTTGGTGACATTGTTCGCCGTGATGATCGCTCGTTCGATGGGGTCCATCTCGGCGTTGCGGCGGATGCGTACGCGGTTGCTGTCGGGTGTGATCAAGGCATCGGCGATCTGAATGAACTGGACGTCGTTGGCGGTGATCAGATGCTGCTTCAGGTCGTAGCGCGCTTTGGGAGCCATGAAGCTGAGGGAGTCCTGATCGGCCCGGGTGCTGATGAAGTTGCTGCCGGAGAGCTGAAGATCCTCGTTCACAGCGGCGGTCTTGCGATCGCTTTCGAGTTCCAGGTCCCCTTGGTCCATGTACCATTTGAAGCGGTCCATGAAGCACATGTACTGGTTCACCGGAAATTCCACCTTGGTCTCGTTGCCGTTGCTGACGAACTCACCGATACGCTCATCGAGCTTCACCGTGGCATTCACGTTGTCCGTCCGGAAAGCGATACTGGCGGTGTCCCCTTCCGTCAAACGGAAGTCGCTGGTGTCCGCGTGCAGCTTCATGGTTTCGAACTGGAAGAGCCGACTCTTCAGCGTGGCGTTGGAGAAGTCAACGAGGCCCGCTCCGGTCATTCCCGCAGGCCGCAGTTCGGTTTTGCCATGCAGGTAGGCCATACCGTCGTACATCACCATCGGCCTTTCCAATTGCTTGGCCAGCAGCACGTCTTGGGCTGGTTCGAAGCGGAGGAAGACGTTGCTGGCATGCACATTCGGCACCTTCATTGTGGGGCTGCTGGCGGCGCCGTTGTAGAGGGTGTCCGCTACGCCGTAGGTGGTATCGGGGGTGAAATAGAGGTCCTTGCTTTTGGCGATGGTGGTCAGGTAGGTGAAGTCACCATCGCCATGAAGGCCCGCGTGATCAAGCTTGAGGGTGTTGGCGAACTTGGCCTTTTTGCCATAGAGGGGCAGCCCACCATCGCCTGTGGCGCGCACGAAACCCAGGGCATAGTCGTGCTGCAGGGTGAGCGGCTCGCGGATATCCGGGAAGATACCACCGCTCATGAGGGTACCGCTGAAGGTGAGTCCAGCGTTGGTAAAGTTGTCCAGGGAGTCGATCGTGAAGGGGTCGCTTTTGTAATAGAAATCGTCACGTTTGTAGGCCCCTTTCTGGATATCGCCTCGGTCATAGAACACGTAGCTTTCTTGTGCACTGTTGAACTTGGGATACTCCGGGTAGCGGCCAAATCGTTTACCGTCGCGCATCACGGTCTGAACACCGCTTTTGTTGTTGGGCTCATCGATCTGCAGGGTGCCGCTCACTTTTTCGAGCACGTTCTTCACACGCACCAAGGTAATATCGCCGTTGGCTTCTGGCTCGAAGCTGTCAGCGTAAAAGCTCACGCTATCCACATTGAGCAGGTCGATGATGAAGGGGGTATAGTGGAAATAATACTCCTTGCCGAAGTAGTTGAGCTTTCCAGCGGTGATCCTGCCTCCGAAGGTGAAATCGCGACCCTTCTTCACGGTAACGGTCCGCTCGCTGGGGAAAATGCGCACATCCTGCGAATCGCTCACGATGATGCGCGCCACGCCTTTGAGGGTGAGGTCGTTGTTCAGCAGGTTGATCGATCCGTTCACGCCATCTTCGGCATCGCTGTTGAATTGCAGGACGTCATAGTCGATCTTCTTGGCACTGGCCAAGGTGTGCTCTCCCAATCGCGGGAGCACGCGAACGAGCTCGCTTTCCGGGTCGTAGTCGATGTACCGGCGCACGGCCATATCGAACATCATGGGGATCACCTGGGGCTTCTGGAGCTTGGTGAACTTGGCGAAGTCACCGGCCAGGAAAACATCCCCGGCCACCTTTTGATAATCGCGCAAGCGGCTGAGGGGATGCACGGCATCGGTACCGAGCATGGCTTTGTAGCGTATCTCTTTGAAGTAGTTGTAGCTTTCAAAGAGGGCCTTGGTCTGAGCGCTGCCCTGCAGGTTGCTTACCTCCACCACGGGATCGCCCTGCTTCCAACGCAGCTCCTCGAACTGCATGTCAAGCTGGTGGAAACTGTCCCACCAGGGGGCCATGCTCAGGCCTTCGTTGCTTTTGATGGCGACGAGCTGCTTCTTGTCCTTGCGGAATCGCAGGCTCACACTGGGATGCCAGAGGCTGTCCTGATCCAAGCGCAAGGTGATCATCACGTCCTCGCTGGTGATCTTGTCCGGTGCGATGGTGAAGACCAGACCTTTGATCACAATGAAGGGTCGTTTGTCGCGGTAAAAGGTGAGAAAAGCCTGCTCCTCCTTGGTGCCATAGCCTTGCAGTTTCGCGCCCTGCATGGTGAAGCCGCCCTCGAAGTCGACGCCTTCTACGATCTCCCGGATCTTCATGCGGCGGTCATTGCTCTCGAAGCGCGGATAGCTCGCGTTCTCGGCCGTCACGTTCGCCAGCAGCTTGTCATTCACCTTGCCGAAGAGCGTTTTTTCGAAGTACGGATCATTGAAACTCACGCTGTCCACTTCGATGTCCGAGCCCTTCACCTTCACTTCGTACGGGTGGTCCCATTCGGCGAAGGTGGCCGTGGGTTTCAAGCCCGCGCGTTGCCAATCGATGCGGCCGGCTTTGCCATAGAAAATGCCCCGGGTGGGCATGTAGACCCCGCTGGTGTTGCGGATAACAGCGCTGTCGCCCTTGGCCAGACAGCGCAGGTCCATGGTCGGGAAGATCACCTTGGGGATACTATCATAAGCGAAGGTGAACTTCGGGTTGCTGCTCTGCCAGGAAACGCTG